>CABZEW010000037.1 GCA_902524845.1 uncultured Alphaproteobacteria bacterium
CATCAGCGTAGGCTTCTGTTGCCAGGTGCCTACAAACCCCGCCAACCTGTGCAAACAGACTGGAGTTAAGTTTCGGAATTAATTACTGCTTACGCAGCAACCGCAACCGGAGCATAATCGTCATTTGCAATTATACAGTTTGTGCCGATAACGGTGGCGTCCCGCCGAGTAAAAGCAAACATCTTTAGACGTCCGTCGATCCTATTTCGGCCCCCTAAAGGCAATGGTGGAGCCGCCGGGTACCGCCCCCGGGTCCGATCCGTTTATTACATGCGCGTTTATTACCATAGTCAAAAAGACAGCGTCATTATGCTATAATTTTTAAAATTTATCAACTACCAGTTACCTACATTTTCCATAGTATCCCAGGGAGTCTTGATATCCTTTGGATCGCCTTGTTGTAGGAGTTCCACAGAGATATTATCAGGTGATCTAACGAAAGCCATACGTCCATCTCTTGGTGGTCTATTGATAATAACACCATTATCTATCAAATGCTGACAGGTTTCATAAATATCATCGACTTCAAACGCTAAGTGGCCAAAGTTTCGCCCTTCGTTGTAAACCTCTGCGCTGTTCCAGTTATAAGTTAGCTCTATCATTGCATCAGGCTGGTCGGGTGGTGCAAGAAAGATAAGCGTGAACTTTCCTGCTTCATACTCCTTTCTATGACTTTCTTTAAGTCCAAGCAGGTTACAGTAAAAGTTTAGTGATGCATCAATGTCTTTTACTCTTACCATGGTATGCAAATATTTGATTGCCATTCTATTCCTATCCTTGTTAAAACTAATGAATAGTATATTTTATGAGAAAGCGTGGAAATGACAATATCTGAAGAAGATAAAAGGTCAGTAGAGGAAGAAAAGAAGAAATCTTTCGGTACTAAGAGAGCCACTGTAGAGGACCTCGAAAATAGCCTCTATACAGTCTTTCCTGTTTTAGATCATGGCCTAGTAAGGGTAATAGACTATATGGGAGATGATGACGCAATTGTTCAAGCAGCACGTGTTTCGTATGGTGCAGGCACTAAGAAAGCACAAGATGACAATTCCTTAATACGGTATTTAATGCGGCACTGGCACTCTACGCCATTTGAAATGTGTGAAATAAAGATTCATGTAAAACTGCCAGTATTTGTAGCGAGACAATGGATTAGACATCGTACTGCTAATGTTAATGAATATTCAGCGCGCTACTCTATCCTCGATAAAGAATTTTATATCCCGGACCCCAGTAATTTAGCAGCCCAATCGCAGATTAATAATCAGGGCAGGGGAACTGTTTTAGAAGCTGATGAAGCACAAAGAGTCTTGGATATTCTTAAAAATGACAGTGATCGTAGCTACACAAATTATGAAAATTTACTTTCTTCGGAAGGCAAACCTGGTTTAGCAAGAGAATTAGCTAGAATGAATTTACCTACCAACATTTACACACAATGGTACTGGAAAACAGACCTTCACAACTTATTTAATTTTCTGAGGCTGAGAGCAGATAAACATGCTCAGTATGAAATAAGGGTGTACGCAGAAATTATAAGTGAAATAGTACGAAAATGGGTTCCTAAAGCGTTCCAAGCATTTCTTGACTATCAATTAAACTCTATACATTTATCAAGACAGGCTGTCGATTGCCTTAAAAAGAAATTGAAAGGGGAAGAAATAAACATTAAAAATTCAGGAATGTCAAAAAGAGAGTGGAACGAATTTCGAGAACATTTTCCTGAAGTGGAGTAGTGTCAGCGATACGCTCCATCCCATTTGCCAACTTGCTCCAATTTACCATCGGAGTTAATTTTTGGCCTATTTTTAGAGAAAATATTTTCCTCGCCTACTACACTATATTCCATATAGCCTAATCTAGCTACAGGCCTTGCTTTCTTAGTATTGAACATATCATTTTCGATGTATTCATCATTGATATGAATCCCAACAACTTCACCAATTATTGAATAATTGCCTGTCAGGTTAGATCGGTCAGTCCCGGGAAGATCAATAGTTTTCCACAATTTACATTCCAAAGCAGCACTGCAGCCACTTACAAAAGGAGATTTTACTAAATTGCTTTTTTGTTTTTTAATTCCTGCTAAGTTAAATTCGTCAACCTTTGGTTCAACAGGAACTGACGAGGAATTCATAGCATCAAACATATGCTCAGTAACCAGAGAACAAGTAAAGTCGCCAGTTTCCTCGATGTTGCGAACAGTATCTTTATAGGTAATGGAACCAAAAATAACGAAATATGGATTATCTGAAATCGCATTAAAGTAACTATGTGGGGCCAGATTAGCAACGCCCTCCTTATCTAAGGAACCTATCCAACCAATAGGTCTCGGGGTTACTATTGCTTTGAAGGGATCATGAGGGAAACCATGATCATTCTCCTCTGTGGTATAAAACATGAAACTTCCTATTATACTGAAATTATTATCGACTTAATATTTGCAGGACGGCTTCCATTGTAGATTTAACTCTGCTGACCATTGCGTTAGCAATTTCTTGAATATAATTTGATTTCTGTAAAGACACAACTGTTTTAGCGACGTCTATGTCTTCTAATCGTCCAATAGTCATTTTGTCTATGCCACTAGTTTTACTTAAATTACCTAACGTTTGCTGAAGTTGGTTGGCAAGACCCCCTACTTTACTTTGTTCCATTGCTATGGATTTCATAGAATATTTTATAATATCGATAGATTTTTTTGCAGTTTCAAATGATCTTACAGCTATAGACGACAGCGATGCAAACTCTAGGTTTTTTTCTTTAATAGTCAGAACGCTACCAATTTCGCTAGAGCTCATAGAGAAATGTTTATGGCTTTTTAAAATTACCTCTCCAAATATTCTTGCGGAATCTGTTGCGTCAGCCCCAGCTGAAGACTGACTTAATTTTATTGATGTAGGTGAAACCTGGCCGGAGTCTTTCATTTCGTTAATATACAAAGAAACGCTATTATTGTCATTTTCCAAGTTAAAATCTTCTATTAGGATATCAAACCCTTGCCTTGATTTCAACGTAATGGCTTGTTTATCTTCTGACAAATATGCTGTTATGTCAGTAGAAGAAGAAAATTTATTTATCTCTGTTGTAAGGGGTGCTAGATCCATATCTTGAATTCCGGAACCAAAATCAATTACTGAGCTTATCTTTTTCATGACTCCGTCTACACCATATAAATTGAATGAAACTCTATCGCGCAAATTAGTCCCCGCAGTATTTTCAAATGAAATCATTGCCTGAGTGGATGATGTAGCCTCTACACCCGTTTTATCTGTTATTGCATTTATTTTTTTTGAAATCTCTTCAGCAATTTCTCCTTGTTTAATTTCGATATTTTCTCGTCCTAAGGTACCTAAAAGTGCTAATTGTTGACCAGAGCTAATTGTTTTTGCACTTGTTGCAACGCTAGAACCAATCGATAAACCTGTATTTGCAGCTGCATCTACCTCGCCGTATAATAGAGAACCGATACTCTCAATCACATTGCCACTTAACTTTCTAGCAGCGTTTGTTACAGAAATATCATCTACATATAGCTGAGCCCCTAACGCTTTACCTCCAGAGGCATCATAGCTACCTGACACAAAAACAAACTGGTAGGTTCCTTCTTTATTTATATTGACCGTTTTTGTAGCCCATGGGGATGATCCGGTAGTATCGTTTGTATGTTCATCCAACAATGTGATCTTATTTGCTGGGTTATCGATATCTACTAAGTATGCATGAACGTCATAAGCGTCTCCACCTCCTTGAGCTCTCCAAGCAAATGACACAGAACTCGAAGTACCAAGTGTAACGTAGGAATTACTATATAAATAGGGACCTCTCACAGTTGCATAGCCTGTTGAAGATGTTAAATTTGCGCTGGTTAATCTTACTGCATTTGTGCCTGAGTTTACTTGACTATTCGTTATACCACCAGACATTGTACCTTCGTTTGCGAGGGGATCGCTATCATTCAATCCTAAATTAGAGTTGTTGATGTGGTAGGTAGTATCTATGGGAGTGACTTTATTATCAATAAGAGCAACTCCGTCCAAGTTTATTCTTTCTGTTTTAAGCGTCCATCCCTCTAGGTCATTAGCAGCCTCAAAATTTCCATTTGTAAATGCTGGTTCTACTATATTGAGTCTTAACTTTTTTCCGTCTGTGCCATCAAATGTGGAATCTATAGTTGCTATATGCTCCGCAGTTGTACCATTTCCCACATAAATATTGCTTCCAATAACAGAAACACTGTCTAAAGCGTGAGATGCTGTTGCCAATTTACTCAATTTTGTAGCTTCATTATTGAATTCGGAATTATCCAAAGATAAGTCTATGTAAGAGCCAGAAAAAAAAGCTTCACCATCATTTGGTATTTGAGATTTTCCAATATCGATGCGTCTGTCAGAATGTGACGATATATTTTCATATGTGAAACTTGCCTTAGTAGTTCCGTCGAAAGTTTCTATATTGAGATCGTTACTAAAAGTTCGAGTACTTTGAGAGTAAAGTCCGATATTGCTTGTATTAACGTTACCAATATTTAGGGTAATCCCCCCAGACTTTTTTATTCCAATTGACGCTTCAACATGCTCAGAACTATTAATTAAAGATTTTCCATTAAAAGCTACGCCATGTGCAATATTGTCCACTTCGCTGACCAAATTTTGAACCTCATTATTTAAGGCCTGTCTATCGGCATCCTTATAAATTTGGTTTGTCGACTGTAAACTTAAGTCATTAGTTTTCATCAATATGTTATTTATATTTTTATAGGATTGATCAGCTAATTGAGCCATAGACATTAAATCGGTAACATTTCGGATCGCTGATTTAGTATTTAAAACTTTTGCCTTAATATTATTTAGTTTAAATAAATCACCCGCATCATCGGCGCCGCTATTTATTCTTTTTCCACTAGATAGCTTTTCTATTAATTCGGATGCCTCAGCACTGCTTTTATTAGTAATATTTGTTGCTGTTAACGCGTTTCCACTTGGAAAAATAGAAGTCATATCATTACACTGTTTCAGACAGTATAAACAATTATCATGCCAAGTTTCTTTTATCAGTGCAAAAGGCTAAAATGCTGCCTATTCACTTTTAATCATTCAGGTCCTTCTAGATGTCGAACCGATCAAGATTCATAACTTTTGTCCAAGCAGAAATGAAGTCGTCAATAAGCTTAGTTCTATTATCATCACTTGCGTAAACCTCTGCAATCGCTCTTAGTTCTGAATTTGAAGCAAACATCAAGTCAACTCTGCTAAACTTTGTCTTATCGCCGTTTTGTAATTTAAAAGAGTTTATTTCATGAGGCACTAATTCTGTATTAATGTCTAAAAGTGAAACGAAAAAGCCATTATTTAGCCTATTTGTATTACTATTAACTAAACCAGCTCCAGTAGCGCTAATTCCCAAAGACCGTAAGCCTCCAACTAAAACGGCCATTTCTGGCGTTGACAAATTTAGCAAATAAGCCTTGTCGAGTAATAGTTCTTCGGGTGAAGTTGTATACCCATCTTTCATATAGTTGCGAAAGCCGTCGGCAATCGGCTCAAGGACTTCAAATGACTCAATATCGGTTTGTTCCTGAGTTGCGTCTCCTCGGCCTGGAGAAAAATCTAAAGATGATCCTGTTGCATGTTCTATACCTACATTCCCTGCCAAAACGATAACATCAGCTATAGATGCACCAGTCTCAGAGGATATTTTTTCATAAGAACCGAGAACACTCTCTAACTCACTTGGTTTATTAACTTCCCAATCTTTTTGGGGTAATAATCTTAGTCGTGCGCCGTTTGCACCACCCCTTTTATCCGTGTCTCTATAAGTTGAAGCGCTGGCCCAAGCAGTCTCGACTAGTTGTGAAGTACTCAGGTTTAGGTCCTTAATCAATTCTTTGACCCTTTCAATGTCATATGATTTTGACCCTTCCGGAATGGGATCTTGCCAAATCAAATTTTCACTTGGAACTTCAGGACCTATGTATCTGCTCTTTGGTCCTAAATCTCTGTGTAGCAACTTAAACCACGCTCTTGCAAATTTATCAGCAAACTCTTTAGGGTTTTTGTGGAAACGCTTAGATATCCTGAAATATTCTGGATCCTCACGCATAGCCATATCTGCAGTGGTCATCATCGTTGGAACTCGAATAGAGGGGTCTTCAGCGTCAGGAGCCATATCTTCCTCTTTCTGGTTTTTTGCCTTCCACATGTGCGCGCCTGAGGGGCTCTTTGTTAGTTCCCATTCGTAGCCTAAAAGCAAATCAAAGTAGCCATTATCCCATTGTATCGGGTTTGAAGTCCAAGCTCCCTCTATCCCGCTAGTAATTGTATCTCTTCCTAACCCTTTCCCGAATGAGTTCTTCCAACCCAGACCCATTTGCTCTGTAGGTGCACCCTCTGGTTCTGAACCGACGAGATTGGCGTCCCCAGCTCCATGCGCTTTGCCGAAAGTATGACCACCAGCTGTTAGCGCAACTGTTTCCTCATCATTCATTGCCATTCGAGCGAAAGTTTCCCTAATGTCTCTTGCACTTGCTAGAGGATCTGGATTCCCGTCAGGTCCCTCAGGATTTACGTAAATTAAGCCCATTTGAACAGCAGCTAGAGGATTTTCTAAGTTTCTATCGCCAGTATATCGTCCGTTTTCCAACCACTCTTGCTCAATTCCCCAATAAATATCTTCTTCGGGAGCCCAAATATCTTCTCTTCCTCCACTGAATCCAAAAGTTTTTCCACCCATGGACTCAATTGCTACATTTCCCGTGAGTATAAACAAGTCTGCCCAGCTTATCTTATTTCCATATTTCTTTTTTATTGGCCACAATAATCTTCTAGCCTTATCTAGATTTCCGTTGTCAGGCCAGCTATTAAGTGGTGCGAACCTCTGAGCTCCGGTACCACCACCACCTCTGCCATCTCCAGTTCTGTAAGTGCCGGCTGCATGCCATGTCATTCGGATGAAAAATGGGCCGTAGTGACCATAATCTGCTGGCCACCAATCTTTTGAGTCTGTCATTAATTCACGAAGATCCGCCTTTAAACCTGTGTAATCTAGCTTTCGAAATTCTGATCTGTAGTCAAAACTTGCGTCCATCGGATTACTATTCTTACCATTTTGTCTAAGTATTCCAATGTTAAGTTGGTTAGGCCACCAATCTCTATTTGTGGTTCCCGCATTTTTTTGCATTGTTGTTATTGCCCCATGGATTACTGGGCACTTGCTTGATCCATCCATTTTTAACCCCCGTGCTAGCAGAATAAAACGATTGCAAAATTTAGTGCCTTAGTCAACAAAATATCAATTTCGTTTGAACTTTCGCGACACTTTGTCTAGATTTCATCCTTATTTGGAGCTGTGATTTTCGGAGGATCAAAAGCACGTATCCTGGGTACTTTTTTGTTAAATTGTTCAATTTCCACAAGACATGTGTGTGCCGTTGGGCCTTGAGCTAGCTTGGATGTTCCGACATCATTAGTTAAAACGTTTGGATTTCCATGAACACAACTTATATCACTACTTTTCAACGGATCCAGCCAGGCTCCAGTAGGAATGTTAACAACCCCTTGCATTATGTTGCCTGAGATTTTCACTACTGCCAAACATGATCCTCTCTCATTAAAAACTCGCACCACCATATTGTCTGATATTCCTCTAGCTTCGGCATCTATTTTGTTTATTTCTACAATTGCTCTACCATCTAATTTTTCATTGGCTGCGACGTGACCGTTGTCAAGTTGAGAGTGAAGTTTAAATCTAGGTTGATTTGATAGAAGGTGCAGTTTGTACTTTGTTACATTACCTAGATATTCTTTCTCTCCATACCACTTGGGATGACCAACACAATCGGAATATTTAAAGCTAGCTATTTGCTTTGAAAACAGCTCGATTTTTCCACTTGGGGTGTCTAATGGACTCTTTTCAGGAGCTTCAATGAATTCTTTTAAAAATACCTGTTGAGAAAGACGTTCTGGGCTTTTATACCATCCCTTTTTTTTGAAATCTTCAAAATCTGGAAACTTTTGGTTATTTTTTTGCAGAGCGTTACTGCCATCATAGATCCATTTGATCCATTCCTTCTCTGTTCTTTTTTCAGTATAGGTATCTTCAAGACCAAATTTTTCTGCAAGGCCCGCAAAAATTTCATAATCTGACTTACTTTCGCCAATTGGGTCGATAACTTTCGACATATAAATCATGTACGGATCTCTTGGAGCAAGCGCTATATCATTTCTCTCTAAGGGTGTTGTAACTGGAAGAACAATGTCACTATGTTTTGCCAAAGCATTCCAACACCATTCATGTGAGATAACAGTTTCTGGCATTTGCCACGCTTTTATCATTCTATTTAAGTCCTGATGATGATGAAAAGGGTTGCCTCCTGCCCAATAAATTAATCTTATGTCTGGGTAAGTAAGTTTTGATCCATTGTAATCAAAACTGGTACCAGGCCTTTCAAGCATCTCCGAAATCCTAGCAACTGGTATGAATTTCCTGATACTGTTTTTTCCCACTGGTAAAGAAACCGCGGGTATTTTGTTATAATGGTTGCCTATGCTATTCATTGCACTGTACCCAAATCCAATTCCACCCCCTGGTTTTCCAATGTCTCCAATAATACTAGCCAGAGCGATTGCTGCCCAGTAAGGTTGTTCGCCATGAGATTGCCTTGTTAGAGACCAGCTTACTGAAAGCATTGTTCTTTCGGATTTTTGAATATCTTCAACTAGATCAAAAATAGCCTTTTTGTTTATTCCAATAATATTTGAAGCCCAGTCAGCACTCTTGATGATTCCATCGCTTAAACCATTTAAATAGCCAATGAACTTTTCGAAACCGACAGTATACTTATCTATAAAATCCTTGTTAGTCATACCTGCTCTATTAAGCTCATAACAAAGAGCTAACATAAGAGCTACATCAGTATTGGGTTTTATTGCGATCCATTTTGTATGACCTTTAGTTTCCAGATCAGCTTTCAATGGGCTCAGATTTATAAATTTTACTCCCTTAAGCGCTGCTTTATTTAAATAATCTTTCTGAATGTGCGAACCGACCCCACCTTGACTTATTTGTCCATTTTTTAGAGGAATACCTCCGAAAGCTAATAGTAGGGATGTATTGTCAGTGATTGACTCCCAACTCGTTGTATCAAAAAGGAAATTATAGAAATTTCCCAACACATGAGGAATTATTACCTCAGCCGCGGCATAGCTGTAGGTATTTTTTGAATAGGTATATCCCCCTAATAGATTTAGAAAGCGTCTCAAATGGCTCTGAGCATGGTGAAACCGACCGGCACTAGCCCAGCCGTATGACCCAGCATAAATACTCTCGTTTCCGTGGGTAGAAATAACACGTTTTATTTCAGTGCTGACTAGTTCAAATGCATCTTCCCAAGACACTTCTATAAATTCATCTTCTCCTCTTTTGATATTAATTTGCTTCTTTTTTTGCTCTAGCCATCCTTTTCTAAAAGCTGGTTTGTGAATACGCGAGGCGTTATTGAAGGCGGATTCTATGCCTTTTCCTATATCTGATGGGTCTTTATCGTGCTCAAAAGGAAGAAGGTTAAGGCCTCTTTCTTGGTCTTGCTCTACTTTATAAGTGCCCCAATGGGCAGCTGTGAATTTCATTATTACCAGTTCGTTAACATTAATAAAATACAAGTATATTATTAATATACCTTCAATGTAAGTATGATTTTGCCACAAAAGCTATGTATTTCGGAAGAAGCTTATAAAAAATTAAAATTGCAAGTAAAGAATTTTAACGAATCGTTGCTACCTCTTTCTAGATTGCTATTATTAGATAGGGCGCGGTAGACGCCAATAAACGAGGAAGTATCGAGTTTAACAGTAAAAGGTGTTTGGTGTGAACGTTAGATCGAAATTCTCAGAAATTGACTTCCTAAATAGTCCGACAGGTTCCGGTACAGTTGTGTCGAGCGGTTCTGTGTTTGAAGGTCGCTTAACGTCGCAAAACTTAATAACTGTTGCAGGATTCGTCAAAGGTGAACTAAATGCTTCGGAAGTTGTGATTGAAAAAGAAGGTACCGTTGAGGGTTCAATATTTGCCGAACACGTTATAATAATTGGAAGCTTTGAAGGCGAGGTGTCTTCCAACAAAATAACGGTGGCCTCTACTGGTATAGTTAGAGGAGTATTATCTTATAAAAGGGTGATAATAGATGATGGTGCAGTATTGGATGTTAGATTTCGCAAAATTTAATTTGTTACACAACGATACTAACCATGCTAAGACTTTTTCTATCATCACTTCTTTTTATTTTTATCTTTCAGATACCAAATAAAAGTTTTTCAGAGACTTTCCCGAGAGTTTTAAGCTGTGTAAAAGGTCAATCAGATGACTTCGACTTGCATTTAGTTACACTAGTCGCCCAAAATGAAGAAGGAAAAGGAGAAGCTTTTGTAGACGATAAACTTTTTAAGCTTGTTTTTGATGAAGGGATTTGGCTCGGTACTAGCGAAAAGGGAACTGAATTTCTAATTCTTGGAGAGGACAGTATTAAGATTGTTTCAGGAAAAACTAATTGGGAGGGAGTATGTTTTAGATCAGACGATGCTCTTGCCCCTTTAGTGAAAAAAGTTTCCCAACCACTCAGCATTAAAATTAAAAATCTTACTAAGGAATTGCATAAACTAAAATCTGAGCTCGCTTTGATTGAGATAGAAAATTCAAAGCTTATAGATAAAATAGAGAATAATATTACCAACGAAAAGGGAATAAAAAAGGAAGTCAAGGTGTTTCTAGAAGACGGTATGACTTCAAACGCAATAGTAAATAGAATTAATTCAACAGAAAATCTTACGGGGTATATAGATGCCATCCCTGAGGAAGGAAGTCTAGCGACTGGAAAATTATCTATAAAATTCGGGGAGGACCGAGAAAAGGTTTTATCAAAGATTATGCTATTGCAAAGAGCGAATTTGGGAAGAGCATGGCTCATGCGATCAAGAAATACAATACTGAACAGCCCAAGAGAGTTATTGATCCTAGCCTCTATTTTAGAGAAGGAAACCGGAAATGACTCTGAGAAACAGCTTATTTCCTCTGTGTTCCATAATAGACTAGCAAAAGGTATGAAGCTTCAGGCTGACCCAACAGTCCTATATGGTCTTACCATGGGTAAAGATGTGATTGCAAGAAGTCCAACTAAAGCAGAGATAAAAGAAAAAAGCCCCTATAACACATACATTATTAAGGGGCTACCAATCGCTCCTATAAGTAACCCTTCCGTAGCATCTTTATTTGCAGCTGCAAGACCTTCAAAAACGGATTTTCTTTTTTTTGTATCCAATGGAAACGGGGGCCATCGATTTTCTAAGACATATGATGGGCATAAAGAGGGTATTAAAATTTTACTAACAAGAAAAAAGGAACAAAGAACCACAACAAGGTCAGGAGCAATGACTTACATCAATTTGCCTCCTCCAAAACCTGTTTTGTTAAAATAAATTAGGAACTAGGTCTTAGGTGTCCCCTTAGATAATCCTTGAGAATTCTTATTCTTCCCTCTTCAATATATTTGGCGCTCGATATTGGGAATATAGTTTCTGGAAGCTGTCTATCAAGCTCGGTCATAAACTTATTCAAAGTAGACTTAACATGTAAAGATAGAGGGATATTTTCTTTTAATAAAATATTTACTATTTTTCTTATTATATCCCTAAATAGATCATTTGGCCTGACAGGCTCAAAAATGTTTTCTGTTCTGCTAAGAGCTTTTAGAGCGTCACAAAAACCCTTTATTTCACAATTTGTTTCCCTTTTGACGGCATTTGAAATAAACGATAAAGCTCTGCCATCATTGTTTGCGATTAAATTTTCAATGTTCTCAATTAGATTTCTGGCATTTTCCTGAAAACTATATATCTTAGTGGATTGCTTTTCATTTACTAGTTTTTGAAGCTTGCCCTGTTGTAATGCTAACTCCTTTGTTATTTCAAACTTTGTCTCGTTAGAAAATTTAAAAGAAGTTCCAAAGCACATCTCTAACTTTTCCCAGGATAATATTGCGTCCACTGTTCCAATGGCATTTATCCCAAGATTTAACTTTCTTCTATTTGAAGTTTCTTGATCTCTCACTCGCCTGTGCCCTGCACCATCTTTGTGGTTTAAGACAAAATATCACGTGATAACGGATAAAGCTAGAATTTTTTAATTTTCCCAGATAGATATCATAACCTCTGGATTCCCATTGTGGCCACCCAAAAACGAAGGTCGAAAATCGCATAATCTTGCTTTTAGTTTTTTTCCTGATGATATTTTTTGAGCAACCTCCTTAGAGCTACTCTCACACAGTTCTCCAAGTATAACTTCGCGCTTCCAGATACTAAGGAAACCGTTATCTTCTGATGTCACTACGACCCTACATTCTGATTCGATTGATAAATTCACCCATTTTCCAAAGCATTCACGTAATTTTTCTAGATCATCAGTAATTGAATCTAAGTTGGCTTCGTTTGTCCTGTGCATTTAAGTACCTCTCCATGTGGTGTGTAGAGAGCAAGATTAGTGCCATTTTTAGCTAGATAATTATATTTTGGCGGATATTAAAGTTTCAACTTCACTTTCTGTTAATGCAACATTAGAAATACTTATCTTAGATAACTGTAAGTTTAAAAAATCAATATCTTTTTCATCTCCGTTTTTTTCTGGACTTATCTTGGAAAAATAGAAATTCACAGATTCAAGAAGATTTTCATCATGTTTGAATTTACCTTTTATTACGCTGCAGATAAGATACTTCTTTTTTGAATTTAGCCAAGTAAATGAGTTGGCATAAAATTCAAGCGCGTTATTGTCTTTCATAGTTAAAGTGACTTTACATCTATAATGTTGGCTTTTAGGTTGGAAGGAGTTTTTTTGTTGACTTGACACACTTGAAATTAGTGGCGTGGAATAATAATTTTTGTGTTCTCCCAGATTTGGAGGCCTTAAATTGAATGAGTCAAATCCTTTGAATTTTACTGGGTTCCCTGCCACTTTCCAACTTTTTCCACTGTCAAAAGGTTGCGGTATTTCCAGTATCATATTTCTGTTAATAATGTGTTGATCTTCAAATATATCTTTCACGCTGTTAACTGGGCCAAAGGGAATTTTTCCTCCCAGTAAATTACCAAGCTCTTTTTTACTAAATCCTTTTGTCCATGTATTGATTTTTTTATTTAATGCTCTTCTATTTTTTGCTCTTAAGGCAATAGTTCCATATTTTAGATCGTCGTTAAGGTCGGAGATATTAATTATTTTTTTAAGAACGGTCCAGTAAAAATTTTCAACAATCCCGATAGCAACAAAGCCATCTTTTGCATTATAAATTCCAAACGGTGCCAACAAGGGGTGGCCATTACCCTCTGGCTTGGGAATAACTTCATTAAAGTCATATTGATAAATGGCTCTCTCGCACATGCTCACAATAGCGTCATACATAGCAACTTCCACCAATTGACCCTTGCCAGTAGTCCTTGCTTTTAGTATTGAAGCTAAAAGACCAAAGGCTAACAGGGAGCCTGAAAAAATATCTGCGACACCCGGGCCGACTTTCAAAGGATTATTTTCATCATAGCCAGTCAAACTTATTAAACCGCCCATGGCTTGGGCAACAACGTCATATGAGGGCCAATTTTTGTATGGACTTTTTCCGAATGTATCAGTGCCAAAACCGCTTATCGAACCGTAGACAATTCTCGGATTTATTTTTGACAACTCATCAAACGAAAGCCCTAGTCGTTCCATAACGCCTGGTCTAAAGTTTTCAACTAATACATCAACTCCCTCAATCAGTTTTTTTAAAAAATCGACATCATCTTTTTTCTTTAAATTAAGACTTATACTCTTTTTGTTCCTATTTAGACTGATAAAATAGCCTGACCAATTGGTTTTTGTGTCGTTTTCCTTGAAAGGCCCGCTTCTTCTGCTTGAGTCTCCTTCAGCACTTTCAATTTTGATTACTTCAGCTCCGTGGTCAGCCAATAGCATTGTGGCGTAGGGACCAGATAGCATCCTGCTAAGGTCTAAAACTCTTATTCCCTCCAAAATACCGTGTTTGGAAGAATGGTTTTTAGCTTTCATCGAAAACTTCCAAAATTATTTCCTGTAAGGGAAAACGCAAAAAACCATTCCTTAATATCCATATGCAGACTTAAAGGCAATTTCCTTGAATATAGCTACAGAAGAATGCCAAAAATTAAGATTTAGCCTCGCGGTTTAAGTAGGGCAATGTTTCTGCTCCTTGAGGGACAGAAGTCAAGTTTGGAGAAGAGTCCACAACGTCTGAACAAGCCTCCACATATGCTACTTCCTCTGACTTTCGTTGATAGCTATCTAACTCATATAAGTCTCTTTTGTTAATTTCTTCTAGAATTTTTACCGACAGCAGTTTCAGTTCAATTAGATGTCTTTGGAAGTTAAGAAAGGTTTTGTCGGTTCTGAAGTCGTTATCATTTCTTTTACTTAACTCTTTTTTGTTTCTTAAAGTTCCTTCTGCTGACTGTCTTTCCAGCTTTTTATTGACTGACTCAATTATTGATGTAGACGGCACAATTGATTTATAAAGCGTTAAAATTGTTTCGTCAGAAAGT
>CABZEW010000038.1 GCA_902524845.1 uncultured Alphaproteobacteria bacterium
AGATAGCACATGTCCGGATGGATGGCATTATGCAGGAATTGAAGAATGGAAAGATGTTGATGCGGCTATAGAATATCTTATAGACGAAAAAAAGATACCAGAGAAAAACATAGGAATTCACGCAGTATCTGGAGGAGGTCTTGGGACTTTCTTTTTGATAAAAAATAGAAATGATCTTGGAGCATTTTCCCTCGACAGCGGAGTTTTCGACTGGGACTCTATTGTCCAACATGAGTTGGAATATCATGGAGTTCCAGGATTTACGTGGCAACTTGCAATTTTCGTAGCTAAATTTCATGGTATTTTCTTTGACAAAAATTTGCCTCAAGAAGCACTTGAAAACTTGAGAGATAGGCCTCTCCTAATTTTTCATGGAACAAAAGATACTAGAGTGCCCTTCTTCCACTCCGAGCAATTAGTTGAATATGTTAGGACTATTGGTGGTGAAATAACGTTCTTTCCATTGGAAGGAGCAGACCATACTGAAGGAGTATTATCACATTCTGAAGTTTATGAAGACAATCTTCCTGAATTTTTTAAAACAAATCTTTTATAGGTAGCATTAAATATGAACAGAAAAATAATTCTTAAATCACGACCAGAAAAAGAACCTTTAAATGAAAATTTTCAAATTATTGAAGAGGAGCTCACTGCGGTTCAACCTGGTCAAGTACAACTAAAGTCAATTTATTTGTCTCTAGATCCTTATATGAGAGGAAGGATGAACGCGGGCCGGAGCTACGCAAAGCCAGTTGAATTGGGAACCGTGATGGAGGGAGAAGCAGTTTCCGAAGTAATAGAAAGCAATAGTGATACGTTTAAAAAAGGTGATGTTGTTATCGGTAGAACTGGGTGGCAAACAATGCCGTTAGTGTCAGAAAAAATTATAGAGAAAGTCCATAATCCTGATCTGCCTTTAAGCCTAGCGCTTGGAACGTTGGGCATGCCAGGTAGAACTGCTTACATTGGAATGATGAATATTGGAAATCCAAAAAAAGGAGAAACATTAGTTGTATCTGCAGCTTCGGGAGCTGTTGGATCTGTAGTAGGACAAATTGGAAAAATTTATGGCTGCAATGTGGTAGGAGTGGCAGGTAGTGAAGTTAAAGCGAATTATGTTAAAGATGAATTAGGCTTTGATCATTGTCTGAATTATAATGAGGATAATTTCGAAAAAAAACTAGGGGAAATTTGCAAAAAAGGAGTCGACATATATTGGGAAAATGTTGGAGGGAAAACATTCAACTCAGTCTACCCACATTTTGGCGACTTTGCGAGAATTCCAGTATGTGGGGTAATCTCCATGTATAATAATCAAAACCAGCAATTGGAAGAAGATCGTCTTCCAATGTTGTTTAGAAATGTTCTTACTTGGCGATTGAGAATACAAGGATTTATTGTAAGCGAGTTTCCTGAGCAAAAATTAGAAGCAATGCAGCATTTAGAAAAATGGTACTTGGAAGGGAAACTTAAATACAAAGAGGATGTAGTAGAAGGTTTGGACAATATGGTTGAAGCTTTTCAAGGCCTTTTAAGGGGTGACAATTTTGGAAAATTATTAATCAAAGTCAATTGAGTAACAGAAGACATATTTTGAGGAGGCTAAAATGTTAGATACTAACTTAGATGTTGAAAAATTAAAAAAACTGCAGTTTAAAATAATGCAAGATGTTGCTGCTTCAGCGTTAATTCCGCTTATGAGAATAGGTGACCAGTTAGGGCTCTTTCAAAAACTTTCTGAATTAGGACCCATTACTTCTAAAAAGTTTGCTGGAGAAGCCAAAGTTGATGAGCGTTATTTAAGAGAGTGGTTGTATGCTTTATCAGCTACCGATTTTGTTTCTTATGATGGAGAAAAAGAAGAATTTTCATTATCACCCGAGCAAAAAGCAGTTTTTGCTGATGAAGAAGGGCCAGCTAATATGTTGGGCGCCTATGAAGTTCTAGCAGGGCAGGTATATGCGGAAGAGAAAGTTAAAGAAGCATTTAAAACAGGAAATGGTGTTGCCTATGCAAATGCTTGTCCACTGTGCTTTACCGGCACCGCTAGATTTTTTAAACCATCTTATCAAGTAAATCTTATAGATAAATGGCTTCCAATAATTGATGGGTTTGGAGAGAAAATGAAAGCTGGTGGAAGCTTTGCTGATATTGGATGTGGGCACGGATTATCTACATTGATGGTTGCTCAGGCATTTCCAAACGGTAGTGTAGCAGGGTTCGACATCCATGGACCATCAATTGATGAAGCAAAGAAATTGGCTGAAAGTGCTGGACTATTAGACAAGATAAAATATGAGATAGCGGACTCAAAAAGTTATGATGGAGATTATGATTATATTGCTTTTTTTGATTGCTTGCATGATATGGGCGATCCCGTAGGCGCGGCAAAATATGCCTATGATCACTTAAACGAAGGAGGGGCAGTTATTTTAATTGAGCCAACCGCAAATGATAAACCAGAGGAGAACTTCAACATTTTTGGACAAATGTATTATTCATTTTCAACTATGGGGTGTATTCCGGTTTCTAAATCTCAGGACGTAGGCTTAGCATTGGGTGCCCAGGCAGGACCTGCTAAATTAATAGAAGTGTTGCAACAAGCAGGCTTCAAAGACTGCAAGATTGTCAAAAAAAATGCAACGAATATGGTTCTAGAGGCGAGAAAATAGGAGCTTATAGTTTATCATGCATAAGCCTGCCGTGAAAAGAGAGCAGCCTGATAAAAGCATTGCATTTTCGTAATTTCCAAAAAAATCGATCATTAAACCTGAAATGTATGGTCCAGTAATCTGTCCAACGCTGAAAGTGGTAGTTAAAAATGCTACAGCAAATTTTATTGAGCCAGAATGCCGGATCTTTCCTTCCATTAATACTAAACCTACAATACCAATCACACCCGTTCCGTAAGCTACGCAGGCAAATAAAGAAGCCCCTATTCCATCAAAAAAATACAAGGTAAGTATTCCTGTAGAGCAGGTGAAGCAGGATAAGGCTAAAGATATATGATTACCAGTAACTTTACTGATAGTTTGCCATATGAATATGGCTGGCATAGCAGATATCCCAACTAAGATCCAACTAGCATGCTGAATGTTCTCTAATGCTGGTGTGTTGACCGCCAAAGCTGCAATAAAGGTGCCAAAAATGATATAGCCGAAACCAAAGAAAAAGTAACCTACCGAAATACCCACGAAGCCTAAAGAGAGTTTGTTCGATGGAGAATTGTGATCAATACTTACTTCCGAGCCTTTCTCTAGTGGACTTGAAATGATTGGTATCGTTAAAATTAAGCAAAGTATAGCTATGACGAACCATTGGTAGTTCCATTGTAACTCAAACATGGAGCAAATCCATATAGCTATTGCACTCAAAAACATTCCAACTCCAAAACCCGATATGTGAGCTAAACGAAGATCAACTCGACCAGTAACTGTAATCTGAGCAAAAATAAGATTTGTTGCTATAACTAGGCCAATCGCACCTGAAATTCCTTGGAAGAATCTTAATAGAATGAACATGTTAAAATCACTCGTTGTACCCATAAGGCCAAGCGTCAAAACGGAGACCATGACAGATAAATAAAGTGTAAGCCTCTGTTTGTTTGTAAAAGAATAAATAAGTGGAATGATTGAACCAAAAAGATATCCCAAATAGTTAGAAGAAGCTATCAAACCGATGTCTGCTGAAGAAATATTGAGAGTGCTCTGCATGTAGGGAATTATAGGAGTATAAGCAAACCTCCCTAAGCCGCCGGTTATTGCAACAACACAAATTCCTACCAACGCCAATCGAACTTGTGAATTTGTTGTTAACAATGACATTTCTTCTTATAGTTCCTATGATTGAAGGCTAGCTTTTCTTATGTCAAAAGAATTTGCAAACAAAAGGATAACCATAAATGAATAGTGAAGAAAGTTTTTTTGAAAGAGACTTGGTTCTTATTGGAGCTGGGCATACAAATTGTCTTTTTATGAAAATGTGGGCTATGAAGAGTAATCCTTCACTTCGAGTGACTCTGATAAACCCCGATCCTATTTCCTCTTATACTGGTATGCTTCCTTCTTTAGTGGCTGGGTTATGCACTAAAGCAGATGCTCAAATAAACTTATTCGGTCTGTGTAGGGCCATAGGAGCAAGATTGATTATCGATTCTGTTGAAAAAATCGATAGGAAAAAGTGTCAACTGATATGCAAGACTGGAAGAATTGTAAACTATGATCTGCTATCAATAAACATTGGATCTAGCTCAATCCCATTGATCAATGGGTTTAAAGAATTTGGCTGCAGTGTACGGCCTCTTGCGGCGTTTCAAGAGCGTTGGGAGAAATTTTTGCAATCTGTTAATGTTAAATCGCCTCCGGTCATTTGTATTATAGGAGGAGGTCTAGCATCAATTGAGCTCAGCTTTGCGATGGATATTAGGTTGAAAAAGACAAAAATAGAAAGGTTCAAGATAAAAATTTTTGAAAGGGGCAAAGCTTTTGGAAAATTGAGCTCAAATCAGCAAAGATATTTAAAATCCAAAGCTAAGCTAAGAAAAATTGAAATAATTGAAAATGCTATAATAAAAGAAGTTTTAAATAATGGTCTAATAAAGAAAAATGGCGAATTTGTTCATGCAGATTTTGTTGTTTCCTGTATAGGACCAAACCCCAATGATTTGTTTAAAACGTCAAAAATTGAAAATAAAGATGGTTATGGTAGCGTCGATAAAACACTAAGGGTTATAGGCTTTGAAAACGCGTTTGCTGTTGGAGATTGTGCAAATTTTCCCTCTCAAGTCGTAGATAAGTCAGGAGTTTATGCTGTTAGGCAAGCGCCAATTCTTTATAAAAACATCCTTAAGCTTTCTAGAAATGAGGAATTAGTTCAATTTAAACCACAGAGCGATTACTTAAAGCTTATAGTTTATGATAGTACTTCGGCGATTTTCCTAAGAAATGGACTTGCTTTTTCTGCAAAATGGGTTTGGTCGTTAAAAAACTTCATCGATAAAAAGTTTATTAAGAACTTTAAAAAACTTAGTGAAATGATCACTAGAGATATGGCAAACGGTAGAAACAATAGTAAAAAGATGCTCTGTGGAGGCTGTGGCTCTAAAGTCGGAAATGTTATTTTGGAGTCTTCGTTGAAGAAATTATCGAATACCAAGTCACGACATATCGTTAGTAAAATAGGTGACGATGCGGCAGTTATAAAGATCAATTCTTCGTTTCAATCGTTGACTACTGATCATTTGAGGTCATTCACAAATGATGCATGGCTTCAAAGTAAGATTACAGCTATCCATGCATTGGGAGATATCTGGGCAATGGGATCTGCTCCCAACTTTGCTCTTACAAATATAGTTATTCCGGAGTCTTCCAACAAAATACAGAAACGAACTGTCGAAGAAATTATAGATGGGGCAAATAGTGTTTTTATGGCTGAGGGAGTGAAGATAGTAGGTGGTCATACCTCTTTAGGAAAAGAAACAGTTATAGGGTTCACCTTGGGGGGCTTTTCTAAAAGTCAACCAAAGACTGTTGATAAGGCATGTGTAGGAGATCAAATAATCTTAACCAAACCATTAGGATCCGGTGTTCTTTTAGCAGGGGAAATGCGTTTTGAGGGTGAAGGGCAGGATCTAAAAAATCTTTTTGACGCGATGTCTAGATCACAAAGTTCTATCGCAGAGGTGTTAAGCAGAGTAGCAAACGCCATGACTGATGTAACTGGGTTTGGATTAGCTGGTCACCTTTTAAACATAGTCTCAAAGTCTAACGTAGCGGCTAAACTATTTTTCGATCAGATACCTCTATATTCTGGCGTTAATGATCTAATAGCTAAGCATATACGGTCTTCAATTTTTGACAATAATTATATGTATTCTGAGAAAGTGATTATTAAGACAACTGCGAATACAGATATCCTTTTTGATCCCCAAACATCTGGTCCCTTACTGGCTACTATTCCAATAGGTAAAGTGAGGGGTGTTATTACAGCAGGAAAAGAGTTGGGGTTTGAGTGTAAAGTAATAGGCGAACTTACAAATGGAAAGCCCTATATCGAAGTATTATAAAGTATTCATTTGGTTATCTGCTGTTCGCATAATTTTATCAACCATTGAATTTAGTCCATCCTTAGACATAGCCTCTATTTTTAAGTTAGCAAACACTTCTTTTTTCTTTCTTAAGAGGCTTTGTTCGTATCTTGGGTCATAATGCTTTTCCATCAGTTGTTTTGCAAGTTCAATAAATTCTTTATTTTTCGCTAATTTTAACCAACTTTCTATCACTTTGTGCCCTACTATAGTTGAAAGGCTTGTAATTTGTTTTTCTAATAAAACTAGATCAGTTGTTATTTCAGAATATTCTTTAATTAAAAATTGTGCTCTCTGTTCAATTGTGGCTGACAGCTCAATTTGTGGAGAGCTCTTCATCAACTTCCATAATTCTTTTGGTATATGTAAGTTTCCAATTTTATTCGATTCTGCTTCAACAAATATAGGCTCATCAGTTTTTAGATTTATCAGTTTATGGTAGATTAAGGTTTCAAATAATTTTTGCGACGGTTGTTTCTGACCTTGTGATCCAAATACAGATCCTTTGTGATTGGCTAGGCTTTCCAGATCGATCGTTTGCCCATTTCTTTCTTCCATCAATTTAAGGATTTTTGTTTTTGCCGTACCCGTATTGCCTGTAAGGAGTATTAGAAAGTAATTTTCTATATCTCTACTGAGGAATTCATTGATATGTTTTCGGAATGACTTATAGCCCCCATCTATTACTTCTACGTTCCAGCCTATTTGGTCAAATATAGTTGCAAGAGCATAAGACCGCTGTCCACCTCGCCAACAATATATTAAAGGAAGCCAATCTCTATTTTTCTCATAGGTATGCTTTTTTAAATGATCAGAAATATTTTTTGAAACAAAAGATGCGCCCAATTTTTTTGCTTCAAACTTACTTCCCTTTTTATATATGGTGCCGATCATCTCCCGCTCTTTATCAGAAAGAACAGGAAGATTAATTGAACCCGGTATGTGGTCGTCTTCGTACTCTGATGGCGACCGAACGTCAATTACTTCATTGAACTTGTGTATGTCAACTTCCGAAATCTTTACACGTTTAATACTCATATGTTTATTAAATTCCTCTTAAAAAGTGAACTAACTATATAATTAGTATTAATTTAGGTTAAAAGATAGGAGGATACTACTTTGTTTTATAACTTCAGAAAAATATGTAAATGTCATGAAAAAAAAGATTATTGATCTATCGGTGGCCTTAGAAACAGGTATAAACTCTGATCCTCCCTCTGCCCTTCCAAAAATTGATTACATTTCTCACCAAGATTCTGCTGAACACGTTTGCTCATTCTTTCCGGGGCTTGAGAAAGATGACTTGCCCAAAGGAGAAGGATGGGCGGTTGAGCAATTAAATATTAGTACTCATAATGGTACTCATCTGGATGCTCCCTATCATTTTCATTCAACTATGGATCGAGGTAAAAAAGCTATCACTATTGATCAGGTTCCGCTTGAATGGTGTTTTAATCCGGGTGTTAAATTGGATTTTCGTCATATGGAAGATGGATACGTTGTTACACCCAATGATATTAAAGCCGAGCTTAAAAGAATTAACTATGAAATTAGCCCATTTGACATTGTTCTTGTTAATACAGCAGCGGGCGAACACTATGGTGCCGATGACTATCTTCTTAAGGGCTGTGGTATAGGAAAAGAGGCAACAATATTTTTATTGGAAAAAGGGGTAAAAATAACCGGAACTGATGCTTGGAGCTGGGATGCCCCTTTTGCCTATACTGCAGAAAAATATAGGATAACTAGGGACCCCTCAATTATTTGGGAGGGTCATAGGGCGGGTATGGAAAAGACTTATTGCCATATGGAAAAGTTAAGCTCCCTGGCCAAACTACCGGACTACGGTTATATCATTTCTTGCTTTCCCTTTAAAATAAAAAAAGCCTCTGCTGGGTTCATTCGCGCTGTCGCCATTTTGGACCTATAACTTATTGTTTATGAGACTGATGTTCTGAAAAATTTTACGAAACAGTATTTTTTTTTAATCCTAACTAGAAGCCGTTTATTATATTATCAAAATTTGTTTCGTTAGGTAATGTCCCAAAAGCTCCACTCCATCTTGGCCCCAGTCTGCTGTTACAAAAAGTTGAAGCTTTTTCTTCTTGTCCACTTTTTATAAATATTGATGCCTGAATAAGACAAGCCATTTTTTCCGTCAATAGCCTAGCCTCTATTTCGATATCTCCACGATCTTCCAAAGTTTCTTTCAACTGAATAAAACTTTCGTCAAAATTTTTATTTGATCCTTTTGCTGAAGCGAGTTCTTTAAATAAAGCCGGTAGTGCATTTTTATCTCTTTGCAGAGCCCTCAAAACATCTAAACACATAATGTTTCCGCTTCCCTCCCAGATGCTGTTAAGGGGAGCCTCTCTATAAAGCCTGGGCATTATAGATTCTTCTATATAACCAGGACCACCATGACACTCCAAAGCTTCGAAGACTAAATATGGTGCCCTTTTAGTAACCCAGTATTTACTTATAGCAGTACTAATTCGAGAAAATGCCCGTTCATCTTCATTAGAATTTTGACTGTCGAAGGCTCTTGCTACTCTGAGTGACAAATTTAAAGCAGCCTCACTTTCTAAAATCATATCGGCTACAACGTTTCTCATCAAAGGTTGATCGATAAGTCTTCTTTGAAATGCAGACCTATGAGCAATATGATGTCGAACCTGAACAACCGCTTGACGCATTAAAGATGCCGAGCTGACAGCACAGTAAATTCTATTTCCTATAACCATATCTAGAATAGTCTTAATTCCCTTACCTTCTTCTCCAATCATTGTGCCAAACGTATCATCAAGCTCAATTTCAGAGGACGCATTCGACCTATTTCCGAGCTTGTCTTTTAGTCGCTGGATGAAAAAACTATTTCGTTCCCCGTCTGGTTTCCATCTCGGAACAAGAAAGCATGATAAACCAACATCAGTGTTAGCTAGCACAAGAAAGGCATCGCACATTGGGGCTGAACAAAAATACTTATGGCCGGTTAGAAGATATTCGCACCCATTACCAACACTCGAGTACACCGGTTTTGCTCGTGTAGAGTTGGCTCTAACATCCGATCCGCCTTGTTTCTCAGTCATAAACATGCCTATGGTTGCACCCACTTTTTGATCTATGGGAATATCTCGATCGTCATACTTATTTGATAGCACCTTGGGTAACCATTGATCTTCTAAATCTTGATTATGCTTGAGCGCTGGTATAACAGAATACGTCATTGCCATTGGACACATAACACCTCCCTCAACCTGATTAAACATGTAGGTGAGTGCCATATGTGCAACTTGGGACCCTTCTTTTTTATGCCTCCACGCAAAACTAGGGACCTCATTTTCAATAGCTGCTCCCAAAAGGTGATGATAGGAAGGGTGGTAGTCAACGTAGTTGATTCTATTGCCATATTGATCGAATGCCTTTAAATCTGGTGGGTTTTTATTTGCCTTATCGGCATGATCAAACATTTTGGTGCTGCCGATTAACTGTCCGAACGCACATAATTTTTCTTCTGCCCACTCTGCACCTTCTCTTTTTACGGCGTCTCTGAGATTTTTATCATTTTTCCATAAATCTTGATTGCCCATATATGGTGGCATGTTTTCAACTTCATGAGTAGGTAATTGTTTTATAGGTCTGAGATGGTTCATATTGTTAGTTCCATTTAATTAAGTGAAAGCACACTATTTATTCTTATAGTGCCGGATGCTCTTACGCTGCAGTACACTCCAAAATCTTGGTGATTAAATCGTTCATTAAGTATTCCTATCGTATCACAATTATGTTGGCCTGTCTTAGTATTAGTTTTTGTAGCATTACATCGCTCAATTCTATCGACGACTTTTAGCTCTACTTCATCAATTTTAATTAATTTACCAACCCAATCAAATTCAGCCCATGGCTTCCCTGTACGTATCCATATATTTCCTCTAAACCTCTCAGGCTCCAAGGTAATCCCTGCTTTCTTTGAGAGATCTTCAAGAGAGTCCAACGAGTTGATAGAAATTGACTGGAAAGGTGTGTCTGTGAGAGCCGTATCCGCTACGCACACTAATTTGGTAGGTTTTGGAAGTTTATCTGAACAAATAGGGAGCATCCAGTTCACAAAAGATGCTCGGTCAACATGATCGCTAAGGTCCAATGATATAGATTTTAAATCTGGATGTTTGAAAGTATATTTTTGACCATCAAGTCTTTCTGACTCTACGGCTGATAAGGTCGGCATAATTGAGCCTCTAAGAAACTTGCTGCACGGTTGCCACTCATTTGATGATTCGTCAAAAGAACTTTTTTCATGCACTAATGCCCACATTCTGTCGAGTGGAATGGCTTTTCTTCTTTCTAACTTAATCTGTGTAAGTTCTTCGCGACTTATCGATTTTATTGGATGTCGAAAAATTTTTTCTATTATAATAGAGTTTTCGCTTTTCAAACCCATTATGGCCTCATTGTAACTAGATAAGGTTTTGGATCATTTAAATGATATGCTTTAAGCGCGAGTTCCAACCAAGATATTAGTCGTGGACGAGTTTCCCTAGGATCTATCAAATCATGAGCCGAAAAGCCTTCAGCTCTTGGAATTGGTGATTGTCTTTGAGCTAATTGATCCTCAAGCTCTTTCTGTTTTTTTTCAGGATTTTTAGCCATAGCAATTTCTTTTGAAAATGCAACAGCAACACCCCCCTCTACAGGTAGAGCTCCACTAAGAGCACTGGGCCATAGTAAAGTAAAACTATCAGGTCCGTAGTGTGCGGTAGCGGCTACTCCAAAAGATTTATGCATATGTACAGAAGCCCAAGGTACTCTTGATTGCATGATCGCGGATATTGCCGCTGTACCAAATCTAATCGTACCACTTTTCTCTGATTCAGGACCAATCATGAAGCCCGGTTCATCTACCAGACTGATAATAGGAATATGAAAACTATTGCAAAAGTCAGAAAATCTTTCCAATTTTTTTGAAGCGCTGGCTGTCATTGCTCCGGCGTAAAACATGCAGTCATTGGCGATAACGCCAACTGATTGTCCGTTAAGTCTGCCTAAGCCTGTTACGAGGCTTGGCCCATATTTTTTACCAATCTCGAAAAAGGTGCTTTGATCATAATTTATATCGAGCAAGGATGTAATGATCTTTCTAACGCTATATGGTCGGCGTCTATCTTTTGGTATTATATCGATTAATAAATCATCACAACGATCCTCCTTGTCATTGGTAGCTATATAATCTGGGTACGCCCAAGCGTTATCTGGCACGAAGGAAAGAAATGTTTTTATTTGTTCAAAAGCATCATCCTCTGTTTTTGCAATGTTATTTATTACACCGCTTTTTAAGTGAACCTCAGGCCCACCAAGAGCTTCTTTCGTAACATCTATATTTAATGCTCTTTTTACGACTTTTGGCCCTGCTATAAGTACTAACGATGTCTCAGTCATTACTGAAAAGTGTGAAGCCACGAGACGAGATGCAGGTAGTCCAGCTACTGGTCCCAACGCAGCCGTCGCTACAGGAACTTCGCCCAAAGTGTTAGCAAGTGAAATAAATCTTGAAGGCGTATATACGGCATCGCTTGCAGGTCGGTTGCTTTTTTCTTGATTGGTGCCACCAACCGATCCACCAGCACCTTCATGCAATCTAATCAAAGGGACCTTGTATTTTAGTGCTAGTTCTTCTGTATAAATACTTTTCCTTAAACCGGCAGCATTTGGTGAACCGCCTTTTAATGAAAAATCTTCTCCTCCTATCACCACCGGTCTTTTATTTATTTTTCCAAATCCTAAGATAAAGTTTCCGGGCGTAAATTTCTTGAGTGATCCATTATCACTATACTCTGAGAATCCAGCACTTTTACCAATTTCGTTGAAAGATTTATTATCTAGTATCCTGTTGATTCTTTCTCTTACAGGTAGTCGACCTTTTTTATACTGTAATTCCAAAGACTCTTTGCCGCCCATCTGGTCAGCAAAATTTCTCTTCTTATTGATTTCTTTTGCTTCTTTTTCCCAAGTCAACGTTTATCTCCAAATTATTGTGTCTGGATACTATTAAGTTTCTCGATAAACTCTTTTTCATTGTAAAAATTCTTTTTACCGATCACAACAAATACAGACTTCTTTTTATTTTTTGTTTTTTCAATTTTCAAAGTTAATCCATCATATTGAATTTCACATGCTTCTCCGTTTTTATTTTTAAAAAATCCTTTTGCTCTCTCGATATTATAAGTTGGATTTTTGATAAGTGTACCTAGAACGTCAGTATCTATCGTTCCAGTCGGCTTAATCGTTGATGAAACAAACTCATGACCCACCTTTTTTTCTAATTTAAACTCATCGCTTTTATACTTTTTGTTTGGGAAAAAGTCCAAAAGCATATCTTTTTCTTCAATGTGTGCGTTTACTGTTGTCAGCAACTTTCTTATTTGAAAACTTTTTAATAAGGCATCCATGCAATTTGAGAGGTCTTTTTCTCTAATCAAATCAGTTTTGTTCAATACCAAAAGATTATGTTCCTGAATTTGTAATCTGATTGTATCGCTAATATATTTATCATTTAACTGGGCTTGAATTCGCGATGCATCGGTTAACAGTACTGTTCCGTGAAATGAGAGAAAGTTCATCAGAGAAACTGTTTGGATTATTTTCGAAGGTAAAGCAATTCCACTTGCCTCAAGCACAATGTGATCTGGTAGATTCTCACTTGAATTCATGCTCTCCAATGTCTCTATTAATTCGTTTCCATAGCTACAACAGACACATCCACCCGCAATGCTCAGTAAAGAGTCAGATCTACTCTCAATTAAGGTCTCGTCTATGTTCACGTCTCCAAAGTCATTTACCAGTAAAGCAATTTTTTTCTTGGTTGTTCTAAGTAGGTGATTAATTAATGTCGTTTTACCTGTTCCGAGATAGCCAGATATAAGTGTTAAAGGAATGCCCATTATAAACCGCTATCATCAATCACATGAGGCATACCGCCTTTAATTGTGCCAATAATTTTTTGATCTTTGAATTTAATCTCTTCAACATCAAAAGGATCTCGTTCTAAGATGCAGCAATCCGCTTTTTTACCAGTTTCCAGCGAACCCACTTCATGATCAATTTTAAGAGTGAATGCGGCACCTAAAGTAATAGCATAGAGTGCCTCCATTTTACTTATCTTTTCGTAGTCCCCCAGCGTTCTTCCTGAAAAAGTTAGTCTATTCATAGCACACCAAGCCGTAAATAGTGGGCCAAGAGGAGTTATTGGCGCATCGGAATGTATTGCTAACGGAACTTTTTCTCGTAGTGCTGTTTTGCAGGCATTCATGCGATGAGCTCTTTCTGGCCCGACCGTTAGGGAGTAATGTTCGTCTCCCCAGTAAAAATGGTGGTTAGAAAATAAATTTGCACACATTCCAAGCTTATGCATCCTTTTAAATTGAGCAGTTGATGCAAGCTGGCAATGTTGTAAAGTAAATCTATGATCGCTATTCGGATATTTAGCTAGTGCCCCTTCAAGGCAATCAAGGGCTAATTCTGTAGCTTCATCTCCGTTAGTATGGGTATGTACTAGAATATTATTTTTCAGTGCAAGCTCATAAGCTTCTTGAATATGTTCAGGCGCAGTATACCACATTCCATTGGGAGCTCCGTTATAATATCCTGGCCACTTGAGTCTAGCTGTAAAGCCTTGTATTGAACCATCAGCAACAATTTTTATTGAGCCTAATCTTAAATTTTCAGTAGATTTTTTTTTGAGTTCTAAGACTTTAGGAATTAATTCTGTTGGCCTTATCCCCTGCATATATCGTAAAGAAACAATTCGAGCTGGAAAGTCAATTTCTGATGTTACCCTTAACATCATCTCAACAGATTCGTCTGTTTGAAGGTTTGCCAAGTCTGCAGCAGTAGTGACCCCGGCTCTCGCACATATTTTGCCAAAGTTTCTTAGACCCTTTGCATCTCCCCCTAGCCAATCTTTTCCTAATCCTACATGTTTAGCAACCAAAGAAATCGTTTCTGCTCCCCTGATCTCTCCAGACGGAAGACCATCATCGCCTAAAGGAAGCCCCTCATGATTAATGCCAGTTCTTAAAAAACCTGCAAGCTTTAAGCCAAGCGAGTTTACATTCAACTTATGTCCGGAGGCATGCAATATCCCTATCGGTCTTTGATCCGAAATTTCATCCAATATTTTTCTACTTACCATTTTATTATCGAAATAAATTGGATCCAACCCCCATCCCGCGAGTGGTTCGTCTGGAGTTAACAGTTCTTTATTTTCTTTCTTAAGGATCTGAACCAACTCACTTACGTTTTTGATACCAGGGGTCATAACTCCGCTCGGTTTTTGTCTATCAAAGTATCCACAATATACCTTGCTCCACAACGCTCCTTC
>CABZEW010000039.1 GCA_902524845.1 uncultured Alphaproteobacteria bacterium
CAATGCAATCAGCCGGATCGCCTACTCTTAATAAGCCAATATTTAACCGGTAATGTTGTACCGGGTTAACGCAGGCGGCTTTAAGTACCTTAAATACATCAATACCTTTTGCTACTGCCCGGGCACATAATTGGTTAATATGGCCAATGGCTAAGCTATCGGGATGTTTGTCGTCGCAGCAAAACATCATGTTTTCATAATGGGAATGCATTAAATCAATTAATGCTTCAAAGTTTTTGGCAGCGCTGCCTTCCCTAATCAATATTTTCATACCATAGTTCAACTTGTTCAATGCTTCTTCTACCGTAAAACATTCATGGTCGGTACTAATGCCGGCAGCAATATATTGTTGTGCCGCAGTGCCCATTAAACCGGGTGCATGGCCATCAACCGGTTTGTTAACAGCTTTGGCAGCAGCAATTTTTTTCATTACCTCTTCATCGCCGTGCAAAACACCCGGGAAATTCATCATTTCACTCAGGTATTTAATATCATCGCGTTGCAGCAAGGCAGCTACGTCAGTACTATTGAGTGCAGCACCTGCAGTTTCAAAGGTGGTGGCAGGCACACAACTGGGTGCGCCAAAGTTGAAAGAAAAGTTAGTTTGTTGGCTATTCGCCAACATAAATTCAACGCCTTCAATACCACATACATTGGCTATTTCATGCGGATCGCTGATGGTGCCCACCGTACCATGAACAACTGCTAACCGTGCAAATTCACTGGGTACCAGCATACTGCTTTCTACATGCACATGGCTATCGATAAAGCCCGGTAAAATATATTGATCGGGTACGGATGTATGTTTTGGCAATGCTTCAATAGCAGCAATCCAGCCTGCATTTATATGTATTGTAGCGGGATAAATTTGTTGCTTCCAGACATCTACTAATTGTCCGCTGATAGTATATTGGTTTTGTTCCATTGTATTTATCATCTGGTTTTAAAAAATGTTGTGTAACTGCTCATACACAACATTGAGGTTGGTGTAATAGGTAAATTAAAAAAATATTATTCGTCCTTCAACAAATCGGGCCGTTTTGCTTTGGTAATAGCCAGTGCGGCTTCATAGCGCCAGGTTTCTACTTTTTTGGAATCGCCCTGCAATAAAATATCAGGTACCTTCCATCCATTAAAATCTGCCGGTCGGGTATATACCGGGGGCGCCAAAAGGTTATCCTGAAAAGAATCGAATAAGGCTGAAGTTTCATCATTTAAAACACCGGGTATTAAACGCCCAATGGCATCAACAATTACTGCTGCTGCCAGCTCTCCGCCACTGAGCACATAATCGCCAATAGAAATTTCTTTGGTTACAAAATGATCGCGAATGCGCTGGTCAATACCTTTGTAATGCCCACATATAAATAGTAAATTTTTTTGTAGCGATAAACGGTTAGCCATTGACTGGTTAAAAGTTTCTCCATCGGGTGTTAAATAAATAATTTCATCGTAAGTTGTGGTAGTTTGTAAGTGCGTAATGGCATTAAACAGTGGCTCACACATCATTACCATACCTGCTCCGCCGCCATACTGGTAGTCATCTACTTGTCCGTGTTTGTTGATGGCCCATTGGCGCAGGTTATGTGTATGCACCTGCAGCAGGCCTTTTTCCTGAGCCCGCTTCATAATACTATGATTCAACGGACTTTCTAATAATTCAGGTACAACAGAAATAATATCAATTATCATTTTGCAAAGATGCTATTCACTTTCCATAAAATTGTCTAAATCTCTTCTTTCTCTTTTGGTAGGGCGGCCAATTCTACTTAAACGTTTTCCTGTGTGGAATGAAGGAGGCAGAAATGCCGGTTTTTCTAAATCTTCTACCGGTGTTATATCTATATAATGTTTTATAGCTTCGGCATAAGCTACCCGGTGATCTAATAATGCAGTAACTTTTATTATCCATTTACGGGTTTCGGTTTTAATTTCATATTCATCGCCAATAGTAACCGTTTTTGAGGGTTTAACATTATTGCCCAGATATTTTACTTTGCCTTTTTCGCAGGCTTCACTTGCCAGCGAACGGGTTTTAAAAATGCGTATACACCACAAGTATTTATCAATTCTTATTTTTTCTTTTACGGCATCCATACAACATTCATTTACTGTAAGTAATGATGAAGGTAATATTTTTGAAGGAAAATAAACCGGGTAGCATAACATAAAAAAGCGCAGCATTTCGGTGCTGCGCTTTTACACAAAGAAGGTTTAATGCATTAATGTTTTGCCTGATACAATTCTGTATAATATTGAAAGAAATAAGGAATGGTTTCAATGCCTTTATAAAAATTAGCCAAATCAAATTTTTCATTAGGGCTGTGTAGGTTGTCACTATCCAATCCAAATCCTAAAAACACAATTTTTTTATGTAATACTTTTTCAAACAAAGCGCAAATGGGTATGCTGCCACCGCCACGAACCGGAACAGGCTCTTTTCCCAGCGTTGTTAGCATTGCTTTTGCCGCAGCTAAGTACTCAATAGAATCGATGGGAGTTTGATAGGGTTCGCCGCCATGATGTTCCATAGCTTTTACGGTAACACTTGCTGGTGCTGAGCTTTCAAAATAGTGAATCAATGCGGCGGTTATTTTTTTGGATGATTGGTTAGGTACCAATCGTGCTGAAATTTTAGCATATGCTTTTGAAGGCAGTACTGTTTTTGCACCTTCACCGGTATAGCCACTCCAAATTCCATTTACTTCTAAGGTTGGCCGAATGCCGGTGCGTTCAATGGTAGAGTAACCTTTTTCGCCCCAAACATCAGTAATACCTAATTCTTTTTTATAAGTTTCCTCATTAAAAGGTGCTTTCGCCATTTCGGCTCTTTCTGCTTCGCTAATTTCCAATACATCATCATAAAACCCGGGAATAGTAATATGATTGTTTTCATCGTGGCAGGATGCAATCATTTTTGCCAGTATGGTAGCAGGGTTGGCAACGGCACCACCATATACACCGCTATGTAAATCGCGATTAGGGCCGGTAACTTCTACTTCAATATAACTTAGTCCGCGTACGCCCACATCAATAGATGGAGTGTCTAAAGCAATCATTGAAGTATCGCTGATGAGTATTACATCGCAAGTCAATAAATCCTGATGTGTTTCTACAAAAGTTGCCAGATTCGGGCTGCCCACTTCTTCTTCCCCTTCAATAATTAATTTCATGTTGCAGGGCATTGAATTGGTTTGCAGCATGGTTTCTAAAGCTTTTACATGCATATAAAATTGTCCTTTATCATCAGCAGAGCCTCTTGCATAAATTTTACCCTCTTTTATTATTGGTTCAAAAGGTGGACTATTCCAAAGGTTCAACGGATCTGCAGGTTGTACATCATAATGGCCGTATACCAAAACGGTAGGTTTTGTTGGGTCTATTATTTTTTCTGCATACACAATAGGGTGTCCGTTAGTATTGTAAATTGTAACTTTATCGGCACCTGCTTCTATCAATTTTTTTTCTGTTAATTTGGCGCAAGCCAGCATGTCAGGTTTGTGTTCGCTTCTGGCACTGATACTGGGTATTTTTAATAAATCAATCAACTCGTTCAGAAAGCGTTGTTGATTGCTTTCAATGTAATTTTTCCATGGTTCCATATGTGCATTTTTTAATTTTCTATGAACTTTGAATGAAATGGTAAAGGTAACAAGTTAACACCAAAACAATTTGTTAAGTGGTGGTGGGTGCATTGTGTTTTTGATTGGAGAGAATATTATCTAATGTCCAGGTTACTTTGTGTGTAAAAGCATGTTCTCTCACACTGCAATTGGTTTTAATACAAACAGGACAGCTAAAGGGCAGGCAACCATCTGTATGCACAAAGAGTTCAATATCATCTCCAAAAGTGCTAATCACCAATGCCTCCAGTTCGTCTACTTCAGCATGTGCTTCATGTAAATTCATGTACCAGGGCAGGGTTAAATGGCAATCCACATGTAAAGTGGCACCATATTTAATCACCCGCAGGTTGTGTAAATCAACCCAGTTGTTTCTTCTGTTTTGGTTCAGTGTGGTAACTAACTTTTTCAGCAGCTCCATATCTGCTTCATCCATAATGCCTGCTAATGATGCCCGTACAATTTTGTAGCCGTTTACCATAATTACGGCACTAATACCTAATGCCAGTAATTTATCTAACCAAAATAAGTTGGTTATTTTTATAATAAATAAACCAACAATAATAATGATGGTGGAATAAGTGTCTAATTGCAAGTGTTTACCACTGGCTTTTAAGGCTAATGAATTGTTTCTTTGCCCAATATGTAAACACAACCAGCCTGCGGCAAAATTTACAATGGCTGTAATGGCAACCAGTATAATGCCTTTATCTAATTCCTGTACCGGTTTTTGTACAAAGAAACTTTGTATGGTTTGAAAAATAATATAAATACCTGCAGTAATAATCAGTGAGCCTTCTACTGCAGCCGAAATAAATTCAGCTTTTCCATGGCCGTAAGGATGCTCTTTATCTTTGGGTTTTGCTGCAACATATAATGAGTACAAACCAATTAATCCTGCCAGCATATTTACTGTACTTTCTAAAGCATCGGTTAAAACGGCAATAGAATTAGTAAGGTAAAACGCAATTATTTTTGCAGCAAACAGTACTACACTTAAAAGTGTAATGAACAACTGCAAACGATAATTTTGTTTTTCTTTTTGCAACGTATGGGTTATTTATTTTTGGTAGTAGGCAATAAAGCAATACTGTGCTCAATTTTACAGTGCTTTTGCAACATGGCAGCTATACCGCAGTAGGCGTTGAGCGAAAGTTCGATGGCTTTTTTAAATTGTTCGGATGCTTCCGGTGCAATATCAGCTTTGTATAGTAAGTGAATGCCGGTAAATACTTTTGGATGTGTGGCAGTTTGTTCGGCACTGGCCTCTATTTCAAAGGTGGTGAAGTGTACTTTCATTTTTTGTAAAATACCTACTACATCCATACCGCTGCAGGTATTTAAAGCACCCAATAACATTTTTTTTGGGCTCATGCCACTGTTTAAACTGCCATCTGCAGCATTGGTATCTAAACGAACGGTATGATTGTTTTCATCGCTGCTGTTAAAGGCCAGGTGGCTTACCCATTTGGTAGTAGTTTTCATGAACAGTATCTGTTTTTAATGATGATATAACAAAGTATGAAAGTTGGTTTACTGGATGATAGTAGTTTTGCAGGCAGTTATTCAATCCTTCACTTTCTATACTGTAACATTATACAGCACCCTGGTGCTTATTTTCGTATTCTGTTTTCTTTATATGAATAAATTTTCTTATTTCTTTGAATGTCCTGTAATAAAATTCCTGATTAAATAACTGCGAATCACGCATGGCTTTAAAAGTAAGAAAAAATCCAATGGGTATTAATACCAGCGTTGAAAGCCACATACCTGCCAGCGGACTCATTACATTACTCTTGGCAAACTTTTCGCCAAAGGTATTCAGTAAGTGAAACAATACAAAAAATACAATGGCAAATACTAATGGTGTTCCCAGTCCGCCTTTGCGAATAATAGAGCCAAGTGGTGCACCAATTAAAAACAAAACAATACAGGCTACGCTTAAAGTAAACTTTCTATGCCATTCAATTTCATGTTTCAATAAAGAATCCTGCCTTGTTTTATAATCGTCATAAATTAAAGAAACATTATTGGTAATGGTGCCTAACTGGCTCAAACTACGTTCTTCAATATAATGCCTTTCTGAATCGGGAATGAGTTGTTGAATAGAAGCAACCGATTTTAAAAAACCGGTATCGGTTTTAGGCCAGGTAGAATCCATGTATTTGGCAAATGATAAATAGGGATTAATTTCTATTTTAGAACGTTTTAAATAATAGGCCTGTAAATTTTCCAAAGAATCGATGGTGGTATTTAACTGGCGAACACTCAGCATTTTAGGATCGTAAATAAAAGCACTGTCTTTGGTTCTGTTCATTTGAAAAGTGCTTAAATCAAACAATTTGGTATAGGTGTTAAAATGGGTTCTGGTAAAATCGGTTTGAATGGTTTGGCGGGGCCCTTTTTCTTCATAGCTGTAACCATCTTTCAATTTAAATTCTAAAAATTTTTTATCAGGGGTTACCTTCATTACACCGCTTTCGGCGGTAATTAAATTATCCTGCAGGCCATAGGTTTTTTTAAAAATAACAATTTTTTTGATGGTGCTGTCATCGCTTTCTTTCTTACCCAGTTTAATCACGTTCCCTTCAATTTTATTATAAAAAACGCCTTCTTTAATATCAAAAGCAGGTTTGGCCACAATAATATCATATTGAAGCGATGCTAATTTTAATTGTGCAACGGGAATAATATTATTGGCAAAAAGAAAAGCAATACCACTAATAATGATGGTTACAATTAATAAAGGGCGCATAAACCGCAATAAAGGAATGCCGGCGGCTTTAATGGCCACAATTTCGAACGATTCGCCCATGTTTCCAAAAGTCATGATGGAAGAAAGCAGCAGTGCCAGCGGTAAAGCCAGTGGCACCCAGGTAATGGCAACCAGTCCGGTTAAGTAAGCCAATGTGCCAAAGTCAATTCCTTTTCCAACCAAATCATCAATATACAACCAAAAAAACTGCATTACCAGCACAAATAATGCAATTAAAAAAGTGGCCAGAAAGGGGCCAATAAATGCACGTACTACTAAAATGTCTAATTTTTTTATCACAAATTCCTTTCTTACTATTGTTGCGTAATGGCAAATGTAAAACTTTCGGCCGCAGAATTAGAACTGGTTACCAACATACCGTTTATTTTAACAAAGAACCGCATTATTGCTGCTGCCAATGCGGTATTGGGTGAGGCATGCAGTCACTATCTAATTTTATTGCAACAGGCGAAAGATATTCCCGCTGCGGTAAAACAAATTTCGCCTAAAATATACAATGGTGAAAATTATCAGGGATTGCCCTGGGTAATGCTCGATTATCCGCGTTATTTTACCCGGGAAGAAGAGTTGGCCATTCGCAGTTATTTTTGGTGGGGTCACTATTTTAGCATTACGCTGCAAATAAGTGGATTATTTATTGAAATGTTTGCGGCTAAATTACAACAATTAGCTGTAGTGCAAACCGATTGGTTGCTATTGACAGCCGAAGACAAATGGCAACATGTAATTGATAACAGCAATACTACACCGTTAGCTAATATTACATGTAGCGCTTTAATGGAGAAGCCATTTATAAAAGTAGTTAAAAAAATACCTCTTCAGCAGTGGGTAGAAGCCCCCGCTTTTTTTCAGGATTCTTTCGAAGCGTTGATGAAAAATGTGTTCAATTAGCTGCCTAAGCGGTGAAATAACTCTTTAATCTGGTATTCCCAAAGGCGGCTTTGGTCTTTAATTTCATTCTTCTCAGCAAAATCTTTTACCACTAAAATGGTTTGGTTCGAAATTTCTGTTTTTTCAATCCTGAATTCAAAATATTCATTTTTCTCGCTATGCAGCCAGTGAAAACGGATAAACTTATCCTGCTCTTTTTCCATAATTTTGGCTTTATCGGGTGTGCCGCCGTTCCAGCTAAAACTATATACGCCATCCCATTCATCCACTTTGTCTGCAAACCATTCCTGCAAACCGGCTGGGGTACTTAAAAACTCATATAAAATACCTGGCGAGCATCTTACGGGGAATTCAATTGTAAATAACTGTTTTTTGCTCATTTCAAATGCTTTACTAACTACTTTGTGGGCTGCAATAATATTAAATTATACATACCCTCCAAATGTTTTTTTTAAAACAGTAAGTTTATTGGATTTATATTCCGGTTTAAACCTACTGAAATAGGGCTTTTAGCGGTTTAAATTCTTCATAATATATTTTTTGGGAGATATGCTTTAAATAAATTAAATTGCTATTTGAAAAATTTATCCGCTCCTCCACCAAAACCAACTTCTTCTATCTAACACAAAACAACCACTGCTATGAGTATGCGTCAACTCAAAATTGCTAAATCCATCACCAATCGGGAGAGCCAGAGTTTAGAGAAGTACTTGCAGGAAATTGGGAAGGTAGAATTAATTTCACCCGAAGAAGAGGTGAAATTAGCTATTCGAATCAAAAACCATGATCAGGCTGCTTTAGAAAAATTAGTCAAAGCCAACCTGCGTTTTGTTGTATCGGTAGCCAAGCAATATCAAAATCAGGGGCTAACACTACCCGATTTAATTAATGAAGGGAACCTTGGTTTAATGAAAGCCGCCCTTCGTTTTGATGAAACCCGTGGATTCAAATTTATTTCGTATGCCGTTTGGTGGATACGCCAAAGCATTCTACAGGCATTGGCCGAACAAAGCCGTATTGTGCGTTTACCTTTAAATAAAGTTGGCCTTACCAACCGCATTGGGCGTGCCATTCAACAACTAGAACAGGAAAATGAAAGAGAGCCTACCCTTGAAGAGTTGGCAGAATTATTAGAAACCGACCTTTCTGAAATTAATGCCGCTATGCAGGTAAATGCCCGCCACATTAGTGTAGATACCCCTTTGGGCGATGGAGAAGATAATACCCTGCTCGATATTATGTACAACCCAAATGCTGAAAGAACCGATATGGCGGTTGAGCATTATGAATCATTAAAAAAAGAAGTAGAGCGCAGCCTTAAAACGTTAACCGAAAGGCAGAAAGAAGTAGTCTGTTATTTTTTTGGAATAGGTACGGAAGAGTCGTTGAGCCTGGAGGATATTGGTGCCCGTTTTAATTTAACCCGTGAAAGAGTGCGGCAAATTAAAGATAAAGCCATTAATAAGTTAAGAAGTACCAGCCGCTGCAAGCATTTAAAGGTTTATCTGGGTTAAAAACACAGTTGCCATTATATTTGCAGCATCAAATTAAAAAGTGAACTTACCGGTTCACTTTTTTAATGATAAACAGACCATTAATTGATGTATTATGTTTAATTCACTGAGTGAAAAATTAGAATCCGCATTTAAAAATCTAAAAGGCCAGGCACGTATTACCGAGCTGAATGTTGCCAATACGGTGAAAGATATTCGCAGGGCATTGATTGATGCAGATGTGAACTTTAAAATTGCCAAAGAATTTACAGATAAAGTAAAAGAAAAAACCATTGGCGAAAAGGTAATTAATGCCGTTAGTCCTGGGCAGTTAATGGTAAAAATTGTGCAGGATGAATTAACTGAATTAATGGGCGGCACAGCGGCTGAATTTTCAGTAACCGGCAACCCCGCCATTATTTTAATTGCAGGCTTACAGGGAAGTGGTAAAACTACTTTTACAGGCAAGCTGGCCAATTATTTAAAAAACCAAAAAGGTAAATCGCCCATGGTGGTAGCGGCAGATATTTACCGACCGGCTGCTATTGACCAGTTAACTGTTTTAGCCGAACAGGTAGGAGTACCTGTTTATGCAGAACGCGAAAACAAAGATGCCGTAAGCATTGTGCAAAATGCGTTAAAGTCCGCCAAAGCACAGAACAAAAATGTGGTGATTATTGATACAGCAGGCCGTTTGGCCATTGATGAAGTAATGATGACCGAAGTGGCCAATATTAAACAAGCGGTAAATCCATCTGAAATTTTATTTGTGGTAGATGCCATGACCGGACAGGATGCGGTAAATACAGCTAAAGCCTTCAACGACCGGCTCGATTTTACCGGCGTGGTATTAACCAAATTAGATGGCGATACCCGCGGTGGGGCGGCACTTTCTATTAAATACACCGTGCAGAAGCCCATTAAATTTATGAGCAGCGGCGAAAAAATGGATACACTCGATGTGTTTTATCCTGACCGTATGGCACAGCGTATTTTGGGGATGGGTGATATTGCCTCATTAGTAGAAAAAGCACAGGAGCAATTTGATGAAGAACGTGCCAGAAAGCTGGAAAAAAAAATCAGGAAAAACCAATTTGATTTTCAGGATTTCTTAGAACAACTGCAGCAAATTAAAAAAATGGGTAACCTGAAAGATTTGATGGGCATGATACCCGGTGTAGGTAAAGCCATTAAAGATGTAGATATTAATGATGATGCGTTTAAAGGAATTGAAGCCATTATTCATTCCATGACACCCGAAGAAAGGTCTAATCCCGATTTAATTGACCAACGAAGAAAATTGCGTATTGCCAAAGGCAGCGGAAAAGATATTCAGGAAGTAAACGCCTTCATGAAGCAATTTGAACAAATGAAAAAAATGATGGGCGCCATGAATAAATTACCCATAGGGGGCAGAATGCCAGGGTTCAGGCGATAAATGTCAAAAAAAACGAGCAAGGCTCATAATTTTGTATTAAATATCAAAAACAAAACAGCTAAAGTTGGAGGGAAAGCAATCCTTTATTATTTTCGCCGTCCAAATAAAATTGAAACCCTATTTATTAACGCCTTTAAATGTCTATTTAACATGGCAGTAAAAATGAGATTACAAAGACACGGCAGTAAAAAACGCCCATTTTACTTTATAGTAGTGGCCGATGCCCGTGCACCCAGAGATGGTAAATTCATCCAAAAACTGGGCACTTACAATCCTTTAACCGTACCGGCAACCATTCAATTAGATCGTCAGAAAGCTTTAGACTGGTTACATAAAGGTGCACAACCTACCGACACAGTAAGAAGGATTCTTTCCTTTAAAGGGGTATTGTACCTGAAGCATTTGTTGCGTGGTGTTTCCCTGGGATTATTTGATGATGCAACGGCTATGACCAAATTTCAGGCATGGCACGATGAACATGAAGCCCAGTTAAAACGCAGAGGCGAATCGCACAAGCAACAAAAACGCCAGCGTCAGGAGTACAAACCTGTTGTTAAAAAGGTAGAAGAACAACCTGCTGAAGGCGGTTCAGAAGCGTAGTAAGCCTGCACAAAAAAATGTAGCCCCGTTAACCATAAACCCGTTAACAGGGCTTTTTAATTTTCTGCCTATTCATTCTTTTAACTATATAGTTTTGTGTAAACCAATTGAACGCATGGCCATTCAACAATATATTCATATCGGTAAAATTGTGGCCACTTTTGGCACTAACGGACAGGTAATTGTGCAGCATGTACTGGGGAAAAAAACGGCATTGAAAGGCATTAAGGCCATTTTTATAGAACAAAATAAAAACAGTTACCTGCCTTATTTTGTAGAAACCGCCAAACCCAAAAACACCGAAGAAACTTTTGTACAATTAGAAGGGGTAGGCAGTAAAGAAGCAGCGCACCGTTTTTTAAACAAAAATGTATGGTTGCCTGAGGCAGATGCCATTGCATTAATGGATGTGAATGCACCCATTGCTTTATTGGGATATACCATTGTAGAAAAGCAAAAAACATTGGGTACCATAGAGGAAGTAATAACGCAACCACATCAGGTATTGGTACGCATTTCCATTGAAGGCAAAGAGGTACTTATTCCCCTGCATGAAGATACCCTTCAGAAAATAGACCGTAAAAGAAAAGAAGTTTGGGTAAACCTGCCCGAAGGTTTGTTAGCAATATATCTGTAAATCCATGGAAAATAATGATTATCCTCTGTTTCGCTTTACCATTACGGTAACAGCGGCACATTTAGACCATTTAAACCATGTAAACAATGTGGTGTATGTGCAATGGTTACAGGATGCTGCTTATAACCACTGGATGCAAAAAGTACCCGAAGCCTTGCACCGCGAAGTATTATGGGTAGTACGCCGCCATGAAATAGATTACTTATCCGGCGCTTTTTTAGGTGATGAATTAGAAATAACTACCTGGCCCGGCGAACATACCGGCGTAACCTGGCAACGCCATTATACCATTGTGCGCTTGCGCGATAACCAAACCATTATTAAAGCCACCAGTATTTGGGCATTGGTACACCGTGCTAATTTTCGCCCGAGGCGAATTGATGCGGCTATTTTGCAGGTGTTGCGGTAGGAAAATGTATTTATATTAATCTATATACAAAAGGGTGGCTGACTTTTGATCCACCCATAACAAACTTCATGAAAGGCTTAATATTTTATAATTTTTTTTATGATTCTTTTGTTTTTATCTGTTATTTCTATCAAATACATACCGGAGGCAAACCCATTCATATTGAAAGTATTCAGGGTGTTTACTTTTTGAATGCTTTGTAAGGTTTTGCCCGAAAAATCCATTAAATGAATCTGTGCATGAGCTCTATCAATGCTGTCTGCAGGTATGGCTACATAGAGTAAATTTTTTGCAGGATTTGGAAATACTGCAAATTTTTCAAGACTTTCATCCATTGCAATTCCTGATTGCACATTGCGCAGGCTCAGAGTACCGGCACAGCCATTAGAAGATTGAAAGCGATACCGTAAGCTGTTGGTACCACAAGCGTTGGTAGCATAGATGGGGAAAATACCCCATTGGTTAATATCTGTAAAATAAAAACGCAGGTTATTACCCGTTTGGCTCCAGGGTATGGAAGCAGAAGATAAGGAAGGCGTATCCCACAGCACCGTAGCACCCGGTGAAACTGCCATGTTAGTTGTTATATATTGCAAGTAACAGGCATCATTATAATCTGTTTGAAAACGGCTATAAGGTTTTAATGGCTCACTGGAATTGGTGGGCGAATTGTACCAGCCCTGAATAGTGGGGGTGCCAACTGTAATACTTTTTGATATTGACTGACCATTAGTAAAGGTTGCAGTAATTATACCACTTCCATTGCTTAAGCCTGAGACAGTTAAACTATATGAAGTTGAAGAGATTATCTGCAAATTTGAAGATACCGACCATGTTGGAGTGCTTGGCACGTCACATGAATTTATATTAAAATTTTTGTTAGATGATATGCATACATAAGAATCTCCATTTATTACATTAAACTTTATAGGATACCATGGTGCTTGTGGTACACCATCTAATTCTTTTAATAACCAATTGACACTTTCACAATCGAAACTGGTGTGTTGTGTATTGTAGTCATAGCCAAAATAGCTATCAAAAGGAGTTTCATTGCTACAAACCAAATTTCTGTTTAAAGGCTGGCTCCAATCTTGGTCCGGATTTTTTATACCCAATGCTGAGAAGGAAGGAATAAAAGAATGAACTAAACCATTTGTTCTTGATTCCCAATTAATCTTTAACCACTCAAAACTTGGCCAACCTGAGTTCCAAATTGCATGAACATTTGTACCTAATATAGCTGAATGTAGAAGATCCCAAGCCGGAAAACAACCTCCTGGAATAACATCCATACTGCCTCTTGAATTCATATTTGTAATAGTTTGATTATATCCTGAACTAGTACTTAAAAATCTAAACTTACGGCTTATCATCCCAGAACTACCATAGGAGGGTAAGTTATATGCTTCTAAAGCAGCCACCAAATTATCCCACCAAAAAGTATGTATAAAGCCTCTTACATTCAGTCTTTGATCACTCTGAATTCCAAAATCTCCGCTAACAGTTCCATTGATTGCAAAAGTTTTTTTACCAGATAAGGAACCATTTACTAATGCAATTTTTCTTAAATTAACAGGATATCCATTAGAATTGGGTAACCCATTATTGAAAGTGTTATTATAATATTGTTGGTAGAATGGTGAACCTATATTCATTGAAAAACCTTGCGTTATTGTTCGTCCGTTCATATTCGCAGAAGAATAGTCAGGCGTTTGTAATTCAATTAATTGTTGTTTTGCAGCGGCAGAGCCTAACCAATTGTTGTAAAAATCTGCTGCTTTTGGAGCATCATCTTTAAGTTGATATACTAAGCTTTGTGCACCATAAGGTATGTTAGCTCCTAAATGCGGGCTATCAATACTTATCCATAAACGGGTATGATGCAACCATTGGGCATTATTAGTTTCAGCATATTTTTTTTCCATATAAGCTAAGGCATAACGGGAAATTTGCCCGCCCATGCTAGGGCCTGCAATTACCAATTGCTCATTAATACCTGCAGATTGTAATCTTCCATTGAGCATTTGTATAAGTGCAACCATATTCATTGCGTTACGTTCTATATAATC
>CABZEW010000040.1 GCA_902524845.1 uncultured Alphaproteobacteria bacterium
TGAATGTGGTGTCGCCTTTCAGAACGATATTAAGAAAAGAAATGAGTCCGATAAAACAGAAGTAAAGCTTGAGTTCCGTATTGGTATTAATATGGGTGATGTTGTTAAGAAAGAGGGTAATCTTTTTGGTGATGGAGTAAACATTGCGGCCCGATTGGAAGCGCTTGCGCAACCGAACGGAATATCCATATCCAAAAGTGTGTATGACCTCGTTGTTCCTAAGACAAAAATGACGTTTAATGATCTTGGAGTACAGAAAGTAAAGCAAAATGAGTTTCATGCTTTTGATATTCTTCTTGATCCTTCACAAAAGAGAACGCTAAAAACAAAGCCTAAATTGAATATTTTACTAGGTGGATTCTTGGTTATAGCACTATTTTTTATTGGTGCATTTTTCTATTTTATAGGGCAACAAACTGGATCACAAAAAGCTAATGAGGTAAAGGAGCAACCAAGAGAGCAAGTCTTGGGTAAAACCATATTAATTTCTCCTTTCCAAAATAAAAGTGGTCTTAAAGAGTTTGATGCAATTGCAGATGGGATATCTGACCATTTGATCAGTAGCTTATCACCAACAATATTATTGAAGGTTTTACCCAGAAAGCAAAGTCAGTTAGCGAAAGAGGAAAACCTTACACTAGACGAAATTCAGTCAAATTTGGGGGCTAGTTTTGTTTTAGATGGAGGAATTGCTGCTTCTAACAACAAATTCAGAGTAACCATTGAAATGATAGACATAAAAGAAGAAGAGGTAATATGGTCATCAACTCAAGAGTTTAATGTATCAGATTTATTCGAGGCACAAGATCGATTGGAATTTCTAGTAAGAAGAGCCATACAAGCAAATTTAACGATGGGAGAAAATTTATCAAAATTTATAGCAGGTTCTTTTTCTGATAGAGCCGACTACAAGAAAATTTTGTCACTAAGAGTTGATAACGTAAAAAATTCGTTAAAAATAACAAATGATTATGTCAAAGCGTATAAAGAAGTGCTTGAAAATAATCCAAATAATTCACTTGCCCTTACACTTTATGCGCAAGCAATGTATCATCAACTATTTTCTATCGGACTTCCATTCAAAGACTATGCAATTGTAGAAGAGGCAATATCAAAAGCTATTCAACTGGATATTAATAATTCTCTTGCTTATCCTTTGATGGCACAAATAAAAAGAAATATGATAGGCGATATTTCAATGGATTTTGAGGCGGTAACAAGAAAAGGATTAAAAATAGACCCAGAAAATTATGAAACTATTATTCAGGTAGCGCACAATCTAGCTTTCATAAGTAAGTTTTCAGAGGCAATTACTCTCTATAAAAAAGCATTGAAGATAGCTCCACATGGACCTCTTCCTGTAAGGCTTTTTTTACTAAAGACATATGCTGACTCTGGTATGACTGAGGTATCGGAAGACCTTGCAAAAGAACTATTATCCCAAGAAGAGACTCACAAGAAGTTTTGGGGTACAGTTTTTTATGCCTCACTACTTTACGATAAAAATAAAATAAATCTTGGAAAGAGATTTTAAATACTTTCCTAAAAGAAAATGATATGTCTTTCAAGGAATATATTGATGAAATATGGCTATCTCCTTTTACAGGTACGATAGTCGGTGATTATGACCCTTTAATTGATGAAGTTGTTTATAATCTTAAAATGACATACGATCCGTCGCTTATAGATAAATCTGAGGAAGAAGGCAAAGATTGGACTGGTGGTAGTCAAAAAGATTAGTACGAACACTTAGTTTCACCCATGTTTTAAACAAAGGCCATGCCTCCTAGAGTTTATGCCAGGCCAGTGCCTCTCAAAGCATGACACTTAATGAAATTTAAAGCTAGGCATGTCTATATCGTGGTAGGATGGATTCTGACTTCTTATAGAGATATATTTAACAAATTAATTATTCTCTTCACGTAATTGGATGGGCCCAGAATTCTCAGGATATTTTCCAAGAAATGGTCTGTAAAAATGTCTCAGTGTTTGCATATCATTCCTAAAGTCACCGGATGCAGACAGAGGTAATCCAAAACCACCAACCCTACGATTATAGTCTAAAATGTAGGTAGAATTGGAACCTCAGCTCCAAAAGCAATATGATAGAATCCCGACTTCCAATATTTTGAATAGCTCCGTGAGCCTTCTACGGGTACTACTAGCATTAGATCTTTACGACTTGAAAAAAGTTCGACCATTTTGCCAACTAATTTGCTTTTCCTGCCTCTATTTACAGGTATCCCACCAAGATATCTCAAGAAAAACCCAAATGGAAAGATAAACAAAGTGCTTTTCCCCATCCATTTTATTTTCAAGCCAAAAGCAGAACTGAAGAGTAGCATTAGCAAAAAATTCCAGTTGGAAGTATGGGGAGCGGCTATTACTTTACATCTTAATATAGATGGATTTTGTGTCTCCATTCGCCATCCGAACAAAAACAAAAGACTACGTGCTAAAAACTTCATCCGCGTCAGTATCACACCTTTGTAACATACGTCAATTTCAATATTTTATAGTAATTCCTTGATATCTACATTTTGTATAAATAATCGTAGGTCTTCTCCCTAATCTATACTCATAACGCCATTGGGTATTTATATCGATTATTTTACTAGCACTGAGGAGCTAACCATTCCTATCAATTTGGAATGAAGCTTACATTATCGTAGAAGTGTGAACTCTTTATTAATTAGCAGTGATCTGTTTGAAAACATCAAAGTAGCTTTTCGAAACTTTCATTTTTTCTGCGTATCCTTTCTTTAACAATAAAGCATGTACCTTTTTTAAACGCCAGCATGGCACATGCATTATCAAGTGATGCTCTAAATGATAATTTACCCAGTAAGGTGCTAAAAAAAGCCTTATAAGAGGATTCGCATATGTAGTTCTGACATTTTGAAGTTCGTTAGCTGAAAAATCTGTTGCTGCATGCTCAGCCATACTCCTTATTCTTACTACTAATTGAAACCATGTCGCTAGTGGAAGTAACCAAAAAGCAAACCACCACCACCATTCACCAGTAATCCACATCACTAAAAATAGAGCCACATTAGCAATTAATGGTTCGGAAATAGAGTTGCCTTTAAAGCTTTGCGGTTGTTTGTTTAAGCTGTCAATAGCGTCCTTGTCGAACGTTAATTTAAACGAAGTTCTTATTTGGTTGTAAATTGATTTTATTCCAGTTTGGCCTGTAACATCCCGAAAAATTCTCCGAATTATACTTTTGATCGAAGTCGGAAAGGGCTTTGATAGGTTTAGGTCTGGATCTTTTTCCGTCTGAGTATGTTTGTGATGCATTAAGTGATAATGCCTATAAGCGAACATATCCGCAAGGATAGGTGCTCCACAGACCCAATAACCCACTTTTTCATTCAAAAAATTATTTGCGAACAAAGCTCTATGTGCCGAGTCATGCATCAAAATTGCAAGACCCAATTGACGGGATCCAATCACCATAACTGCGATGGCAAAGGTAAACGGATTAGGCCAAATAGAAAAAAGAAGTAGAACTAACGCCATCGTAGAAAAACAATGGCATACTAAAAATGCTCCCATGAAATTCGATCTTTGAGCCAAAGGTCGTATCTCATCAGAAGTAAAATATTTTTTTGCATGCTGCATATATAACAAGTTAATAAAAAATCTTTAAGTTCACAAATGAAATTTTTCACAATTAGTTTCTGGTCATAGATCTAGTGCTGACTATTCCGTTGAAGCAACAGGAAAATATGGATAACAACTAGTAGTAAATTATGTTTAAGAACCCTTTGTTATTCATCAAGTGATCTGCTATTGGCTAAGTATTAAAAGTCTTCTTCAAATTGTTCATCGAAATTACCACAGTAGCGCCATCCCATTTGTCGGCTTTGAATTTCTCTCAGAGGATTTTTCACGTTTTTACACATAATTTTTAAACTATCGGAGTATACTAATTAAGTGTCCTACTTTACTATCTAGCGCAGCAGTCCAAAACTGGCGGTAATGTTGTAAGCCAGACTTATCTACGGTTCCTTAGTATAAATCAATACCAAGACCTGGAGGACTGAACATGGCTCGTTTTTTCAACTACTAAAGGGATCTTTGCTAAATCCTCTATTTTTTTGATCAAAATAGTCAGCATTATAGGGGAGTATAGGAATGCCATTTAAGGCCATCCCAACTGTCATTTGTTCCCTTAAAACAAATTTAGCAAGGCGAGGAGCGCTCGGAAAACATAATATAAGTTTTTGTTTTCGGAATTTGTTGGGATTAGCTCATTTTGGAAACTAGCTGGTTTTTTTCAATCATTATTTTATAGAATCTCGATATCAACTATCTATTAATAATAATTAGAAAGAACATATGATATTATCATATACTATTTATTATCTTGGTTTTAAAAGGAATTGAATAAAATGTTAACATTTAAGGAAATAAAAACGCGATCAGTAATTTTAAAACTCAAGAGGCCAATTAAGGCTAAAATCGCTTATATTGAGGAATGGCCTATTCTTTTAATAGACCTATATACAAACGAAGGGGTTATTGGTAGAAGTTACTTGCAACCCTATATAAAAAAATCATTAAAGTACATTAGCTCGATTATTGATGACTTTAATGAAGTACTGAAGAATAGGGAGCTTGCTCCTTACGATAGTTTCGAACTAATGAGACAATCATTGCATTTCGTGGGTTACGAAGGATTATCTCTTGCAGCTGTTTCTGGTGTGGATATGGCATTATGGGATGCAGTATCCAAAGGGGCTGATCAACCTTTATGCTGCTATTTGGGTGGCACGGTTGGGCCAGTCAAAGCATATAACAGCAATGGACTCTGGTTAGAAACAGGTAATATTCTTTTAAGGGAAGCAGAGCAATTAATTGAGCAAGGTAATTTTTCGGCAATAAAAATGCGATTGGGTAGAGAAAATTTCAATGATGATTTAAGTGCAATCGAAACTGTAAGAAAGGCTGTTGGACCAGAAGTAAAGCTTATGGTTGATTTCAATCAATGTTTATCCTTTGAAGAGGCTTTAAATAAATGTAGGGTCTTAGATCAATTTGATTTGACTTGGATTGAGGAGCCTCTTGTTTACGACAACCTAGAAGGTTACGCTGAATTAACTAGAGACATAAAAACACCTATTCAGCTAGGTGAAAACTTTTATGGGCCTAGAGAACTATACAAAGCCATTGAAAAAAAAGCTTCGGACCTAGTAATGCCAGACCTTATGAGAATTGGGGGCGTAACTGGGTGGATGAACTCAGCTGCGATTTGCGGTTCAGGAGGTATTCCCATCTCCTCACACTTTTATCCAGAAGTTGGTTCCCACTTAATGCGAGTATCTCAATCTGCGCACTGGCTAGAATGGTTGGACTGGGCAGATGAAATTTTATTAGATCCATTTAATATCGAAGATGGACATGTTCAAATTCCCAATAAACCGGGTATTGGTATAGAATGGAACGAAAAAGTAGTAAAAAAGCACAGTATGTAGTTTTAAGGATTATATGAGTTTAAATGAGAGCCCTCTTGATGTTAACGTTAGGTAATAATTGTTTTTTTAGAAAATATATCCACTATCTAAGTTGATTTAAATGGTTCATTCATAGAGATCTCGATGTCGTTTTTTGACGAAATGTTTCTGGATAGCGAAAACACAAGAACTTGCTACCGACAGTATCTTGACTGGCTTAACGCACCAGAACAAAAAAATATTGCAAAACGTAAAGATGAGGCTGAAAGTGTATTCAGACGTACAGGTATAACTTTCAATGTCTACAGTGAAAAGGAGGAGACTGAAAAACTTATTCCTTTCGATCTAATACCAAGAATTTTAAACCAAGAAGAGTGGAAGACTATTAAGAAAGGAGTAGAGCAAAGAGTAAGAGCCATCAACTCCTTTCTTTTTGATGTATATCATCAACAGGAAATAGTTAAAGCTAATATAATTCCTCATTATCTGATAAACCAAAATGAAGCATTTTTACCAGAGATGATTGGCTTCACACCACCGAGTGGGATATACACTCATGTTGCCGGTATCGATCTAGTGAGAACTTCTGAGAGTGATTTTTTGGTTCTTGAAGATAATGTTAGAACGCCTTCAGGCGTTTCATATATGATCGAGAATAGAGAAACAATGTACAATATGTTTCCAGAATTATTTTCTAAAATTAAAGTAAGATCTGTTACCGAATATCCTTCAAAGTTAATCCAAACTTTAAAGGCATCTCATCCTCACTTGGCAGATAAAAATTGTAGTGTCGCTGTTTTAACACCTGGAATTTATAATTCAGCTTATTTTGAGCACGCTTTTTTAGCTGATCAAATGGGAGTTGAATTGGTTGAATCACAGGATCTCCAGATAGTTGATGGGAAAGTGGCTATGAGGACTACTCAAGGATATAAGGCAATCGATGTTCTCTACAGACGTGTGGATGACATGTTTTTGGACCCTCTTTCATTTAAGGAAGATTCTTCTCTCGGAATTCCTGGAATAATTGACGTATACAAATCGGGTTCAATAACAATCGCTAATGCACCAGGAACAGGAATAGCTGATGACAAGGCAATTTACTCCTTTATGCCCGAAATAATTAAATTTTATACAGGGCAAAATGCTATTCTTAAAAATGTAGAGACGTGGCGATGTTCAGAAAAAAGTCATCTTCAATACGTATTACAAAATATATCTAGTCTGGTTATAAAGGAAGTTCACGGCTCTGGAGGCTATGGAATGTTAATAGGTCCTGCTGCATCAAAAAAAGAGCTTTCAATGTTTAAAAATAAGCTTCTCAGAAATCCATCAAATTATATAGCTCAGCCTACTTTATCATTATCAACAGTTCCAATATTAAAGAAATCAGGTTTGACCCCTAGGCACGTTGACCTCAGACCATTTGCTCTAGTTTCACCCAATAATGTTTTCGTAACTCCAGGTGGCCTCACAAGAGTGGCATTGAAAAAAGGCTCTCTTGTAGTAAATTCTTCCCAAGGGGGTGGTACTAAAGATACATGGGTTTTAGAGGAAGATTAGGATGCTGGGAAGGAATGCGGCGGGTATATATTGGATGTTTAGGTACCTGGAGAGATGTGAGAATAGTGCTAGGCTATTAAGGGCTGGTTTGCGCATTTCAATGACTCAAAACGACTATGGGTATCAAGATTGGGATTCTGTTCTTACTGCAGCTTCAATTAAATTGATATTTGATAAAAACTATAGCGAAAGTAATTCTTCTAATGTCACAAACTTTATTTTGAGGGATAAAATAAACCCATCATCCGTTCTTTCTTCTGTTAGGCAAGCTAGACAAAACGCGCGAATGATTAGAACGGTTCTAACTAAGGAGGTTTTTGAAGCTGTAAATGAAATTTACTTTAATCTCAGCGATCTTTTAAAAAGGCCCATCAACGAACCAGCGCTACCAAAAACACTCGATACCATTCAACGCCAAAGTGCACTTGTAAGAGGCTGTTTGCACGGCACGATGTTAAGGAATGATGTCTATGATTTCGCCAGACTTGGAACATTTATAGAAAGAGGAGATAATACAGCGAGAATATTGGACATGAAGTATCATATACTGCTTCCAGCAGTGAGTTATGTCGGTTCTAGTGTAGATATTAGCCAGTGGGAGAATATTTTAAGATCGGTTTCTGCTTATCAATCATATCGATGGCTTAATGAAAACGAGATCAATCCTCTTGGAATATGTAATTATTTGATTCTTGACCCAAGACTTCCAAGGTCTCTTAATTTTTGCAGTAAAAATATAAGCAGCAATTTAAATAGCTTGTCGCATTTCTATAACAAAAATTTTTCAAGCCTTGAAAAAAGTTTAGAGTTTTCCAAGTATCTTGAATTGGTGCCAATAGACCAAGTTTTTAAAACTGGACTTCATGAGTTTTTGTCAAATTTTCTAGCTACATTTAACTCAATATCAGCGCAAATTGAGAAAGATTTCAGGTTTTACAAATGAGACAAGTGGCAATTAAAAATTTAGTCGAATTTCAGTTCTCCAAACCACCATTATATGGAATACAACGTTTAAGATTAACCCCTAAAGAAAACGAAAGACAAAGAGTCATTTCTTGGGACATCATTTTAAAAGGAGCAAAAAAAGAAACTGAGTATCTTGATCATCATGGAAACTTCTGCTGTTTATTAACATTTGAAAAAGACATAACATTAATTTCTATTATGGCAGAGGGAGTGGTTGAGATTAAAAAAACAATCGGTGTAATTAATGATGTGTCAGAAATTCCCAATTGGCTGTTCAAAAGGCATACATATCTCGCAAAGCCAGGAAGAAATATAAAGGAATTTTGTAAACAATTTTCAGCGAAGACTATGCCTGATCTAGATCTAATTTATGGCGTGGCGAAAAGTTTAAAGAATTTTTTAACCTACAGCATTGGTACTACTGAGATTGGAACGACTGCAGAGGAGGCTTTTTTATTAAAGACAGGAGTTTGTCAAGATTTTTCACATATTCTTATTTCCTGTATGAGAGAACTAAATTTTCCTGCTCGCTATGTGAGCGGATATTTAAAAATGGATGACAGAGAGGATCAAGAAGCAACTCATGCATGGACTGAGGTTTATGTCGATAACCTAGGTTGGGTTGGTATTGATGTATCAAATAATATAATTGTCGATGAAAATTATATTGTTCTTGCCACTGGATTTGACTATAAAGACGCCAAGCCGATACATGGATTACAATTTGAGAGTGAGAACACTAGCATAAAGACCGCTATTCAAGTACAACAACAAAGCTTAAGGGTTGAGAAGTGACTTACTGCCTAGGTATGAAAATTAATAGAGGGTTACTTTTCATGGCGGATACTCGTACCAATGCGGGACTAGACAACGTGTCTACATTCAAAAAAATATTTTCTTGGAGTTATAGAGAAAAAATTTTCATATCGATACTGGCATCCGGAAACTTAGCCACGACGCAATCTTTAGTTAACTCCCTAAACGATATATTTGAAGAGAAAAATAAAGAGAAAAGTAAAGCATTTTTTCATAATTTAAGTTTATTTGACATTACAAAGAAAGTTGGCATAGAGTTAAAAAGAACTATCGATCAGAATGGAGAGGAAGGCCAAAAAGCGGATACTTCATTTAATGCCAATCTTATTCTTGGAGGTCAGGTAAAAGGTGAGGAGCCCAAATTATTTTTAATATATCCCCAAGGCAACTTTATTGAGTCCTCTTCTGATAATCCATTTTTCCAAATAGGAGAAACTAAATATGGAAAGCCTATTTTGGTCAGGGCCTATGATCCTTTTATGAGCTTTGAGGAGACAATTAAACTAATGATACTTTCATTTGACTCAACGCTTAAGGCAAATCTGTCAGTTGGATTACCCCTAGATTTCCAAATTTATGAAAATGATAGCCTAATTGAAGGGCCGAGTGGAAGATTTGAAACTGGTGACCAATATTTAGCTGACGTTTCTAGTGGCTGGAGCCGTGCTCTTAAAAATGCCTTTAAAGAGATGCCCAATCTTAAACTTGCAAGAAAATAAATAGTTTAAAAAGCAATATTCTCCGAAATTGCATTAATTTGAGTATGCAACAATTTTAATTTCTAGGTCATAGGCTTGATAAAAGTTCCGTTTTGTAACTCTTTAAAGGCTTGAGCTAATTCTGCTCGAGTATTCATCACTATAGGTCCATGCCAAGCTACCGGTTCCTGAATTGGCTTACCAGAAACTAATAAGAATCTAACGCCGCTCTCTCCTGCTATAAGAGACACAGTGTCACCAGAATCAAACCGAATTAATGTCCTGTTTCCTGATAAATCTCTAATATTCAACTCTTCACCATTTAATTCTTTTTCTACTCTTACACCTACCGGTTTAGAGGAATATTCAAAGTCTGCACTTCCCATGAAAATATAGGCAAAGCAATTTCTATACGCATCAATATCTATTTCTTTTTTTGTAAAAGGGGGGACATAAATATCAAAGTACTGGGGCTTTGCTGCAATCCCATCCACTGGCCCTTTAATACCCTTATAATTACCAACGATAACTTTTATTTTGGAGCCATCGTCATCTTCAATCAATGGAATATCTGATCCACTGACGTCTTGGTAACGAGGAGATACCATTTTTTGATAGGAGGGAAGGTTAGCCCAAAGCTGAAAACCGTGCATCTGGCCAATTTTATTGCCTATTGGCATCTCTTGATGCAATATGCCTGAACCTGCAGTCATCCATTGTACATCTCCACCCACCAAACTACCTGTGTTCCCGAGGCTGTCTTGGTGCTCTACAGTTCCGTCTAACACATACGTTATTGTTTCTATTCCTCTATGAGGATGCCATGGAAAGCCAGCTTTAAATTTATCAGGGTCATCATTTCTAAAGTCATCTAGCATGAGAAAGGGGTCACACTCTTCGGGGTCACTGAATCCAAATGCTCTAAAAAGACTAACGCCTGCTCCTTCGGTGAAGGGCTGCGCTAGCTTCTTTTCTTTTATTGGTCTGAAAGACATAATTGATCTCTTAAATTTTGCTAATCTGCTTTAATTATTTTCTGACTAGTGAGATGACATGTTTCGTATTAGATAAATAGTACCTAAATCAGATATTTCCATGAATGTCAAAACAGGTATAGATCAAAGATCTAGATTCATACATTCACAAACAACAAATTTCTATATGGCCCCTAAAATAAATCCTATGAAAAGAGTTAAAATAATAAAAGAAAGAAGAGTGGTTATAAATATTGCTCGAACTATTACGCTAGGATTTACATCGTACGCAGCGCAAAGAGCTAGCGAAAATGCTCCAGATGGGCCAAGTGATACTAACAAGGTTCCTAGAAATTCGGTCGGATAATAAGACTGGTAAAATAAGCCTGTTATTATTACGAGCACAATAGGAGCAAAAAGTAACTTTAGAAAAGAAATAGTGACAGTGAGGCGTGTCAATATTCTGTTAAAATTGTGGGATAATATGATTCCAATGGATATTAATCCTATGGGCATTGTGGTCTGAGCGAGATTGGCTGTAACAACCTCAACAACACTCTCATCAAAAGTTATTCCTGAAGATTTTGCAAAAACAGATATTACAACTGCAATTATAAGAGGGTTTTTTAATAGACCTTGAGAATATTTTCGTAAATCAACTTTAGTTTTGCTCACATATTCGAGGCCCAGTGTTACGATAGATATAAGAATTACAGAGTCCATTACAATTATACTAGAAACGTGAAGAGATATATTGTCTTCAAAAAAAATCTGAGAAAGAGGTAATATAATTAAAACGTGGTTTGATAAGGCAACAGTGAGACCCCAAATGACTGCTTCAGCTTTGGTTCTAGAAAAAAATTTATGTGTTGCATAAAAAGCGATAAATCCTGCTATTGTTTGCATCACAAAATATGAGGATAACAGACCAAATTTTATACCCGCGAGGTTGCTCTTGGTCACTTCCTGAAAAATTACACAAGGTATGGCAATGTAAAAAATAAATAAGTTAAATGTCCTAGCATTTTGAAGATCAAAAATTTTTAAAACGCCAAAAAAAATACCTAATAGAATTAAAAGAGGGAACGGAGCAAGTCCTGAAAGAGCACCAGTCATAATTATTTACAGCAAAACAGAAATTAGTATTATCTTTGATAAATTTTGGGCATTACTTTTTACAATTTTTCGGAAGTCCCATCGTCGTTAATCCTGTTGCCTTTACCATCTGTTTTTATGTGTCCTCGTTGAATTGTGAAATCACTCCACTGTTCTTGATTTTGTTTAAAATTTACTTCTTTCCCATACTCACTAAGAAGATTTAAAAAATGAGTATCCTCATTCCAATCAGAAGAAAAGAGAGTATCTTCGAAATTTTCTGTTGACCCGAAATCCGCCTCAATTCTAGTTGTATCTAGCTCATAGTGGCGCACGTCTTTAACCTTGTAGCTTTCAATTAACGAGATCTTCATTATATGTGCAATCTAACTGTTTTTTAATTGCTAGATCGGGCAGTCCGAAAACTTGTTTCCAACAGTTTCTTTTACCTTTTCAATCTTTTCAACCTCATCACATATTTTCAAGATTGTGGGGTATGTCTGAAACGGATTATCTCCGCAAGCGTCTCTGAGTATTCCAAAACCCCCTGTTTTTTGCGTTGTACGAACACAAGTGTATAAAAAGATATCTGCGTATGAACAATCCCCGCCTGTAAGGAATGGGCCTGAAGACGATTTTGATAAGTGCTGCTCAAGTCTTCCAGCTCTTTTATTATGGAGTTCAGTTAAGTTTTTAATTCCAGTTTCTTTACCTCCTTCAGCTAAAGTATCGGTTAGGCGTAAATTACGCCAAAACGGTTCGTTGTGCCCAGTTATTATGTCATGGAAGGGTGAAAGTACAAAAGAGTAATAATCTTGGCACCAAGCCCAATAATTTCCTATTATTGCGGCCTCATCAGGTGATTTTGGCGTTAATGGCCCTTCATATTTTGTCACTAAATACTGAACGATAGCCATGGAGTCATTAAGCTCTAGTCCATTAGAATGGTCCTTCATCCATGGCACCGTTCCGAAAGGAGCTTCGCTATCTTTATCGAAGTCTTCGCCCATGGGCTTTGACATTTTTAGGTTAACTTTAATGCCATGCATGGCACATATAAGGTTAATTTGTTCCCCACGACCTACTATAGGTAAGTAAGCAATATCTATTTCTGGCATAATTCCCCTCACAATTAATTTATTGCTATGATATTATAACTCAATAGAAGTTCAAAATGAAAACTTGTCTTTTTGTACTTAGGGAGCCATGTCCTTTATCGGGGGTGAGGAGGAAGGCGAAATAGGTAACATGTAGCCTTCTTTTTCAACTGTTTCATTATGCTCTTTCCAAGCCTCATCTAGGATTTTTTTGCTTGTAAATAAATCAGAACCTGTCGCCGCCATCACCATTGCGGCATGGGTCATTCCCTTTAAGGCAATAGATGATTTTCCTTGCGCTGTCATCTGCCACGAATGGAAAGGTGTTCCTATAGCATAGTTAGCTCCCCAAAGTGAAACCGTTGGAACAACCCAGCTAACATCAGCTACATCCGTAGACCCCCCCATGTCAACTGGCTTCGCGTCAGCTGATACGATAGATTTTGCTAAAACTTGTCCCTCAACTTCATCTATTCCTGCATGAAGATAAGCGCTTTCTACGTCTTTTCTAGATAGCGTATCCTGATATCTCTTTGCATACAAAGTCTCTTCTTCATTAAATTCTGGAGCACCTAATTGATCTAAATTACCTTGCATCACATTACCTAAAGTTTCGTTATAAACTAGGTTAGAAACACCTGCTAAGATTTTAATTTTAAGCTTTGTTTCAGTCATAAGTGCTGCGCCTTTTGCAACTCCTTTAACTCTCTCAAGCAATTCCATCATCTTAGAAGTGGTTTCATCGCGTACAACATACCTTACTTTTGCTTTTGCTTGTACAACGTTAGGGGAAATACCTCCACCATCGATCATTGCGTAATGAATTCGAGCTTTATCAGGCATATGTTCTCTCATATAGTTAATGCCAACATTCATCAATTCCACAGCGTCCAAGGCTGAGCGTCCAAGGTGAGGGGATACTGCGGCATGGCTGGCCCTGCCTTCAAAAGTGAAGTCTACACGACAGTTTGATAGACT
>CABZEW010000041.1 GCA_902524845.1 uncultured Alphaproteobacteria bacterium
AGACAGGAGGCGAGATTCTAGTAATTGAAGAAGATTTCATTCTAGGTGGAAGGCTCAATTCAGAAACGTTAATAGTTAATGGTGAAAAATCCTCTGTCTGGGTTACTAGAGCAGTAAAAAAATTAAAAAATTTTAAAAATGTCCGCATATTAACCCGAACGGCCGTTTATGCTGCTTTTGATCATGGAATTTTTGCGGCTCTCGAAAAAAAAACCGATCATATGCCAGTAAAAAATTCAAAGCCAAGGCAGATAAACTGGAAAATTTACACTAAACATTGCATCTTAGCGTCCGGCGCTATTGAGCGTTCGATTGCGTTCCCTCATAACGATAGGCCAGGGATAATGTTGTCAGGTGCCGTTAGAACTTATGCTAATAGGTTTGGTGTGCACTATGGGCAAAAAATTGCCGTCTACACGAATAATGACGATGGCTGGAAAACAGCGAATGAACTAAAAAATATTGGACTAGAGGTAAAGGCAATAATTGATACACGGAACGAGATTAATGCTCTTTCTTCGAGCACTCCATCTTACTTAGGACAAACCATTAAAAAAACATTTGGACGAAAAGGTATTAGGGCAATTGAATTAAGCTCTGGAAAAAAATTGAATGTTGACTGTCTTGCAGTTTCAGGGGGATGGAGTTCTAACATTCACTTGACGTGCCACAAGCGCGGCAAACCAGTTTGGGATAATAATTACAAAAACTTTCTACCTGCAGATAACGGGAAAAAAGACAATATTATTCCTATTGGAGCCGCTAAAGGAATATTTAAAATTCAAAACATCATTCCTGATACAAATAAAGTTGTTCTATCTTTAATTAAAAAGCTAGGACTAACTATTCCGAAGACTATTGAGCTAACTTCATCTGAGGAACAATATAGTTGCTCTCTTGATCTAGTTAGCAATTCAGATCCCTCCAACTCCTTCATTGATCTACAAAATGATGTAACGCAAAAAGATATAGAGCTAAGCTCTAAAGAGGGCTTCAAGAGTGTTGAACATTTAAAGCGATACTCCACATTAGGAATGGCAACTGATCAGGGGAAAACATCTAATATACTCGGCTTGGCATCTATGGCTAAATTAGAGAAGACCCACATCTCTGAAGTAGGTACTACTATTTTTAGACCGCCTTATGTACCCATAGCTATATCAGCCTTTGCCGGACGTTCAAGAGGAAAGGACTTTAGGCCAACAAGATTAACTCCATCACACAATAGTGCCTTTAAACGAAAAGCAGTTTTTGTGGAGTCAGGAAATTGGTTGCGCGCACAATGGTTCCCACAAAAAGGGGAAACGTTTTGGCGACAAAGTGTCGACAGAGAAGTTTTACAGACAAGAAATTCTGTTGGGATTTGTGATGTAACTACACTCGGAAAAATTGATATACAAGGGAAAGATTGCTCCAAGTTTTTAAATTTTGTGTATACCAATGCTTTTGCAAAACTGCCTATCAATAGAGTGCGCTACGGGCTTATGTTAAGAGAGGACGGCGTTGCATATGATGACGGTACAACCGCAAGGTTAGGTGAAAATCATTTTATAATGACAACGACAACAGCTAACGCCTCGTTAGTTTTTAGAAATTTAGAATTTGTTCGACAGTGCCTTCTTCCCCATCTAGATATTCATTTAATTTCTACAACAGATTCTTGGGCTCAATATTCTATTGCTGGACCAAATTCTCGCAGATTATTACAAAAAATCGTCGACACACCAAAAGAGATAACTAATGAAAATTTTCCATTCATGACGTGCCGTGAAATAACTATTTGCGGCGGAGTTATGGCAAGACTTTTTCGAATTTCATTCTCTGGAGAGTTAGCTTATGAACTTGCAGTCGCCTCGCAATATGGAAATGCTTTATTCAATACCCTTCTTTCAGAGGGTAAAGAGTTCAACGCTATTCCCTATGGCACTGAAGCATTGGGAGTTATGCGAATAGAAAAAGGCCATGCTGCTGGCAATGAAATAAATGGCCAAACAACCGCTCAGAACCTTGGCTTATCAAGGATGATATCGAAAAAAGCAGATAGTATGGGAAATATATTATCAAAAAGAGAAGGGTTTAACGGCTCTGGTATCGCAACATTGTCAGGGTTTAAGCCAGTAAACCATGGACAAAAGCTAGAAGCTGGATCACACCTCATTTCACTAGGGAAAAAACCTATAATGAGTGATGATGAGGGGTGGCTATCTTCGGTGGCTTTTTCTCCAACGCTTGGTCACTATATAGGTTTAGGGTTTATAGAAAATGGTAGCACTCGTATTGGGGAAAAGGTCTTAGCTGTAAATCTCCTTCAAAACAAAAAAACGGAAGTAGAAATTGTTTCACCTCATTTTTTTGATCCAGAAGGAATTAGGCAACGTGGCTAAACAGGTTCTTAAAATAGAAACACCTCTGAATGGCTATTCCAAAACCATAAATAAATTAAAAATTGAGGAATACAAATTTGATAATCTGATATCGATCGCAATTCCACTAAATAGCGAACGAAAATGTAAACTGAATTTTAAGAAATCCCTAGGAAGGTCAATGCCACACATTGAAAAATCCATTATAGATAAAAACGGCATTCTGGGATTTAGAATTGGTCTTGACTTACTTTTCGTTTGTAATTCGACTGATTCCTCTTTTTCAAGGAAAACAATACCATTGCTCAAACAGGCGTTTTATATGACCGATCAAACTGGCGGATGGTGCGGAATTAGGGTGGAAGGGGAGAGAGTTATCGAAATGTTAGAACGACTTTGTCCTCTTAATTTATCGATAAAAATTTTTGCTATCGGAGATGTCAAAAGAACTGTTATGGATCATTTAAATGTGATTATATTTAGAGAGACAGAGAAAAAATTCATGTTATTCTCGCCAAGCTCTTCTACTGGTTCATTCCTTAAATCAATAGAGGCGTGTTCGAGAAATATTTAAAGAACGGGAAGAAGAAATGAAAGTCAGATCTGATATCGAAATTGCAAGAGAAGCAAAAAAACTTCCAATAAAAGAGGTAGCAAAAAAACTTGGTATAGAAGAAGAAGAATTAATTCCGTTTGGGCATGATAAAGCAAAAATCTCAGATCAATTTATCAAATCTGTAAAAAACAATCAAAATGGCAAACTAATTTTGGTAACAGCAGTTAACCCCACGCCCGCAGGTGAAGGGAAGACAACTACTACAGTGGGCCTAGGAGATGGACTTTGTGCTGTGGGGAAGAGAGCGGCTATATGCATTCGTGAAGCATCATTAGGACCCTGCTTTGGTATGAAAGGGGGCGCTGCGGGCGGAGGGCTGGCGCAGGTTGTCCCTATGGAAGAAATGAATTTACATTTCACGGGGGACTTTCACGCAATTACAAGCGCTCATAATCTTTTATCAGCGATGATTGACAATCATATATATTGGGGTAACGAGCAAAATATTGACCTGCGAAGAGTCGTTTGGCGACGAGTAATGGATATGAATGATAGGGCTCTTAGAGATGTGGTCACAAGCCTCGGAGGTGTCGCTAACGGTTATCCAAAACAATCAGGATTTGATATCACGGTAGCATCTGAAGTGATGGCAATTTTATGCTTAGCTAACGATCTTTCAGACCTCAGGAAAAGGTTGGGTGAAATAATCGTTGCATATAGAAAAGACAGAACGCCAGTTTTTTGCAGAGACATTAAAGCGGATGGAGCAATGACCGTACTTTTACAACAAGCCATGCAACCCAACATCGTTCAGACGTTAGAAAATAATCCCGCGTTTGTCCATGGAGGACCTTTTGCTAACATAGCCCATGGTTGCAACTCTGTTATCGCTACAAAGACCGCACTAAAGATAGCTAACTACGTTGTAACAGAAGCAGGTTTTGGGGCAGACCTCGGTGCTGAAAAATTTGTTAATATAAAGTGTAGGAAAGCAGGGATAAAGCCCGATGCTGCCGTAATCGTTGCCACGGTCAGATCTATGAAAATGAATGGAGGGATCGTTTCCAAAAATGATCTAGGTACCGAAAATATTCAAGCGGTACAACAAGGTTGTGCAAATCTTGGAAGACATATTGAGAACGTGAAATCGTTTGGAATACCAGTAGTTGTTGCAATAAATCACTTTGTAAGTGATACGAATGCAGAGATTGAAGCTCTCAGAAGGTATGTTGCTGATAAGGGTACTGAAGCTTTCATCTGTAAGCATTGGGGAGAAGGTTCCACTGGAATACTTCCTCTCGCAAATAAAGTCGTTGAAATTGCAGAAAACAAAGGTAAGTTTGCTTACACATATAAAGATGATTTGCCGCTGATTGAAAAAATCGAAAGAGTTGCAAAAAAAATATATCGGGCTGACGAAGTTCTTGCGAGTAAGGCCATTAGGGATCAACTACAGTTGTGGGAAAAAGATGGCTATGGTGATCTACCTATTTGTATGGCGAAAACTCAATATAGCTTTACTACGGACCCTAATAGAAGAGGTGCGCCAAACGGGCACGCAATACCTGTAAGAGAAGTTAGGCTCTCAGCAGGAGCTGGTTTCATAGTCGTTATTTGCGGTGAGGTTATGACGATGCCTGGCCTTCCAAAAGTTCCAAGCGCTGAAGCTATAATGCTAAACAAAAAAGGTGACGTTGAAGGCTTGTTTTAAAAAGTCGAGGTAATTAATGAATGAAATAATTGACGGAAAAAAGTTTTCACAAGCTTTGCGTTATAAAGTCAAAAATTATGTGCAAGTTATAAAAGAAAAAAAAGGGGTTACCCCAGGTTTGGCAGTCATACTTGTTGGGGAGGACCCCGCAAGCCAGGTATATGTGAGAAATAAAGGAAAGCAAACCTTAGAAGCAGGAATGAACTCCTATGAACATAAGTTAGACGCGTCAACCCCTTCCGAGGTACTACTTGGCCTTATAAAGAATTTGAATAGAGATCCGAACGTTCACGGAATTTTATGTCAACTACCCTTACCCAACCATCTGAATGAAAAGGAAGTAATTAATGCTATCAATCCAGAAAAGGATGTGGATGGCTTTCATATTTCAAATGTCGGCCTTCTTAATACAGGTCAAAAATCAATGATCCCCTGTACTCCATTAGGTTGCTTACTATTGCTCAAAGACAGGCTTGGAGACCTATCTGGTAAAAAAGCAGTTATTGTAGGTAGATCAAATATAGTGGGAAAACCGATGGCTAATTTACTTCTACAGGAAAATTGTACGGTAACCATAACGCACTCTCGAACAGAGAATATAGAAAATACATGCGCTCAAGCCGATATTATAGTAGCTGCAATAGGAAAACCTGAGATGATAAAAAAGGAATGGGTGAAGAAAGGTGCTACCGTCATAGATGTAGGAATAAACCGGGTAACAAAAAAAATTGAAAGTAATGAAAAAACTGTTTTAGTAGGTGACGTTTGTTTTAGTGATATGGTTGGTTTAGTAGCCGGTGTCACACCTGTGCCAGGTGGAGTGGGACCAATGACTATAGCTTGTCTTTTAGCAAATACTGTTACTGCATGTTATAGATCCCAAGACTTATCGGACCCAGAATTTACTTGATTAATATTAGGAGCTCCTTTTGTGAATAATTACTTCGTCGTAGCATTTATCTATTAATTGGATGGGCCCAATTTTGAGCAACAAAACAAAACGCCATAGCTTTTTAACACTTGCATTTCGAGAAAGTGTAATAAAAAGAGCTATAAAGATTGCCTTAATCGTTGGTTGCATTCTAGCCCTGATAAATCATGGGGACAGAATAATCTTTCAAGATATGCAATCAGTCGATTGGTTTAAAATTCTTTTAACTTTCTGTGTGCCTTATTGTGTTTCTACTATTTCATCTGTTTTGGCAATCAAACGTGAAATTGAGATAAATGAGTCCTAAAAAAAAAAGTTTTCTCTATAATTATTTTCATAGAGGTGTCGATGAAAAAAAAGATTTTGCTTACAGGTGCAGGGGGTAGACTGGGTTCATATCTCAGAGAGCCACTTTCAAAAGTTTGTAGTGAACTAGTTTCAACTGACATAAAAAAAAATATTGGGGAACTCAATGAAAATGAAACCTATTTTTCAGCTGATCTATCAAATTTTGATCAAATATGTGAGCTAATAAAAGACGTTTCACTTATCTGCCATTTTGGAGCTTTGGTGGACGAAGTGCCATTTGGCGATATGCTAGGGGCTAATTTCATTGGTTCCTATAACGTTTGGGAATCAGCCCGATTGAACAACTGTAAGAGAATAGTTTATGCAAGTTCGATACATGCGGTTGGCATGTATAAAAGAACAAAAACATTACGACCTAAAACTGCACATCGAGCCGATGGTTTTTATGGTCTATCAAAGTGTTTTACCGAGAATTTGGCTCGAATGTACTACGATAAATGTGGCATTGAAGCAGTATGCCTGCGAATAGCTACATGTTCACCAGTAACAACGCAAAGAAGTCTAACGAGTTGGCTTTCATATGACGATTTAGTTCAATTGGTAATGAGAGCAATTGATACTGCACACACCGGTTACTCAGTTGTTTACGGAGTATCAGACAATGATCGCTCTAATCTGAGCAACGTTGACTCGGGGCATCTTGGTTTCAAACCAAAAGATAATGCTGAGATTTACGCGAATAAAATTTTTGCAGATGACTTAACAGAAGAATTAGCAGACGAAGGGAACAAATTGCATGGTGGTCCCTTCGCATCAACTGATCTAGGAGTCAGCGCGATGGATAAAATGACGATAGTATATTCGCATAAGGGGGATTAACCAGATGAAAGATAATAATATGGTTCGAGGAGGGCAGCTTTTAGCTAAGTCTTTTAAAGAGAAAGGGATAGAACATGTGTTTACACTCGCGGGCGGGTTTTGCAACCCAGCACTCGAGGGTTTCATGAACCATCAAATACCTGTAATAAATTGCCCTCATGAACAAATTGCGGGTCATTTAGCAGACGGCCATACCAGAATTTCTAGACAACCCTCTGTATGTTTAGTTGGTCCCGAGGGCTTTGCAAATGCTATACCTGCTATGATGGAGTCTTGGGGAGAACGTTCTCCTGTAATTTTTGTAACTGGCTCATCTACGCTAAAAAAGCAAGGTGCTGGAGGCTTCAAGGAAATTGATGACGTCGCTATCGCAAAACCACTAACAAAATACAGCGTATCAATAACAGATGGGACTAGAATTCCTGAATTTGTAGATAGAGCGTGGAGAATAGCTACAAGCGGCTATCCGGGTCCAGTTCATTTAAGTATGCCTGTAGATATAATGTTTTCTTCCTTCAGTGAAAATTCCTCAGATATGGAGCGCCCGTTTACCAAAAAAAAACCAAAACCCCTTAAAGCGTGGCCTGAGCCCTCAATACTAAGTGAAATAATTGCAATTATTAAGTCTTCAAAAAAGCCCATAATTATCGGTGGACATGGGATATGGTGGTCAAAAAATGAAGACCTGTTAAAGCAAGTGGGTGATGAAATTAGAATACCAATTTTTAATGTTCCCTATCACCAAAAACTATTAAATGGAAATTGTAAGGCTTTTCTGGGGCTTGCCGATGTTCATCAATACCATCCTTCAAAGTTTGCTTTCAATGAGTCTGACTGCATAATAATGGTCGGAGGTCGCTTAGATAATCAAATGAATTTTGGCAATCCACCATTATTTCCTGCTAGCTCACAGTTAATATGTGTCAATGGTTCGCATGAAGAAATAGAATTTAATAGAGCGGCTGACCATTTGCTTTTAAGTGATCCTGGAGCTTTTTTTAAGGAACTATTAAAGTCATATAATAGGGACAAGTTTTCAATGGAAAAAAATTGGCTTGTTGCAAATATTGAGGAAAGAAAAAAATGGGTGACTGCGTCTGTAAATAATCTTGTTGAAACGACGAACTCTCCAGCATGGAGTGGTGGAAAAATTCACCCCTTAGAGCTTTCTCTTTCGGTACAAAAGTGTATGACTGACCAAGATATCCTAGTTTTTGATGGAGGTAATACTCACTTTTGGTCTGAAATTGCTGTAAATATTATGGCATCTAATGGCTTAGCTCTTTCACAAATAATGCATCCTGGTTCCTATTCAATGCTGGGCGTTGGTGTATCATTTGCTCTATCGGCAAAACGGCTCAATAAATCAAAGACGGTTGTATTAATTTCTGGCGACGGCGCTTTTTTAAGTGGAGGATTATCCATTGAGACAGCCTTTCAAGAAAATCTGCCAATTGTTATAATTATCGATAACAATGGTGGTTTGGATTGCATATCTCAACAACAAGAACGATTGTTCAAAGACGGCTCTCATTTTGCAACCGACTTTAGAGATATACCATTTCATGGAATGTTTAAAGGCATGGGAGGTTATGGCGAACTGGTAACTCATAAGGATGACATTGAAGCAGCTGTGAAGCGAGCAATAGATAGCGGAAAACCCGCTTGTATTAACGTGAAAACTAAAGGAGTTATCAGCCCAATTGTTGCTGCCACAAGCGATAAAAGAGATAAGGCTTCTATAGAATAAGAATGCCCTCAATAAGCACCCATGTATTAAATTCTGAAACCGGCACTCACGTTGCTGGCCTAACAGTTACGCTTACTCATATCAAAACTGATGGGGCTAGAAAGAAAATATTTTCTAGTAAAACTGATTCAGGAGGACGCCTTATCAGGAGTATTGACTTTCCGCTTACGCGCGATGAGATTTTCGAGATTGAATTCAAACTATCGGATATTCATATTAAAAAAAAAGGTATATACTGTAGTGACATAATTTATAGAGTATCCTTCGGTTCAGAAAATGAAACATTCCATATTCCCATCATCGTATCTCAACACGGCGCCTCTACTTGGTGGTCAGGAGCATAATAATGAATATCCAAAATAAACTAAATTTTTCGAGAAGGATCAGAAGAACACCTTTTACCTCATCTGTAGAAAAGCATGGTGTAACCGGCTTTTCAGTGGTTAACCATACCCTGCTTCCAAAGTCTTTTCAAAACTCTATTGACGAAGATTATTTGCACCTCCAAAAATATGCTCAGATTTGGGATGTCGGCTGTCAAAGACAAGTTGAAATTAAGGGGAAGCACGCACTCGAACTTATTGAGTTAATGACACCAAGATCAATCTCAGAGTTAAAACCAGGAAAATGTCTTTACATTCCTTTGACAGATGAAAACGGTGGCATAATCAATGACCCTATTCTTATCAAAATAAGTGATGATCATTACTACCTATCGGTCGCAGACTCAGATGTGCTATTATGGGCTAGAGGATTAGCTATTGGTTTTAGCTTGAATGTTCGAATAAGGGAACCAGACGTCTGGCCTTTGGCAGTTCAAGGACCAAAAGCCACTCACGTTTTAGCTAAAATTTTTGGTGACCGAATATATTCAATAAAAAAATTTAATTTCGACTATTTTTTACTTGATGGCTCATCTCAACTAATTGCTAAAACCGGTTACTCTAGAATTGGTGGATTTGAAATCTATCTGTCTCGACCCGAACTAGGTAAACATCTATGGGAAACAATTTTGGAAGCCGGTCGATCAGAGAACATAAGGCCAGGATCTCCAAACATTATAGATAGAGTAGAAGCAGGCTTATTATCTTATGGCAACGAAATGACAGTGGAAAATACGCCGCTGGAATGTAATATGGACAAATTCCTAGATATAAATAAAGAAGTAGATTACATAGGAAAAAAAGTTCTCCTGAGGCAGATAAAATATGGCGTTAAGAGACGCATCCGAGGTGCTATTTATGAAGGCCCTGAACTTCCAACAATATCAACACCATTACAGGTTTTTGATACGGATAAAAGAACAATAGTTGGAAGCTTAACTTCTGGAGCTTTCTCTCCTCACTTTAAGAGTAATATTGGGCTTGGCATGATCGGCTATGGATGCTGGGATAATAATAGAGAAATATTTGTAAAAATTTCTGACCAAGAATTTAGAAAGGGATTAATCAAAGATCTTCCTTTAATTCAATGAGGTAAGAATGTCTCTGGCTATAAATAAAAATGTTTTTATTACCTGCGCTGTGACTGGTTCAGGAAGTTCACAAGATAAAAGTAAAGAGGTGCCACGTTCACCAAAAGAAATAGCAGATAGTGCGATCAAAGCAGCTAAAGCCGGAGCTGCTATCGTACATTGTCATGTTAGAGATCCCGAAACGGGCATGCCTAGCCGCCGCGTTGATCTCTATGAAGAACTCACTAAAAGAATTAGAGATTCTGAAACTGACGTTGTTTTAAACTTAACTACGGGAATGGGTGGCGATATTTACCTTGGTCTCGATCCTGAGAACCCTTTACCCCTTAAAAAACCAGAAACAGATATGATTGGAGCATCTGAAAGAATTAGGCATCTTGTTACATGTAAACCAGAAATCTGTACTTTAGATTGTGGTACTATGAATTTTTCTGAGGATAACTATGTAATGACTAACACACCGGGAATGCTAACAGCGATGGCTTCAAAGATCACCAGTTTAGGCATACTTCCTGAGATAGAAGTATTCGATACCGGACATCTTTGGCTAGCAAAAAAACTAGTGAACGAAGGTTTGATCAAAGACCCAGTTCTTTTACAGCTTTGTATGGGCATACCCTGGGGCGCACCAAACGATATAAACACGTTTATCTCTTTAGTGAATAATATTCCTAAAGGTTGGACCTGGTCTGCATTTTCTATAGGACAATTTCAGATCCCTTATGTTGCAATGGCTACTCTAGCGGGAGGCAATGTTAGAGTGGGGTTGGAAGACAATATTTGGTTGGAGAAGGGGCGTTTAGCAAAGAACTACGAATTGGTCGAAAAGGCTGTAAGCGTGATCGAAAACTCCGGGAGTAAGGTCATGTCGGCGCAAGAAGTTCGTGAGCTATTATGTCTGAAAAAACAATGATTACGAAAAATTTAAATGTGACGTGCATAGGAGCTGGAGTAATAGGTTCTGGTTGGGCTGCTCGCTTATTAGTTAATGGGATAAATGTAACCGTTTTTGATGAACAGCCAGAAAGCTACCATAGAACCAATTCTTCTTTCAAAAGGGCCAAAAAATACTTGTCTCAATTAACGAAGGCTCCTTTGAGAACAATAGGCAATCTTACCTTTGCAAAAACTTTAGAAGACGCCCTGAAGATACCTAATTATATAATCGAAAGTCTTCCAGAAAACTTACAATTAAAGCAACATCTTTATAGGGAAATTGAAGAGATTTCAATTGACACTATTATTTTATCGTCCACCTCGGGGTTCAAGCCAACAAATCTTCAAAAACATATGAAGAACCCAACAAATTTGATCGTTACACATCCTTTCAACCCGGTCTACCTGATGCCATTAGTCGAGGTAGTTCCAGGTCAAGCAAGAGATCAAAATATTATTGATGATGTGCAACATTTATTGGAATACATCGGCATGGTACCAATAATAATCAAAAAAGAAATAGATGCTTTTGTTGCCGACAGAATGCTAGAGGCAATGTGGCGAGAAGCATTATGGCTAGTAAAAGATGATATTTGCACTACCAAGGAATTGGACGATATCATTACGTCTAGCTTTGGAATACGATTTGCTCAAATGGGAATGTTTGAAAGTTACCGTATTGCGGGGGGAGATAAAGGTATGCGTCATTTTCTTGATCAATTTGGTCCTGCACTTAAATGGCCCTGGTCCAGATTAACAGATGTGCCAGAGTTTAATTCTGAATTGATAGAAAAAATTTGTTCTCAATCCGATGAGCAATCAGACATGCATAGTATCTCCGAGTTAGAAGACATTCGGGACAAAAACTTGGTTGAATTACAGAAAGCTCTTAGGAACAACCGATGGGGATCTGGACGAATATTAGCTAGCTATGAAAAAGATCTTTTCGACGAACAATCAAAACAAGCGGAAAAAGCTAGCGCACAAATAACCAGTGACTTGTTAATTACCTATACAAAAACAATACCTCCTGAATGGGCCGATTATAATGGCCACATGACGGAATATCGCTATCTCAACTGTTTTGGCGATGCCTCGGATGCTGTGATGCTACATATAGGATGTGATAAAGCATATATTGAGGCCGGAAACTCCTACTTTACTGTTGAAACAAATATTAAGCACCTGAACGAGCTAAAGGTAGGGCAAGAAGTATACATAGAAACCAAAGTTATAAAAGGGATCGAGAAAAAATTACACGTTTTTCACATGTTGAGAAATAAAGAAGGAGAGCTTTTCGCAACAGGAGAACATCTTCTTCTACATGTGTCTTTGAAAACTAGAAAAACGTGTCCCGCAAGTAAAGCTCTTATGAATAGAATGGCAGAACTTTATAAACAACATAAAAAAATACGCCTTCCTTCCGAGCCAAAAATAATTGTTTAGTACTTTTCTAAAATAGTTACTGAAAGTTTTATCGGCCCATAGCATAGAACTCTTCATTGGGTAACATAGAAAATGTATTAGCTAGTCGGTTACTCATAGCAAAGAAAGACGCAACGGAGGCTATCCTCCACGCATCTTCAATATCAAAACCATAACTTTCTAAAACTGAAAAATCAGCGTCATCTATGTTCTGCGATTCTTTTGCGACCTTAACAGCAAAATCTAGCATAGCGCGCTGTCTCTCAGTTATTTTGCTCTTTTTATAGTTTATAGCTATCTGGTCTGAAATATTTTTATCTTTGGATCTAATTCTCAGGACCGCTCCATGAGAAACTACACAATAGAGGCAATCATTCTGGGCGGATGTAGCTACAACTATCATCTCCAGTTCAGCCTTAGTTATGTTACACTCTGTCTCCATAATTGCATCATAATAAGTACAAAAACCTCTAAACTCATCGGGTTTTCTTGCCATTATCATAAAAACATTTGGTACAAAGCCTGTCTTTTCTTGTACCGCTTGAATTTTCGTTCTCACATCTTCTGGTAGGTCTTCTAAATTCGGTATTGCCGATCTGCTAATAAGTCTATTATCCATTATTCTCTCCCTTTTTTTTTACCCACGGTGCAGAACTTTTTTCAAAGAAAGCCTGAATACCCTGTTTGCCTTCCTTCGATTCCCAACTGTTCGCTAGAATATTTGTTGTATGTTCAAAAAAATTTTCTGCTTTTTCTCCTGTAAGATCTTTCAATAGTGCTTTTGATTTTTTAAT
>CABZEW010000042.1 GCA_902524845.1 uncultured Alphaproteobacteria bacterium
ATTAAATGCGATTTTTTATTAAAGAGCTATTATTCTTTTGTATAGAGAATTTTTTTTTAAAAACTTCAAGTCTATTTACACGGATATTTTCAAGTCAAACAAGATTGGTTGTTTCTAAAGAATTGCCAATTTTCAGTACAGGAAATATTGAGATTGGCCAAAAGCTATTAAAAAAAACCAACCTATTCGGCAACGCTCTTCTAGAGGTGAAAACGGATGATCCGTGGCGTATTTTACCGTTTTCTGAAGAGGTTGAGTTTGCGATCGACGGCTTTTCATGGCTCCATGATCTTTCTAGCATAAATAATCAGAGCTCTAGAGACTTGTCTGAAGCTTGGATAGATTTGTTTCCGTTAGATCGTTTAAATATAAATACATATTCAAGCTCGAAAAGGCTGACAGCAATATTAAGGAATTTTTCATATTTAAAAATTAGCAGCAAGAAAGAAGTTTTAAATAAAGTTAAAAAGATAATTAAAAATGATTATTTCTTCCTAAATTTTTATAAAAACTTTTCGTTTAACATCTCAGAAAAACTAACTATTTGCCACTGTTTGATATTGTCAGGTTACGTATTCAATTTTGCTAATAAAAAGCAGAGGAAAACGATCAGATTTATGATAAAGCTGCTGCTTATATATAGAGAAAAAGCAAAAATTGGCGAAATAAGAAATCCTGAAGAGCTATCAGAAGTATTTTACTATTTGCTTGAAATAATTGAGATAGCAAAAACCCTAGAAAACGATAAGCCGTACTCTGAAGTAGAAAAATTAAGAAAATTATCATATTCTTTTGGTTCCTCTCTACGATATCTACAGTTTGGAAATGGTAGCTTAGTGAGCGCGCATGGTGGCTGTTTAGGGGATTACAACAAATACGTGAAACTCCTCGGAGAAATGAGAAGCTATAAAAGTGGTGATAAAGCCAGTGACTTAGGTTTCAAGCGGCTTGACGGGGCCAGAATGTCTATAATTATCGATGCAACTCCCCCACTTTATGGAAAAAGAGATGGAATAGCTCATGCAGGTTTTTCCTCTTTTGAGTTATATTATGGATCTAAGGCGATTTTTGTTAATTGTGGGGGTGGAAGTAGGTTTGGTCATGAATACAGGAAGTATTGCCAAAGTTCAAAGGCACATAATGTGCTGTTATTCAATGAAAAATCACAATGCTCTTTCGGTAAAAAATACTTCTCGAGAAGTATGCCCTACTATTATATAAAAGATGGACCGAGGGACACTAAGACAAATTATGGCAACTCGATTACAAAAAAAACTGTAGAGCTATCCCACGACGCATATAAAAAAGATTACGGAATATCAGTTCATAGAAGACTATCGGTGGATCTTGTAAAAAATTGTGTGATGGGACAAGATATGGTAAACCCTGACGGCAAGCAAAAAATTTTAAGAGATGCATCCGTAGCTCTCTATTTCCATGTCCACCCTTCAATTTTTTGTAAAAAAAAGGGTGATGGAGTTTTGATAGAAATGCCAGATGATAAAAAAATGTTTTTTACGCATAAAGGAGGAAATTTGAGTATGGAAAAATCGACCTACATCGGAAATTTCTTCGAACCTCAAGAAATTACAAAGTTAGTTATTAAAAAAAATGTAAAACAGAGTGAGAGCAAAATAAATTGGAAAATAGAGGAGATTACGGATTGAAATCAGGGATACTACCGATCCGAAGAGCACTAATTAGTGTGAGTGAAAAGAATAATTTAAAAGATTTAGCAAACTTTCTAACCGGTTTGGGCGTGGATATCGTCTCAACTGGAGGAACGGCAAGCTATCTGAAAAAAGAGGGTTTGAAAGTTAAAGAGGTGAGCGATTTAACTGGATTCCCGGAGATTTTGAATGGTAGGGTTAAAACACTCCATCCAAAAGTTCACGCTCCAATACTATTTGATAGAGACGATGCTGCAAGTGCTAAAGAATTAAAAAAATTGGGTTCTAAAGCTATAGATTTGGTTGTTGTTAATCTTTACCCATTTGAAACTATTTTACGAAGTAAAGCGCCCAGAAAAGACATAATTGAAAATATTGATATCGGTGGCGTAGCTCTAATGAGAGCTGCAGCCAAGAATTTTGAACACGTGATGGTCGTTTCGGATCCAGGCGATTATATGGAATTAAAGAAAGAGTTAACAAGTTTCCAAGGTTGCACGCGAAGAGTAACGAGAAAGTTTTTCGCTGGAAAAGTTTTTTCTCAAACTTCTTACTACGATTATTTAATTTCTGGTTGGTTTTTATCTAAAAAGCAGCGTGGATCGATCAAAAACCGTTTTTTTGGCGGCACATCAAGACAGGCTTTGAAATATGGGGAGAACCCCCATCAGCACGCGTTATATTTAAACGATCCTGTTCAAGAAGAAAAAACAAAGCGACTCGTTAATATCTTACGGGGAACTTTATCGTACAATAATCTTACAGATGCAACTGCTGCTTACAAAATACTATGTGAGCTTGAAGAATATAATAAAGCATCCTGCGTTATTATAAAGCATGGAAATCCGTGCGGAGTAACAATCGATCATAATGCATTGGCCGCTTATAAAAAAGCTTTAGAAACAGACCCTGTTTCCGCTTTTGGGGGAATTGTTGGGATAAATCAACATGTTGATGAGAAACTGGCAAAAAAAATATCAAGCATATTCACGGAGGTAATAATTGCTAAAAGCTTCTCTCCGAAAGCTATTAAAATACTAAGTTTGAAAAAGAACGTTAAAATCATTGATATAAAGAGCTTTGATGGGGCTTTGTTAAATAAAGAAGAGATAAGGTCTGTCATAGGAGGATATCTCATACAAGAAACATCTATCAGCAAGGCTAATGACGAGGAACTCGAGGTAGTTACAAAAAGGAAACCTAGCAAGGGAGAATTAAATAATCTAGTTTTTCTATGGAAGATAGTTAAACATGTAAAATCAAATGCCATAGTGGTTGGAAGTAATTCCTGCGTAACTGGAATTGGAGCTGGGCAGACTAATAGAGTGGGAAGTGTAAAAATTGCGGTTAGAAATTCAAAAAGGGTAGAAAAGACATTTAAAAAAAGCCGGAAGGTTGTTTCCAGTGGACTAGCTTCTGATGCTTTCTTTCCTTTTCCAGACTCAATTAAGATGGCCTCTAGAAATGGAATATCTTCCATTATCCAGCCAGGCGGATCAATCAATGACTCAGATGTCATAAGTGCAGCAGATAAGCTAAATATCGCTATGATTTTTACAAAAAGACGTCTGTTCAGTCATTAAATATGGGCTTGGACTCTGAAGCTAAGAGTATAGGAACCCCGTCTCTTACAGGAAATTTTATTTTAGCGACCCTAGAAATGAGACATTTTTCATTTTTATCATAATATAATGCGCCACCACTAATGGGGCAAACCAATATTCTGGTCAGGTTAGTATTGAAATGGTCCTCTGTTTTATTGGACGTATTGGTTTTCAAGGTCATTTTCCGATGATAACTTCATTAAAGTTACTAGGACGTCTAGTCTATTTCTTATTGTACCCGCTTCTAATAAAACTTGCTTTTCCTCTGGCTCAAAAGGGCAGAGCATGGAAAGAGAATTAACAAGAACCTCTTCTTTAGCTTTTTTAAGAACCTCCCAGTCAGAAGCTATTTGCGCGCTATCCAGATACTTCTTTAGAATCTTTAAAAAACCGTTTCGGTCAAAACCATTAAAATCTTCAAAAGGTATGAGGTCATTTTTATAAAAACCCCAATCTATGTGAGATAGTATATAAGGCTTTTCATGATCGATCTCGCTTTTAAAATTAAATCTCGATACGCCCTCTAAAGTAATTAGGTACCTTCTGTCACCAGTCTCAGTAAAGGACACAACCCTACCGGCACAACCAACCTTTTGATACTTATTATTTTCACTCTGCTTTTTATCAGTATTTATTTTAACGGGCTGAATCATTCCTATCAACCTGTGCTTCGTCGCAATTGTATCTTCAACCATATTGATGTATCGCGGTTCAAATATGTTGAGCGGAAGCCGGCTATTGGGTAACAGTAAGGCTCCGGGGAGAGGAAATAAGGGTATGTTTTCTGGTAATTGTTCCATTGCGTCTCTCAAACAAATATTAGGGATGTAAGGGCTCTTCGACCTTTTTTGGAGAGCTCATCGTCTGTGCCAAGGTGATTGAAGATTGATAAAAGCTGTTTTTTTGCAAGACCTTCTTTCCATTCTCTGTCCTCTTTAAAAATTCCTAGAAGTACATCTATACACTCGGAAAAATTATTCTCTTTCAAGAGTAATTTAGAATAACTCATCTTAGCATCTAGGTCAGCTGGATTATCTTTGATTTTATCTAAGATTTCGCTCTTACTGTTCTCGACATTACTATTTTTTAAAAGCTCGTAAGATGAAACAGCGGCCTGAACCATGTTGTCTTTAAGAACCTTCGGTGATAAACTCGCTATTATTCGTCCAACCTCATCAAAATCCTTCAACCCAATAAGTGACTTTATCAATAGAGAGTAATTCTCTGGTGATGGATTGGAAACAATTAGCTCTTCCAAAGCTATTTTGGCGTCTTCAAATCGATCTTCTAGCAATAAATTACTAATTTCCTCTAACCCACTGACAATTTTCTTTGAAAATTTGCTAACAAGTGCCCCAAAAAATTTTTCCACCTCTGGTTCACTTTTTGATCCCATAAAACCATCAACTGGTTGTCCGTCTGAAAAAGCAAACACTGCTGGTATAGATTGTATTCTAAGTTGAGAAGCGATGGCTTGATTCTCGTCAATGTTGACTTTCACCACTTCTAGTAGTTCCTTTCTTTTAAATGCCTGACGCTCTAAAATGGGGGTTAGAGCTTTGCAAGGCCCGCACCATGGAGCCCAGAAGTCTACTATCATGATTTTCTCTTTGGATTTTTCGATCACATCGGAAACAAACGTTCCCTCACTCACATCCTTTATAGTTTCTGTAGTCATCGTTTCTATCCTCTCTTATCACGGGTTATATAATTCATTAAATCTTTTAACAAACTTTTTTCTTACAAAATATGGCGTGTCTGGCAACAAATAGTTCTCAAAACTCTCAACACCCACTTGTTTTCCAAATAAGCTATCTGCTTCCTGTTTGGAAAACCCCGCTAGCCGTATGGCCTCCAACCAAGCAGCCATTTTATCGGCTATCTTTACCTGCCTCTTAATTGCTTTTATTCTAGTTGTTGGGATATTAAACCTTATACAAATCGCCATTGTTAATTTCTCATCCAACGCCTCATAATCTATACCTAGGTGAGTTTTAAGCGGTGATATCATGTCACTTATTACGTATTCAGCAGAGTCGTGAAGCAAGGCAAACAATTTTGACTGATTATCCATTTTTGGAAATTGTCTTGAGAAAATATTTTCAACCAATAGGCTGTGCTGCGCTACTGAAAAAGGATAATCGCCAGTAGTTTGGCCATTCCATCTGGCCAAAAATGACAAGCCGTGGGCAATATCTTCTATTTCTATATCCAAAGGGCTGGGATCTAATATTTCAAGCCGTCTGCCTGAAAGCATTCTTTGCCACGCTCGTTTCATTTTCATTTTGAAGTTGCAAAAATTATCATAACTCTTATTAATTATACAGAAAATTGTAGGAAAAATAAAATGAGTCGAGATTTTATAGTTAAAGATACTGCATTAGCCTCTTATGGAAGAAAAGAGATCGCTATTGCTGAAACGGAAATGCCCGGGTTAATGGCTATTAGAAAAGAGTTTGAAGGTAAAAAGCCACTGGAAGGAGCAAGAATCGCAGGAAGCCTTCACATGACTATCCAGACAGCGGTATTAATTGAGACATTAGTTCAGCTAGGTGCAGATGTTCGCTGGGCCAGCTGTAACATTTTTTCGACACAAGATCATGCTGCTGCGGCTATAGCAGAAAGTGGAGTGCCAGTTTTTGCGTACAAGGGAGAGACCCTAGACGAATACTGGGAGTATGCTGATAAAATTTTTCTATTTAAGGAAGAAACAGCCAATCTTATTTTAGATGATGGCGGCGATGCCACAATGTACATTCTGTTGGGGGCAAGGGCAGAAGGAGGAGACACAGATTTTCTGGAAAATCCATCGTCTGAGGAAGAGGAAGCACTTTTTAAACAAATAAAAAAAAGATTGCAATCAAGCAAAGGCTGGTTTTCTAAACAAAAGGAGTCCATTCTTGGCGTCTCAGAGGAAACAACCACAGGTGTTAATCGACTATATCAGTTGGAACGTGAAGGAAAACTACCTTTCCCAGCTATCAACGTAAATGACAGTGTTACAAAATCGAAGTTCGACAATAAATATGGCTGCAAAGAGTCATTAGTGGACGGAATAAGAAGAGCAACAGACACAATGATGGCTGGTAAAGTAGCGGTAGTGTGTGGTTACGGTGACGTTGGAAAAGGCTCTGCGGCGTCATTGAGAGGAGCGGGAGCACGAGTGAAAGTTACAGAGGTAGACCCAATATGTGCGTTACAAGCCGCGATGGATGGTTTTGAGGTTGTAACATTAGAAGATACGGTTGAAACAGCAGATGTTTTTATAACAGCTACGGGAAATAAAGACGTTATAAAATTAGACCATATGCGACAAATGAAAAATATGGCTATTGTAGGAAACATAGGTCATTTTGATAATGAGATTGAGGTAGCAGCCCTTAAAAATCAAAAATGGACGACTATAAAAGAGCAGGTAGACATGATAGAAATGGCTTCAGGCCGAAATATAATATTATTGTCTGAAGGAAGATTGCTAAATCTTGGAAACGCAACTGGCCATCCCTCTTTTGTGATGTCCGCAAGTTTTAGTAATCAAGTTCTTGCCCAGATAGAGCTATGGAAAAATGGGAAGGACTACTCAAATAGCGTATACACTCTCCCAAAACATCTAGATGAGAAAGTTGCGATGCTGCACTTGGAAAAAATTGGGGTGAAACTTACAAAACTAGAGAAAGAGCAGGCAGATTACATCGGCGTGAGCGCAGCGGGACCATTTAAAAGCGATAGTTATCGCTACTGAATCATACCTTGCGTCCACGCTTGCCGAAGCCAATTGGTTTTTGATGATCTACGTCAATAGGCCACCTTGGACGTGGAGATAAGCCCAAACTATCTTCGTAACCACCAAGATATACTTGAGCTCCAGCATATGCAATCATCAAACCGTTGTCCGTACAAAGATCAAGTGGCGGTGCAGAGAAACGTACATTAAGCTCTTTACAGAGCTCTTTTAGTGAGTGTCTAATAGTCTCATTAGCCGCAACGCCACCAGCTAAAGAAAAGGACACTTCTTTCTCGGAAGAAACCTTTGAGAATAGCTCTAGAGCTTTTTTTGTTTTATTCTCAAAAATCAGTTTCATAGCTTCTTGAAATGATGCGCAAATATCTTTTTGATCATTCACGTATAATCCGGACTGTTTTTCAGCTAGATAATCTACTTGTCTTCTTACAGAAGACTTAAGACCGGAAAAGGAAAGGTCACAGTCATTTTTATTAACGAGAGGTAGTGGAAATGAAAACCGACTTTTATCTCCCTTTTTTGCATACTTTTCAACTTCTGATCCAGAAAATATGGGAAGGTTTAACATTTTTGCTACTTTATCAAAAACCTCGCCTGGAGCGTCATCAATAGTAGTTCCAAGCCTTTCTATTTTATTAGCTCCGCAAACAGCTAAATACTGGCAATGTCCACCGGAAGCCATAAGTATTAGATAAGGATAGCTGAGATCATTTGTCATTTGAGGGGTTAGCGCATGACCCACAAGATGATTAACACCGATTAAAGGTTTTCCTGTTGAAAAAGCCAACCCTTTAGCAAAATTGACCCCGGATAAAAGACCTCCGATTAAGCCAGGCCCTGCCGTGACACAAATAATATCGATACTATCAAGCTCGACTTTACTTTGCTCAAGAACTTTTTTAAAGCACATATCTATTCTCTCAGAGTGTGCACGAGCGGCGATTTCTGGTACTACGCCACCATATTCTTTATGGAGTTTATCCTGCGACACTGTCACAAGACCAATTTTTTTTGATGTTAGGCCTTGGGAGGTAAATAGGTTATCTTTAAGATCTACATTGATAATTCCTATAGATGTATCATCGCAGCTGCTTTCGATTCCTAGGGCTATAATAGACTTGTGCATATTTATATATTACATTAATTGATGATTTAAAAATTAGAAAATTGAGAAAATGGGTAACGGTAACTCTCTAGGAAAATTAATCATTGGTACAAGAGGATCGCCTCTTGCCTTAGCACAAGCTAATGAAGTTAGAAATAAAATATTATCATTCAATAATTTGGATCCTGATGAAGTAGATATAGAGGTCATAAAAACGAGTGGTGACAAGTTTTTAAATACATCTCTTTCAAAAATAGGAGGAAAAGGTCTCTTTACGAAGGAGATCCAGCAGGCACTTATTGAAAAGCGAATACATATAGCGGTTCACTCGATGAAAGACGTTGAAACGGAGCTACCAGAAAAATTAGTTATTTCAACTATCCTTAAACGTGAAGATGTAAGAGATTCTTTTATATCTAGAAAGTATTCTTCCATTGCAGAGTTACCTTTGGGGTCTGTTGTGGGAACTTCTTCCCTTCGAAGAAAGGCGCAGTTGCTAAATAAGCGAAATGACTTGGAGGTGGTTGAGTTTAGGGGTAATGTCCAAAAAAGACTTGAAAAGTTAGATAACAATGTCGCCGTTGCAACTTTTCTAGCTACGGCTGGGTTAAACAGGCTGGGATTAGAGGAGTTAATTAATCCTATATCGACAAACGAAATGCTACCAGCTGTAGCTCAAGGAGCTGTTGGAATTGAACATTTATACAGCGAAAAAACCGAAGAAATTTTAGCTCCTCTAAACGACAGTGTCTCAAAGAAAAGAGTCGAGGCAGAAAGAGCGTTTTTGAGGGAGCTAGACGGTTCTTGTAGAACACCCATAGGTGGCTTGGCGCTAAAAAATAATGATGAGTTTAAATTTATGGGAGAAATAATAAGCGCTGATGGCAAAGAAAAGATACACAAAGTTTGGCAAGGAGACTGGTCTATGGCAGAGGAAATTGGTCGCGAGGCGGGAAGAGAAATAAAGTCAAAAGGAGGAAAAAATTTCTTCTAGTAAAGAAATTCTTCTAACCCGGACTTATAAAGACAGTTGCCGTTTCAAAGAAATGTTAGAAAAAGAAGAATTTAACGGAAAAGCTTTGATATTCCCCCTCATGGAAATAGAGTTCTTGAAAACAGGCGTAAACTTAAAAGAAGCTGACGCTTTAGTTTCTACATCCGTTTATGCCTTGGAAAAACTAAAATTGGAATTGCAGAATTATAAAAAACCCATTTTTGCTGTTGGGCAAAGATGTAATAAATTATTACAAGAGGTAGGCGCAACTAACACATTTATTTACTCCAATGTTAAACGGTTGCTTAATGGAATAAAATACCACTATAGGAACGAGCAACCACATGTATTTTACCTGAGGGGAGACGAAATATCATATGATTTGAAAGCAGATCTTTTGAAGCAGGGGTTTAATTGTGAAGAGCAGATAGTTTATAAGCAGAAAAGGAACATTCAGCAAAAAGAGTTAGATAAGATACTATCTGGAAAAAATTTAGAAGGGATTGCATTATTCTCAGAAAAATCTGTAGATAGTTTGATAAAGGGCGCGGCTAGCCGAAATTTAGATAAAATATTTTTCTGTTTTAGCAAAAAAATTGAAAATAGATTAAGATCAGCTTTAGATAAAGATGTTAGATGTAGGACAACTCAAGATCCTTTAATTTCTAATATGGTTGATATCATAGTTAAAGAGTATTCACATTATTAAGACTAAAATTAAAAAGCTTAAAAGTGACAGAATCAAGCACTAAGAAAAATTTAAAAAAGAAAGATGATGGGCCAAATAAAGAGGGCCATCACTTTAACTACGCTTTTATGTTGGCCTTAGTTAGTTTGGTGTTAATAGCGATAGCCTTTGGCGCTATATATTTCATTCTTTTTGTCGAAATTAAAGATCTAAAATCTGAGTTGAACTCTAAATTGAACAAAAATATCTTTCTCTCAGAAAAAGCGAAAATTGAGAGTTCACATACTGATAATTTAAAATTAGAAAAGGAACTTTTGTTCTCAAAAATTAATAGCGTTAAGGACTTGGTAAAAACTAACTCTGAAGAGTTAGAGAGAAAAATAAGCGCCGTTAATGTTGAGAATTTAAAATACAAAGAAAATGAGACCAAAAGCAAAAGTGACAACGTTTATAAGGGCATACAAAAAAACCAAATAGATAGGCTGAAAGATTTTCAATCAACATATAAAAGCGATTTAGATTTTTTGCAGCTACGCATATCAGAGAACCAAGAGCTCATTGAAAAGAACAAAAAGAGTTTATCGATATTAAGAAATTCCTATCAAGGCATCGGCAAAAAGAAGACTTTAGAAATTGGTCAAGAACTCTTGGTTTTGATAGAAGAGTTCACAGAGGTTTCTTATCATGCTTTGAAAAATGAAATAAAAGCTAATGAGGAACAGGACTGGAAAGACCGGATAAAAAGCTATCTCAACACGGTTTTTATTTCTAGATCCACGAAGCCCATTGATGGTGATCACACCGACGCGATCTTATCTAGAATTGACTATGCCCTAAAAAGGGGAAAGCTAGAAGCGGCAAAAAAGGAGGTTAGTAATTTATCTTTGGAGACCAGAGTGTTGATGAAAGATTGGATCCGAAAGCTAGAAAAACTTATTGAAATGGAAGATAAGATAAATCAGTGATTTGGGTATTTATAAAGGTAATATTTTTTTTTGGCGTTGCCATAGGGCTTGCTGTTGCATTTAATTTTCTAAAGGATACAGATGGAACACTAACCATTGATTTTCTCAGTAGAGAATACCAATTAACTTTCACGTCTTTCTTAACGCTTGTCTTAGCAGTTTTATTTGCTGTTCTGTTGATAAATATAGCCCTAAAGTTTCTATGGTCTCTGATCGGATTTTTGAGAGGAGATGATACAGCGCTTAAAAGATTTTTTGAAAGAAGATCAGAGATCAAAGGACAGAGCTTTCTGATTAGCGCATATACAGCGAGCTTTGAGGGAGATCATGAAAAAGCTTTATCGGAAATTAAGCGCAGTAAGAGATACCTCAAGTCAAAATCGTTGCCAAATATATTGTCTCTCAATTCATATGAGGCAAAAGGAAATTTATCTAAGCAAGAAGAAATTTTTCAGGAATTAATTAGAGATAAAACCACACGTAGCATGGGTTTGTTTGGTCTTATAAAAATGAAATTATCCGAAGGTAATACTAGCTTGGCGCTCAAACTTACTGGTCGGTTAATTAAGTTGAAACCCCAAAATCTATCCTTTAATAAAACTTTTTTTACACTGCAACTTACTGAGGGAGATTGGGATGGTGCGCTGACGACTTATAAAAAAATTAACAAGATTAAAAAAATAGAGAAAGAAACCTACGGTAAAGGAGAAAGTACTCTTTTATTTTTAAAAGCCAAAGAATTAAGGTCCGCAGGAAAGACACTAGACGCGCTAAAGGTCTCAAGGCAGGCCTTAAAGAGATACGCTGGCCTGGTTCCAAATTCAATTCTTTTGTCCGAACTAGAGTTACTAGAAGGACAAAAAAAAAGGGCTGAGGCGGTATTGCTGAGTGCGTGGAAAGCCCTTCCTCATCCTGATATAGTCAAAAAATTTGCAGAAATTGAAAACAATGAAAGTGTAGAAGCGCGCATAGAGCGCTTTAAAAAGATACTAAATGTTAAAAAGTCCGACAGAGAAACGAAAATATTAAAAGCTGAGTTAAATATCCTCTCTGAAAATTTTCCTGAAGCGAGAAGGGCTATTAGTGATTTGGTAGAAACTGATCAAGCTAACGCTAAGGTATATACTCTTATGGCGGCTATTGAAAAGGGAACTGGATCGTCGGACGCTGTTGTGAAAGGCTGGCTTGCAAAAGCTGTTACCGCAAAGCGATCAAAAAGATGGATTTGCTCAAATTGTGACAGTCAAAGTGAATGGGAACCAATTTGCAAAAAGTGTGGTGAGTTTTCGTCTCTAGAGTGGAGAGAAGAGAGATATCAAAATCTGGATAGAAATGATCAAAGTGAATTACTCCCACTTATAATTGGAGAGAATAGTAGCATTCCTGATATACAAGTAGACAAAGCTGAAATAGATGTTAAATAAATTCAATGTACAAATTGATATAATTCTTAAAAAGGTAGCGATTTGTTTATAAAAGTTTTTTCAATTATTTTCTTGACGCTTGTTGTAACGGTTAGAGCAACGGTTGCTCAGATGACGGCTTTGAATGCTGAAATAAGCATTCTAGTACGCTCCAACTGGGAATTTGAGTCTTTTTGGGCAATCCCGCGTGTTGGAGACACGAAACCTACAGTAGTGATTAGCTTTTTATCTGAGAAAAACACCTTAAACGTTCGATGTTTGGATCTTGAATACTTGGAAATAAAGAAAACATTCGAACCTAAGGCGAAATTAGAAAGAGAGTTTCTTTACAAGATTATGTGTAAATCTATAAAA
>CABZEW010000043.1 GCA_902524845.1 uncultured Alphaproteobacteria bacterium
TTGAGCCAATGGTAAATATTGGTCGACCAGAAACAAAAATTCTGAGTGATAACTGGACAGCGGTTACTAGGGATAGGTCACTTTCAGCTCAATTTGAACACACAGTATTTGTGAAAAACGACGGATGTGACGTGTTGACTAACTCCTATAACAACACATTTTTCCCCGAAGGTGCTAAATTGCACCACAACAATGTTTGAACTTTTTTCCGGAGCCACACGGACACGGACTATTTCTCTTGACTTTTTTGCTAGTAAAAGAAGTAAGTGGTTCTCTAGGACTACTCTCGCTAGTTATACGCTCTGAACTAGTGATTTCCTTTTCATTTGACTCAATATCCATTTTAGAAACAAACTTTGCGAAAAAAACCACTTTTATTGTTTCTCTCTTTATTTTGTCTAACAGACCTTCAAAAAGTATGAATGCTTCTTGTTTATATTCATTTAAAGGATCTCGCTGAGCATACCCCCTGAAACCTATAACTGATCTCAAGTGATCTAAAGTGGAAAGATGTCCTGACCAACAATGGTCCACAACTTGGAGTAAAATTTGTTTTTGAAGCATTTTAAATGTTTCTCCTCCAACTGTCTTTTTTTTGTGCTCTAGACTAATTTGAACATCTTTGAGGATTTTATCTCTAATCTCTGTTTCTAATATTCCATCTTTTTTTACAAAATTACCCAATTCTACGGTTAGGTCGAATTGCTCTTTGAGTTTTATTTCCAACCCATTTACATCCCATTGGTCTATGAATGCTCCTTCAGGGATACTTTCAACAATAATATCTTCTACCACGTCCATGTATATATTTTCAAAAATTTCTGAAACATCCGCAGTTTCCATTATATTTCTTCTTTGGGAAAAGATCTCTTTTCTTTGAACATTCACAACATCGTCATATTTAAGAATATTTTTTCGTAAATCAAAGTTTCTGGCTTCAACTTTGCCTTGAGCTCGCTCCAACGCTTTACTAACCCATGGGTGTGCAATACTCTCTCCATCTTTCAAACCTAACTTAGACAACATACCATCCAGTTTATCTGACCCAAATATTCTAAGTAAATCGTCGTCTAGGCTTAAAAAAAACGTAGTCTTCCCTGGGTCACCCTGCCTACCAGATCTCCCTCTCAGTTGATTGTCTATTCTCCTACTTTCGTGCCTTTCTGTGGCTAAGACATACAACCCACCTGCTGCAACTACCTGTTCCCGATCTTTAAGAACTTGAAGCTCAACTTCGGTTTTCTTTTGATCAAGCTTTGGGTCATTATTATCAATTTTACCCTTTACCAGCATTTCAACATTGCCACCAAGCTGTATATCTGTTCCCCTTCCCGCCATATTTGTTGCTATGGTCACGGCTCTTGGCGTCCCAGCTAGTGAGATTATCTCTGCTTCTTTCTCATGATATCTAGCATTAAGTACATTATGCTTGATATTTTCTTTTCTGAGAAGTTTTGAAATTTCCTCTGATTTATCAATCGATGTTGTGCCCACCAATATAGGCTGTCCTTTAGCATTAGATTTCTTTATCTCGCTAATAACGGCATTATATTTCTCTTCTTTAGTTCTATATACTTGATCGTCTTCATCCAATCTAGTGATGGGCATGTTAGTAGGTACCGCGACCACACCTAAACCATAAATTTCTGAAAACTCGTCTGCCTCTGTAACAGCGGTGCCAGTCATGCCAGCCAATTTATTGTAAAGGCGAAAGTAGTTTTGAAAAGTTACGGAGGCCAGAGTGGTGTTTTCTGGTTTTACAATTAATTTTTCTTTTGCCTCAATTGCTTGATGTAAACCATTAGATAAGCGTCTTCCAGCCATCATTCTTCCAGTAAACTCATCAATTAAGACAACCTCTCCGCCTCTGACTATATAATCACTCTCCTTTTTAAATAGCTTATTGGCAATAAGAGCTTGATTAACATGATGTACCAGGTCAGTATTCTCAGGATCATATAAACTAGATGTTGTGGTTAGAAGCTGCTTGTCTCTGAGCAAGGTTTCCATCATTTGATTGCCACTATCGGTTAGACTTCCAGTCTTAGTTTTCTCGTCTAACTCGAAGTCACTTGTATCAAGATTTGGGATTAAAGAGTTTACCTTTGTATACAATTCCGATTTGTCGTTAGTTGGGCCAGAAATGATTAAAGGTGTTCTTGCCTCATCAATTAGTATACTATCCACCTCATCTACGATAGCGTAATGAGGTGCTCTTTGACATATCTCCGACAAATCAGACTTCATATTATCTCGTAGATAATCAAAGCCGAGCTCATTGTTGGTTGCATAAGTCACATCAGCGGTATATGCACTTATTTTTTCACTTTCGTCCATGTCTGGAGCTATCACACCAACGCTTAGACCAAGATAGGAAAAAACGCTCCCCATCCATTCAGCATCTCGTTTTGCCAGATAATCATTGACTGTTACAAGATGAGCTCCTTTACCTTCTAATGCATTTAAATAAAGGGGCAGCGTCGCTGTCAGTGTTTTACCTTCTCCAGTCTTCATTTCGGCGATGTAACCCTTATGGAGAAAGTACCCTCCTATTAATTGTACGTCAAAAGGTCTGAGGCTAACTGCTCTTTCAGAACCTTCTCTCACGACTGCAAATGCTTCAGGTAAAACTGAGTCTAAATCTTCTCCGTTTTCTATTCTCTGACGGAACTCTTTCGTTTTTCCAGAAAGACCATCATCAGAGATATTTTTCATTTCTTCTGAAAGAGAATTTATTTTTTCGACTATAGGTTTTGCTGTTTTCAACAACCGCTCATTTGAATTCCCAAATAATTTCTTTAAAGCTGAAAAGTTGACCATCTATTTTCCATTTATCTACTGAAGTTTTATATAGCTTTAATCTAGACTTGGAAAGCATTAGATTTGAATGTAATTATAGACGAGATAAAAATTGCTATACTAAACTGTGCATTTTTTGTATCACAATGGTCGACGCTTGAAAAGATTTAGAGGAAAGTCATGAAACAAAAGTATTATCAATTAACTACATTAATTTTAGTTATTATTTTTTTCATTCAATCATCGCAAAGAATATATTCTCAAGAGAGTTTGTCCGCGGACACGCCGTTTATAGAAGTGAATGGTAAGATAATAAAATTTGGTAGCGCTATCATTGCCTTTTCCAAGATACGTCAGAGTAATAGAGACTTTGATCAAAAAACAGTCTTTTCTCAAATAGTTCAACAACTTGTGAATGAAGAATTGCTATCACAAAAGATTGATAAGGAAAACCAACTTACCTTACTAGCGCTTGAACACGAAAAGAGAAGTGCAAAGGCAGCTCAAATGGTGTCGAAAATATTAAAAAATTTTCCAAATGATGAACTACTGAATTCTGCCTATCAGAACCTTACTGAACAACTTAAGAATGCTCTAGAATATAATGCGTCTCACATTCTAGTAAAAGAAGAAGATCAAGCAAAAACTATTTTAGCGGACCTCAAAAATGGAAAGGCGTTTGAAGAAATGGCAAAAGAGCACTCCATAGGGCCAACCGGAAAAAATGGTGGCAAACTAGACTGGTTTGATCTCAATAATATGGTACCTGAATTTTCGACTGCACTAATGGTTCTGTCGGAAGGAGATATAAGTCAACCGGTAAAGACAAAATTTGGTTGGCACCTTATAAAATTAAATAAAACTAGAGAAAAACAGCTCCCTGAGTTTAAAGACGTAAAATCGCAGTTGATACAAAACCTTAGACAAAAAAAAATAAATGATTATTTGAATTCGTTGACCGAAAACTCGCAAATAGAATTTATTGGCAAAGATATCGAACCCAACGAAATTGCCAATACAAAGCTTCTAGAATCACTAGATGACTAAGTCGTATTATCGATCTAGCAAAAGCGGAAGATCTCTTTCAATTAATGGGGTGAATTATGCGACTTGCAGTTCTGGGACAAAATATAAAAATAGAGATGATCTATTACTGATTGTACTAGATCCTGGCAGTCATATTTGTGGCTGTTTTACTCTTTCTACGATGCCATCTGCACCTGTTGTTTGGTCAAAAAAAAATATAAAGAGAGCTAATAATCTTAAACAGAAAACTATCCTGTTAATTAATGCTGGTAATGCTAACGCTTTTACAGGTGTAGAAGGATCAATAGCTTGTGAAGAAAAAGCCATGGCACTGGCTAATATTTTTAAATGTGACAAGAAAAATATTTTTTTTGCCTCAACTGGAGTTATTGGCGAAAAACTGCCCTATAAAAAAATAATTCAGCATTTGAATTATCTAAAAGAAAATTTGTCTTCTTCTGGTTTAAAAGCAGCATCCAACGCGATATTAACCACTGATTTGAAGTCGAAAATTTATACGAAGAAATTCAAAATTAATGATGAGTTATTTACAATATCGGGCTTTGCGAAAGGATCTGGGATGATATTTCCAAATATGGCGACAATGCTAGCTTTTATATTCACTGACTTTGCGATCGACAGAGAGACCCTATCATTCTTTACAAAAAAAGCAATTGGTGAAAGCTTCAATAGGATATCTGTTGATGGCGATACTTCAACCTCTGACTCAGTTTTTGTAAGTACTACTAATAAAAAAAAACTTAAGGTTACAAGAGACCAGAGGCCGGCTGCTTTAAATGCTTTCTATGAAGAAATTAAAAAGGCGATGGTCGATTTAGCGAAAGAGATTGTTATGGATGGAGAAGGCGCAAGAAAATTCATTGAGATCTCAGTAAAAAATGCTAAGAGCGTTGCTCGCGCAAAAGAAATCTGTTTTTCCATTGCAAATTCACTTTTAGTGAAGACCGCGATTGCAGGTGAGGATGCAAATTGGGGCCGACTCGTGATGGCTATTGGAAAAACAAGAATAAATTTAAAAACTGAAAAAATAAAAATTTACATGCAAGATTTTCTATTATGTAAAAATGGTGAAGGAGTTGAAACAGTTGATAACGCTAAGTTATCCCGTGCTTTGAAAAAAAAGAAAGTAGCTATTGTAGTTGACTTAGCTGAGGGCCATAAGGAGTTTACTTCTTGGACATCCGACCTTACAGAAGACTACATAAAGATAAATGCGGATTACAGGTCGTGAGAACACGCCTGATTGCTTTACTAGCTTTGGTCAATGATAAAAACGAGGTTTTGATTTCTCTGAGGAAACACAAAAAAGAATATGGTGGTTATTGGGAATACCCTGGTGGGAAGGTCAAAGAGGGCGAAACATTAGAACAGGGTATTGTGAGAGAAATAAAAGAAGAAATAAATTTAGAGATATCGAAAAATTGCATTGCTCCTCTGACTTTTGCAGTGGACCAAGTAGAAGAGAGGCAAACAATACTCTTTCTGTATATTTGTAGAAAATGGGAAGGCTCTATTACTAGCTTGCTAGATCAGAGAATTAAATGGGTTAAACCGATTGACTTAGCTGAATACCGAATGCCTGCTCCTAATCGCTATCTAAACTCTATTCTCAGAGATTGGGTTTGAGCGTTTCAGAATGAAGACTTTATTCTATGATAGGCTAATAAATATAAACATAGAAGAATAAAGAAAGTAATAGCAGCATTTTCAATATTATTATAAAAAATCAGGGCTACTAAGTTGGGCACTAAAAACAGGGGCAAAATCAAAAGGGTTGAAAAAGAATTGGCGAAGTTTGAGCTGTTTTGAAAGACCCTCAATCTCCTAATTTTATCAAAAACCAGCTGATGAAAATGTTCTCTATCAGCTGTTAAAGCCGACTTGTTTTTATAAAGCCTCCTATATATCGAAAATAATGTCTCAACAACTGGCCAAAAAAAGATTAATAACATAGCCCAGGCAGTAATATCAGAATTCCTTGCTAGCAAGAGAATAGCAATCCAGGACAAACAATGTCCTTGAAAATAGGCTCCGCCATCTCCCAAGAATATTTTTCCCCAAGGAAAGTTTAGCAAAAACAAGCCTAGAGAACTCAAAAAGAAAATTAAGCAGAGTAAAACAACGAGCGCATCTGCTGCTATCCAAGCGATTACTGTCAAGAAGAATGAAGTTGATAAAGAGATCCCTAGTGATAACCCATTCAACCCATCTATTAGGTTAAAAGAATGGGCTACTCCTGTGGTCGCAAATATTGTAAAAAGTATAGCGAAGGGTGAAAGAAAAAAAAGTTGATCAAAAAATAATACATCTACCTTTGTTAACCAGGTATCTAATAATAAAATAGCACAAATGGATGAAATTGAAGCACCCAATAATCGATAGAGTGGTCTTACATGAAAGTATAAATCATCTAGAAGACCTAAAATGAGTACGGGAATGCCCGATATGAGTATATAACCAAGATATTTAGCAGAAAAATTTTCCATTTCGTACCAGCCATAAGCACAGCCTGCCAGTATTGCCAGACCGCCTATCCTGGGAGTAGGGTCTTCATGACTTTTTTGTACCTCAAAGTGTCCCTCTCCTCTAGATGAATATCGAAGATGCACTCGTCCTGAAATTATTATCAATATGGAAACAATGAAACTCGCAAAAAGTGCATTATCATATCCTGACAGTAATTGGGTTATACTTTTAAGTTCCACTGCTTTAAACCAGATTTTTTTGACATAAAGTAAATAGACATTTTTTTGCTTTTCTTTGCAAGTATTTGTTTGCGTTTACTAAGAAATGTACCAGGTTAAAATACGAGGACGAATATATTTATTTTAGGGACAAATATTGCGGATTTTTCTATTGGATATTGCAAGAGGGGTATGCGTTTTGGCAATGATTGCGTATCATTTTTGCTGGGATTTGGGATATTTTGGGTTTGTTGACCTAAGGGCAATCACGCAAGGCTTGGGTTTATTTATTGCTCAGCTAATAGGTTTAAGTTTTATAACCATCGCGGGAATATCGTCAAGGATTCTGACACTTTCAGAAAACTTTAAGAAAAAATTTTTGGGGCGCTTTTTCAAGCTGACACTTATCTCAGCGTTTATTTCTACATCCACTTTTATATTAAATGAAAATAGTTTTATTTTTTTTGGTATTTTACACTTTCTCTCAGTCTGCTCCATAATTAGCTTAGTTCTGATTCAGATTAAGAATAACTTTTACTTATTATTGATTTTTTTTGGAGCGGCTATCATTAGCGCAAGCGGAATAACCTTTAATCTACCGTTCAGTTTATCTTGGCTTGGCCTTAGCAAAGAAATCCCAATGACAAACGATTTTTATCCATTGTTTCCTTGGATAACTTTCTATTTTTTTGGATTCTGGTTGGGGAAAATGGTCTATGAAAAGTTAAACAAAAAAAATGATGCTTTTTCAGTGCCCGTCCAAAAAGCTAACTCATTTTTAAAATTTTTGGAATATACGGGACAAAAAGCGCTGGTAGTTTACATCCTACATCAACCCTTACTTTTTTCTTTATTCTTTTTATTTATTCAAGTAGCATCCTGATAACAGTTTTCGGTAGGATTAGATGCATATTGGCTTTATTTTAGATGGAAATGGTAGATGGGCCTCTGATAAAGGTTTACCGAGGACAATTGGCCATAAAAGAGGTGCAGAAAACGTAGAAATAATTTTAAGAGAATGTTTAAGGATAAATATACAACACGTTACATTATACGCATTCTCTACTGAAAACTGGCAAAGGCCAGTATATGAAATTAAAGCGCTTATGAGCCTATTTAAATATTTTCTTAATAAGAAACTTACACAACTTCATGAGGAGAATGTGAAGGTTGCTATTGTTGGTGATATAAGTCCATTTTCGAAAATCCTCCAAAGGTACATAAAGAATTTGGTAGATCTAACTAAGGATAATGATGGAATGCACCTCAATTTGGCTCTAAATTATGGAGGCAGAGCTGAAATAGTTAGAGCCACCAAGCGAATAAGTACTTTGATTTTACAGAAAAAAATACATGTAGAACAAATTGACGAAGATATTTTTTGCCGTAACTTAGACAATGGTAGTGAACCAGACCCAGACTTAATAGTAAGAACAGCTGGAGAGAGGCGGTTGTCTAATTTTTTATTATGGCAGTCAGCATATAGCGAACTCTACTTTTCTGATAAGACATGGCCTGATTTTTCGAATAAAGACTTAGAGCTAGCATTGGCTGAGTATAAAAGAAGAACTAGGAAATTTGGTGGATTACAGAAGACAAAATCAGCTGAAAGCTCAATCTAAGTTTTTAGGTAAAGATAATGTCGTTTCTTAGGTGTTTAGTAATATTATGTTTAATTATTTTATCATTTAATTTAGTGTTAACAGAGTCTGTTAAGGCAACTGAATTTGAAGATACTGCTTCCCTAAACATGTACGGTATGCCTGGAGAAATTGATTTACCTTCAGCAAAAAATTTACCGGATGGACAATTTTCTATATCCTCTTCCGCGTTTGGTGGAACTATAAAAGTTAATCTATCTTTTCAAATTCTAGAAAATCTCACTGGGGCCTTTAGGTATGCCCGAATTCCAGGCGGACGCTACAATGGATACACTTGGGACAGAAGTTTCGACCTTCACTATTTATTATACAGAGAAAAATCTTCTTTTCCCGCTATTGCAATAGGCTTAAGAGACTTTATCGGTACGGGTATATATACCGGAGAATACTTTGTTGCTTCAAAATCTTTTGGATCAAAGTTAAACGTTTCTGCTGGTATAGGTTGGGGAAGATTAGCAGGGAAAAATAGCTTCAATAATTTTTTTGGCTCCAGCACTCGGAAAGGTCTAGATGTAGGGAAAGGGGGCACTTTTCATTTTGGTCATTTTTTTACAGGTGACAACTCTCCCTTTTTTTCTGTAACTTATAAAGTAAATGAAAAATTACAATTTATTTCAGAGTTATCTTCAGACAGCTATGACTGGGAAACGGCATCTTCCAAAGGGTTCACTCGTAGGAGTGACATAAACTTAGGTGTAAAATACATTGTCGATCCAACTTTTACAGTAATGGCGACTTGGATGCACGGGGATACATTAGGGCTTACAGTGAACATGGGCATAAACCCCAGGAATAGCCCTTATTACAGCGGTACCGAGCCTGCACCTATGCCTATTCTTCAAAGAAAGTACCGTTCTAAAGAAATAAAATTAGAGCAGAAGATTATAGCTGAAAGCCAAAGACTACTGAATCTTGATGGCATTGAGCTCAAAACGATGACGCTCTTTGGAAGCAAAGTAGAAGTTGGTATTATTAACAGAAAGTACTTCAATGTGTCCCAAATGATTGGAAGAGCCGTGCGGATTCTCTCCCATACAACACCGGCAAATATTGAGGAGTTTAAAATAAATATAATCGACTTCAAATCTAATTTGTTCGTATCTAAAATAGTTATAAAGAGAGAAGATTTTGCTGAAAGCGAACTAAAATTTAATGGTCCGGAGGAGCTGTGGGCAACAGTTTCAATAAGTAACTCAGAAAATAGTTTTTTTTATGCTGATGAAACCAGCAATGATAGGCTTTCTTGGTCTTTATATCCTTACCTAGATACTAGTCTCTTTGATCCCGATGATCCCATAAGATTAACAGTTGGAGCCGAATTACTAGCACAGTATAAATTTATACCTTCAACCTTTATTTCTAGTTCTCTTAGGCAACCAATAGCAGGAACGCTCGATGATATCCAGAGAGACCCTAAAGGGGGGCTGCCCAACGTAAGGTCAGACTTCATGTATTACCACAGAGATATTTCTAATAGTCTATTTATAAACAATCTCACCTTAGATCAATATTTCAAACCTTCACCAAATTTCTATGCTCTTGTAAATATTGGATTTTTAGAGTTGATGTACGCTGGAGTAAGAACAGAAATAATTTGGAAAAACAATAAGAGACCTTACGGGTTTGGCCTTGACATTGCGAGGGTTCAAAAAAGAGATACCGATGGACGGTTTAAATTAAAAAATGAGCGATTTAGTACATATTTAGCTTCAATCTATTATGACTTACACAATGATTGGATTATAAAGGTCGATGGTGGAAAGTACTTAGCGGGAGACTTTGGATCCACTATCTCGATAAAGAGAACTTTTAATAATGGTTGGGAATTTGGAGCGTATGCTACATTTACTGACGTTCCCTTCAACACATGGGGGGAAGGGTCTTTCGATAAAGGTCTCACCATCAAGGCTCCTATAAACTGGTTTACGGGTAAGAAATCTAGGTCTTATGCAAGTACTACAATAAAACCAATAACTGGGGATGGAGGAGCAAAGTTACACTTGAGCAAAGAGAAATATCTTTATGACAAAGTCAGTGAATATTCTAAAAAAAATATTCTTGATAACTGGGGCAGAGTTTTTAGATGAGGTTATTACCATTGACAATTCTATTCATGACTTTTTTAAGTGCTTGCGCCTCGGATAACTTGGTTAAATCCGAGAAAAAAGAGCTTTGGGGGATTTTTAAAAATATTACAAACAAATCTATCTCAGAAAGCACAGTAATTAGGCAATCCTCAGCTTTCCCTCACACCAAAAAGTGGCTTAAAAACTTCAACCAGCCAATCATATTGACATCATCAGTCGACAAAAAAAACCAGGCGACTCTAATTGCTTTAGGCAATAATGAGGAACGCCTTACCTGGGTTAGCTCTGATGGTATTAGTCTCTCCTATGATAGAGGAGTTTTGATCGCCACAAGGGGCTATTCTCAGGATTTATTATCGCTCAAGTATGAAAAACCAAAAAAAATATTTTCATCAAACAATCTTCAATACAATAAGATCCATCGGTATCTCAACGGAGAAAACAGATATGACGAGCTTAAATTCGAATGTACTGGGAATAAAATGGCGCCACGATCGATCGAAATTGTCCAGTATTCTTTGCTTGTGGACAGATATGTGGAGACCTGTATCAATAATTACCATCGGTATAAAAATGAATATGACCTGCTACATGGCACAACAGTAGTAGTCAGTTCCAAACAGTGGATAAGCCCGGTAAATAGTTATTTTCTAACTTATAATTTATATGCGTTTCAGAAATTTTAACTGTTCTATTTTTATGTTGCCCATTTAACACATAGCAAACAGCATTTATTAAAAAAAAAAAATTATTTAAAAATTTATTTTAAATAAAACTAAATTGCTGTATAAGTGAAAAGCTAGCCAAACGTAGGAGTTAACTAAATGCGTATTTTAAAATTAATATCAACAACAGTGTTTGTAATGTCTTTGGCATCGCCTTCTTTCGCGCAGAGTTCAGCTGCTGGAGGAGCTTCCGGTGGAGCTGGAGCTGGAGCTGGAGCTGCGGGATCAACCGCTGCGGCATCTGGGGCAGCAGCTGGAGCAGCAGCAGCAGCAGCTACCACAGTAGCAGTTGCCGCAGCCGCAGTAGCAGCAGTCGTTGTAGCATTGGAGACATCGAGTTCGTCCACGACTACATAAAAGTGGTCGAAGACACTTTAATAATAGTGAATAAAAAGGGGGTGTTACGCCCCCTTTTTTTATAAGGTTTACCACTGAAAGTTTTTTGGCTCTTAATATTTTGTAGACGAACTTTTTTTTGGCAAACAATGAATAACTAATTTAACCCCAGGCTTCATACTTGTTCGTGACCTTTCTGAAAACATTATTTATCTGCTGGTCTACTAGATAGACTTTATAAAAAAATATTTGTAAAGCTTTACTAACGGTATAACCATTAATTTATCAGAAAACATGCTCTCATTTTTACAACTTTAGATGAAGGTTTTTATAAAGCTAATTTTGATAGTTTCCATACCGGGGTTGTAATCCCATATATCTCCACTAGACCTGTGGTCATAGCCTAACGATACTTTAAAATCGGTATCTATAGCATATTCTAATTCTAGCCCCGATCGGAACATTAACCACCCTCCTAAATCTTCCTCACTATTTTTTAAATATAATCCAGGGAAAAAATCAAAGTTGAAATTAAAAGCATTACTCAACCTTACTTTCCTTATAAACCCGTAGCCGACCCAGACACCTCCCTGATCTGTTACTGATATGGATTGCCCCCTTTGAAGGGGGCCAAATTTCTTTTTTTCATAAAGCGAATATTGAATCTCTTTGCCAACAATTTTGTCTTGAAATTCC
>CABZEW010000044.1 GCA_902524845.1 uncultured Alphaproteobacteria bacterium
TAGTAGCATTTGCATGATAAACTTTTTAAGGGAACACTAATGACTTTATTTACTCCAACTTCTAAATGGCAAATGGAAGAGCACCAATTATTTACTGAAAGTGTAAAGAAATTTTTTACAGATGAAGTAAAGCCCAATCTTGAAGAATGGGGTAAAAAACAACAAGTCGACAGGGCATTATGGGATAAAGCAGGAGATGCCGGAATTTTAGGTAGTTCGATACCTGAGGAATTTGGAGGATTTGGTGGTGATTTAGGGTTTGATGCTATAACCTTATATGAACTAGGAAGAACCGCTGGCGACTCAGGAAGTTGGGGCTATGCTATCCAATCAATAGTTGTTCATTACATTAATGCCTATGGAACCGATGAACAGAAAAAAAGATGGCTTCCTAAACTATCAACAGGTGAATATGTTGCTTCTCTGGCCATGACAGAACCTAGTACAGGATCGGATGTTCAAGCAATTAAAACAACAGCTGAAAAAGATGGAAATCAATATAAAATTAATGGATCAAAAATATTTATAACGAATGGTGGCTCGGCGGATTTAATAGTTTTAGCCGCGAAGACAAATAAGAGTGAAAAATCAAAAGGTGTATCGTTAGTAGTAGTTGAGACCAAAGACCTTGAAGGTTTCTCAAGGGGAAAACCGCTAAAAAAGCTAGGGCAAAAAGGTAATGACACATGCGAATTATTTTTCGAAGATGTTAAGGTTCCTTTAACAAATTTACTTGGAAGCGAAGAGGGGCAAGGTTTTTATCAATTGATGAAACAATTGCCTTGGGAAAGGTTAGCCATTGGTATAGGTGCTCTAGGGAATATTGACTTTGCTCTTGAAGAGACCATTAGATACGTAAAAGATAGGAAAGCCTTTGATAAACGAATAATGGACTTCCAGAATACTCGTTTTCAGCTCGCTGAAATGAAAACAAAAGCAGAGGTTCTTAGATCTTTCATTAATGATTGTGTTGACAGAGTAAAGCAAGGCTCTCTTGATGCTGCTACGGCTTCAATGGCAAAATACTGGGGAAGCCAAACACAGAATGAGGTTATGGATGGATGTTTGCAGCTTCATGGAGGATACGGGTTTATAATGGAATACCCCATCGCCCGAATGTATGCCGATGCCCGTGTTCAGTCGATCTATGGAGGAACTAACGAGATCATGAAGGAATTAATAGCCAGATCACTCGACGACTAAATCAATGAAAAATAAAAACGACACCAACGGACCTTTATCTGGTTTAAAAGTTGTTGAATTCGATGGACTTGGACCAACACCATTTGCTGCTATGCAGTTGGCAGATATGGGTGCAAACGTCATTAGAATTGCACGAAAAACAGGCACTCAATCCGCTAATCAGTTCACAGATGTTGTTATTAGAAATAGATCTTACATAGAGCTAGATCTCAAGGATGATAAAGATATTGAAGTCGCAAAAAAAGTGATATCGAGCTCCGATATTTTAATTGAAGGTTTTCGGCCAGGAGTGATGGAAAGATTGGGCTTAGGGCCTGATGAGATGCTGGCAGCAAATGAAAAGCTTGTTTATGGTAGAATGACAGGATGGGGTCAGAAAGGTCCACTGAGTAGCACCGCAGGTCACGATATTAATTATATTTCAATATCTGGTGCACTTCACGCCATTGGAACCAAAGATACTCCAATAGCGCCTCTGAACCTTTTAGGGGATTTTGCAGCAGGTTCAATGTATTTAGTTTTTGGAATACTATGTGCAGTTTTACATGCAAAAAAGACCGGTCAGGGTCAAGTAGTTGATGGATCCATTGTCGATGGAACAGCCAATTTGATGTCTATGATGTATTCTATGTTCAATTTCAATAAATGGGAAGATAGACGAGACATAAATCTTCTTGATGGTGGTGCACCTTTTTACACAACTTATGAAACCTCCGATAATAGGCACATATCAGTTGGTGCGATCGAGGATAAGTTTTACCTAGAGTTTATTACAAAACTTGAGTTAAATCTTGACGAACTTCCAATTAGAACGGATAAATCTAATTGGCCGAAGCTTAAGGATATATTTCAGAAGATTATAAAGACGGGAACCATGAGGGAGTGGGAGCAGATTTACTGCGGGACAGACGCATGCGTTGCTCCCGTTTTAAACTTTGAGGAAGCCTTTGTTGATCCACACAATACATACCGAGGTATTTTCCCAAAAGCTTTTAATATTATCCAGCCAAAACCAGCTCCCGATCTATCAGTGACCCCCGCCCCCAAAATAACAGAAAAGCATAAAATAAGGTTGACCGAGGCGGAGCTGTTTAACCAATGGGATATTAAATAAAATGGATGTTTCCGAAGCTGTTAAAACTCGATTTACTTGTAGAGCATTCACTGAGCAACCGGTATCTGTGAGGCTAATTAAAGAGATTTTAGATCTTGCCAAACAAGCTCCCTCGGGTGGCAACCTTCAACCATGGCATATTCATGCGATAACAGGGGAGAAGCTCGAGCAGATAGTTTTGGATATCGACTCTCAAATAGCTGATATGCCTATGGGAGAGAAACCCGAATATGACGTATATCCGCAAAATCTTTGGGACCCTTATAGAAGTCGACGCTTTAAATGCGGAGAAGACCTCTACAAAAGCATAAATATACCAAGAGAGGATAAAGGTGCGCGATTAAGCCAGTTAGCCAGAAATTTTCGTTTTTTTGATGCCCCAGTAGGGCTGTTTATTTACATCGACAGAAAGATGGGACCACCCCAATGGTCAGATGTTGGGATGTTTTTGCAGACGATAATGTTAATAGCACGAGAAAGAGGCTTGCATACTTGTGCCCAAGAGGCCTGGGCAATGTGGCATTCTATGGTAAAAAAACACCTTAGCGTTGATAACAACTTGATGCTCTTTTGCGGAATGGGGATTGGATATGCTGACGAAAGTCATTCTATAAACTCCTGGAGGACTGATCGGGAGTCCGTCGAAAATTTTACTACATTTTACGGTTTTGACGATTGATGTAGTAAAATAATTACCTCATTATGAAATCAATAGAGTTACAAGAAACGATAAAAAAACTTAAAGCCGGGGATAGGTTGGCCTTATCAAAATTCTTGACGGATATAGAGATAAGCGAAAATCCGATGGAACTGGTTTTAAAACTTTATAATAGTATAGAACGTACTACACCAATAATAGGAATAACTGGTTTTCCAGGCTCTGGCAAATCGAGTTTAATAAATAGCTTTATAAAGCTCCTGAGAATCAAAGATAAGAAAATTGGTGTGATTGCCGTCGATCCCAGTAGCTTAATTTCTGGTGGCTCACTTCTTGGCGATAGAACTAGAATGGAGCAGCATGCTTCAGACGATAAAGTCTTTATAAGATCGTTATCGTCAGGTGGTGAACTGGGTGGATTATCACACAAAAGCTTTCTTCTATCTCTAGTGATGGCCACTTTTGACTTTGACTTTATCTTTGTTGAGACTGTTGGTACCGGCCAATCTGAAACTGATATAACAAAACTGGCAGATTGTTCAATTCTTACATTAGCTCCTGGACTTGGTGATAGTATTCAGGCAATGAAAGGTGGTATTTTAGAAGTTGTAGATTTAATTTTAGTTAATAAATCTGATAAACCTGAACACTCGCAAACATTTCAACAATTAAAATCTATAATTGATACGGCTCAGTTTCCAGATAGCAAAAATATCAAGATAATGGCAACTAACGTAAAAGATCGAAATGAAAATACCAAAATAATTAACTATATTGAAAACTTCGTGGAAAAAAGAATGAAATTAGTCAAAAAAAAGGAAAGTTCTGTCTGGTTCATCCGTCAACTGCTTTATGAAAAAATAGAAAAGAGCCTTAGTAAGGAAAAAATACTGGGCAGATTAAGTGAAGAGAGTTTCAATGAAAGAGGTATAGGCGAATTAGTTAAACGTATTATTACGGATTTAAAATAACCCTATCTTAATGGTCATCATCTCGCAGTTGCTTCATTTGGATCGAAACTTCTCTTTTGATATCATCCAAACGAGTAACCCCCTTATGCAAAACAAACTCTTCCAGCGCCTCAAGCCACTTTCTATAATAATAATCTAAATTATCAGCCATGCTTACTGGCTCATTCTTTAACTTATTTCCTAGTTTATTAGTCCAATCTTCCCAATTAAAAACTTTTTTTTCATAAAGAGAAATGGTAAGTGCAAATAATTCACAATGCCATGGTGCTGAAAATACTTGGTCACCTTCAGGTTGGGAAATTGGTTTAAATTTCGATTTTCTCAAGATAACTCTCCCATAAATCAACTATTACCGTGTCCTCTTTATTCTCACATTTAGCCCATAAAACTTTACTCTTAAACTCCACTGAATAGAGAGCTTCCGGATTTTCTCCCAAAAAATGAGCGTTTGTATCAGGCAATACATGGCTACCATGATAGGCAATGACCTTGCCAATCTTTCCCTTTACATAGTCTGGCAGTCTCGTATGACCGCCTTCAACCCTTCCGTTGCTATTATCCATTTTTACAGAAACCATTTCTTCTAGTTTAAATTGTTTCTCCGTAACACAACTTCTTTTTGTTGGTCCCCCCATTTGCAATAGTTTTTTAACATTTTTTGCTTCTAGTTTACGAAAGGAGTTTTTTTCAAAATTATCTTTCATTTCTTTCCTATCTTCAATAATACCGTTCTCACCTAGTAAGTTGATCAGACCAGCGAGCCATTTTTCAAAATAACTAAATTGTAGATAGTCTTTTGGTTCTAAAGACTCGCGCGCGAAACGAGATCTATCCAAATTCCATAGACCCGAAAAACCTAACGCTAAGGTTATGGCAAAAACATCCTTTTCCCAGTTTTCTTTGAATTTTTGGTCACTTGATTTAATGTCGATTATTCTTACATCAAGCCGACCACCCATGTCATGCGCCTTTGACATTATTTACCTTTAGGAGATTTTGGGAAGCCGGTGCCTATCATGCTATCACGAGTGACCCAATTTACTAATTCATTTTCACTTAATCCCTTGGAGCTCTCTGGCTGTTGTGGGAGGACAAGATACCTGACCTCAGATGTCGAGTCCCAAACCTTAACTTTTTTTGATGACGATAGCTTAACATTAAAGTCGTTTAAAACTGTTCTCGGCTGTCTTACGGCTCGACTTCTGTAGGCATCAGATTTATACCAGTTAGGCGGTAATCCTAACAAAGGCCAAGGGTAACAGCTGCAAAGGGTACAAACTACAAGATTATGTATTGCCTCGGTATTCTCTACAACAACAACATGTTCTCCTTGACGACCATTTAGACCCATATTCTTTAAAACATAATCCGTATTACCTATCAGCTCTGCTTTAAAATTTTTATCAGTCCACGCTTTGGCTACTATTTTTGCTCCATTTAGGGGACCTACTTTGTTTTGATAGGTATCTATAATTTCATCTAATGCTTTTTGGTCGATTAGACCCTCTTTTTCTAATGTTATTTTTAAAGCTCTAACCCTTGCTTCAGGATTACTGGGAAATCCTTTGTGAAATTGCTTTAGTATATCTTTTTTCATGTTTTAAACTTTAAGTTCTTGCTGCATCTTTTCTATAGCTTCTATATATCCCTCTAATCCCCTACCCATAATTATATAATCAGCTCTTAAGGAAACATATGAAAATTGTCTGAACTTTTCCCGTTTTGAAATATCAGAAATATGGACTTCAATTACATAGCCAGCAAAAGCATTTAAGGCGTCTAAGATTGCAACTGAAGTATGTGAATATGCCGCTGCATTTATAATTAAACCTTCTGAAGCATTTATCGCTGTCTGTATAAAAGAAACCAGTTTCGACTCAGAATTACTTTGCTCAAATATTACATTCAATGAACAATCTTTACCTTTACTAATACACATTTCCTCTAAATCTTTTAAAGTTCGTGACCCATATATTTCGGGCTCCCTCGTCCCAAGTAGGTTAAGATTGGGTCCATTTAAAATTACAATATTTTTTAGTTTGTTCATATCAACAAAAATTCGTCCAATATTATAAAAACCGTTGCATAGTTCTAATATTCATTTATATCAGAATTTGAGTTGATTACGATAGGAGAAAAGTGTTGCGAGGGAAAGTATTAACCCCAACAAAAAGAATAAGAAGAACGCCCTTCTCTTCAAAAGTGGAGGACAAAGTTAAAGGCGTAACGGTCTATAATCATATGATTTTGCCAACAATTTTCAAAGATGCTGAAGAGGACTGCAGGCACTTGAAGAGCGAGGTTCAAGTCTGGGATGTGTCCGTGCAAAGACAGGTAGAAATTGTAGGAAAGGATGCTGAAAAGTTATTAGGAATTTTAACTCCTAGATGTGTAAAAAATATGAACCCAAACAAATGTCTTTACGCGCCAATGGTTAATCAAGAAGGAGGTATGATAAACGACCCAGTAGTGTTGAGAATAGACGAAGACCGATACTGGATTTCTATAGCTGATAGTGATGTATTATTGTGGGTTTCAGGAATTGCAGCAGCATTAAAATTAAATGTAAAGGTAATAGAGCCTTCAGTTGCACCCCTAGCGATTCAGGGGCCAAAATCAAGAATTCTCATGAAACGGATATTTGGAAATGAAATGGATTATTTCAGTTATTTTGACTTAAGAAAACTTAGATTTGGAAAACATACGCTTAACGTTGCTAGAACTGGTTGGTCTAAGCAAGGCGGTTTTGAAATTTATGTTGAGGGAACAGAGTATGCCCATGACCTTTGGGAAGAATTATTTTCAAACGGAAAGGATTTGAACATTAGGCCGGGTTGCCCTAACCAAATTGAAAGAATCGAATCTGGACTTTTATCATACGGATCCGATATGACAATTAAAAACTCTCCGTTCGAATGTGGTCTAGGGAGATTCTGTGAGATTGATGCTAATTCAACATGTATCGGCTTCGAAGCACTGGAAAATATAGCCAAGCAAGGACCATCTAAAGTATTAAGATACTTTGACATAAAAGGTGAGAGGGTACCCTTTTGTCATGACCACTGGCCTATATTTAATAGCAAAAAAGTGGGAGAAGTTACTTCTGGAATTTTTTCATCTGAGTTCAATACAAATGTCGGTATTGGTATTGTTGAGTTCGACTACGCTGTAGAGGGTACTAAGCTTCAGGTCCTTATAGATAATAAATTAAGAGATGCTTTTATTAGAGAGAGGCCTTTTAATCCCAAGCTAAAACCATTTATGTGACTACATTATGAGTAACGGTTCACCTAAGATAGGCTTTGTCAGCCTTGGTTGTCCAAAAGCCCTGGTTGATTCCGAAATTTTAATCAACAAGCTTAAAAAATTGGGTTATGGAATATCACCAACATATGACAACGCTGATGCAGTAGTAGTAAATACATGTGGCTTTCTTGATTCCGCAAAAGCCGAAAGTTTGAATGCTATCGGCGAAGCTTTAAATGAAAATGGTAAAGTAATAGTAACTGGGTGTTTAGGCGCAACTCCTGAATTTATACAGGAATCTCATCCTGATGTTATGACCATAACAGGACCTCAAAAGTTTAATGAAGTCTTGAATGCAATTACTGAGAGTATACCAGTGAAAAGTAATCGGTTTGAAGCAAAGCCGTCTTCTTCTTATGTTAAACTTACCCCAAAGCATTATAGTTATTTGAAAATCTCTGAGGGATGTAACCATAAGTGCTCATTTTGTATCATCCCCTCACTGAGGGGACCTCTAGAATCTAGGTCAATGACTTCGATAATAGCTGAAGCGAAAAACTTGGTCGAAAGGGGTACAAAAGAATTACTTGTAATTTCACAAGATACGTCAGCTTATGGATTAGATTTGAAATTTAAAGAGGTCTCGATAAATGGAAAAAAGCTTAAAAGTAATATTTACAATCTGGTAAAAGAACTGGGGTCTCTTGGGGTCTGGGTACGACTACACTATATATATCCTTATCCTCATGTAAGACAATTAATACCATTAATGGATCAAAATAGGGTCTTACCTTATTTAGACGTTCCTTTTCAGCATGCACATCCAGATGTGTTAAAAAGAATGGCTAGACCCTCAAACAACGTGCATGATTTAGATCAAATTTCCGAATGGCGTTCGATTAATCCAAATATAAGTATTAGATCAACCTTTATTGTGGGGTTTCCTGGAGAAACTGCAACTCAATTCAATTTTATGCTAGATTGGTTAGAGGAAGCAAAAATTGATAGGGTGGGCTGTTTTAAGTATGAAGATGTCTCTGGAGCAAGATCAAACTTAATGGAGGATCACGTACAGGCCGACATAATAGAGGATCGCTTTGACCGCTTCATGCGTAAAGCACAAGAAATTTCAGCATTGAAGCTTAAAGAAAAAATTGGCAAGACTTACACCTGTGTCATAGACACTGTGGAGCCAACCCAAATTGTGTGTAGGACAATTTTTGATGCTCCAGAAATAGACGGTTTAGTCTATGTTCCAACTGACCAAAAAACTTACAGTGTAGGCGATCGTCTAAAAATAAAGATAAAAGATTCATCTGAATACGACTTAACGGGCGAACTTGTTTAACACTAAGACTGTGGTTGAGATTTCAAGCCCCCACCTTTCTTTCGACCAGTTGTGCCAGTTTTCGGTATTGATGTTAAACTGTTCTTGTTCTGTTTGTCGCCAGGTTCATCGAAGTCGTCTAAATCTCTATTCAGTGGCTTTCCTGACAGCACCTGTGTTATTTCGCTTCCCGTAAGAGTTTCGTACTCCAAAAGTCCATTTGCTAACAAATCTAACTTCTTTTTCTCCCTCTTTAAAATACTTTTAGCCTTTGAATACCCTTCGTCAACAAGCTTTCTTACCTCAATATCAATCTTTTCCTGTGTCTCTGGACCCAAATGACTACCGGGGCTTGAGGGACCTAAATAAGTCTGTTGCTCGTTGGCATAATCGATATTGCCTAGATTATCAGACATCCCAAATTGCATTACCATCGCTCTAGCTATTTTGGTTATTTGCTGAATATCTGAACTTGCTCCAGAGGTTACATTCTCTGACCCAAAAACCATTTCTTCAGCAACTTTTCCACCCATAGCCATCGCTATCTTTGACTTGTATTTAGTTCTGGTAACTGATAGCTGATCTCGTTCGGGTAGGCTCAGTACCAAGCCCAAAGCTCTTCCGCGGGGAATAATCGTAGCTTTATGTATTGGATCATGTTGCGGTACATTTAATCCTACTATCGCATGTCCTGCCTCATGATAAGCGGTCAGCTTTTTTTCTTCGTCAGTCATCACCATAGAACGCCTCTCTGCGCCCATCATGACTTTATCCTTGGCATTTTCAAAATCCATCATCGCAACAAAACGTTTCCCAGCTCTTGCTGCCATTAATGCTGCCTCATTTACGAGGTTTGCAAGATCAGCTCCAGAGAATCCCGGTGTTCCTCGAGCTATAATCCTCAAGTCTATATCAGGCCCGAGTACTGTCTTTTTTGCATGCACATTTAATATTTTTGTACGACCTTGGATATCAGGGTTCGGTACTTGAACTTGTCGGTCAAAGCGTCCAGGCCTTAACAGAGCTGGATCCAAAACATCCGGTCTATTTGTTGCAGCAATTAAAATAACTCCTTCATTCGACTCAAAACCATCCATTTCAACAAGAAGCTGATTCAGTGTCTGCTCTCTTTCATCGTTACCCCCACCGTATCCGGCCCCTCTATGACGTCCAACTGCATCTATTTCATCAATAAAGACGATGCAAGGTGCGTTTTTCTTAGCTTGGTCAAACATATCCCTCACTCTACTCGCTCCAACACCAACAAACATTTCGACGAAGTCAGAGCCCGATATCGTGAAGAAAGGAACGCCTGCTTCTCCCGCAATCGCTCTCGCAAGCAACGTTTTACCTGTACCTGGAGGTCCAACTAACAATGCTCCTTTGGGTATTTTCCCACCTAATCTTCCAAACTTCTGTGGATCTTTCAGAAATTCAACTATTTCCTCTAACTCATCTTTTGCTTCATCAATACCCGCCACTATTGAAATCAAGAAAAGAAGACTTGCGAAATTATTTAAGAAATAACAACTACAGTTGGATTGACGACCCCTCAAACTATGACGAAAAGTACCAGCGAGTAAAGGTAAGAAAACTTTTACAGCAACTAAAAGCTAGCGACCTTATAGCGTCTAGTTTTGTAAAAACAGCTGACCACATGGCGAGGGCATCAAAGTTATCGAAACAAACAGCCATTTCCAATTCAAAAACTCTTTTATCATTTAATGAAGTTGGTCAAATTATTTTTGAGGGTGAAAAATTTTCTGAGCTCTTTGAAGATACTCAATACAGAGTACTTGCTGGCATAATGTCGTGGTTTTCTGGAAGTTTCTACAAACCGCGTTTTTCACAGCTTCAGAATATATGTAGAAAAATAGTTAACACTGGAAATCTTCCAGGTGCTACACTAAGTGGCACAGTCTTTAAAAAGAAAAATGGAATAGTATCTGTGACGCGAGAGTTAGCTTCAGTTACAGAAATTAGTTTAATTAAAAACGAAAAGTTTATTTGGGATAACAGATGGTTAATTACATTTAAATCCAAGCCTCAATCAAAATTATATATCAAGCCTTATGGATTATTAAGTTCTGATGAGCACAATTTTTGTATCGATGGTGATTTTGATAGCGTAGCTTTGGCGACTATCCCCGTTGTCGTAAAAAATAAAGCCGTTAAATTTGTACCTCTGTCGAATTTAAAGTATAATGTAGAAGTAAAATTATTAAACGAGGACAAAGAGTTCTATAAATTCTTTTAAAAGCGGTTGAAATTCTGTTTTTTTAGCATATCTCTTTTATGTCTTAATCAAAGAAATCGGTGCCCAAAAATGAACAATTTTAGAAACATAGCCTTCTGGTTAATCTTATTTTTCCTGCTAGTAGCATTATTCAATGTTTTCAGCGGCAATTCTATTAATAACAAGAGAGAACTTTCATTCAGCCAGTTCTTGAACCAAGTTGGATCAGGAAACGTATCTGAGGTTGTTCTTGACGGAGAAACCATTCACGTGAGAGAGGCCGATGGAACTAGATACGAGGTTGTACAACCACTTGGTACAAACCTGGTTGAAGTTCTGAGCAAATCAGATGTT
>CABZEW010000045.1 GCA_902524845.1 uncultured Alphaproteobacteria bacterium
AGGCAGTTGGCTTAAAAAAAATTGATAAGGAAACTTTGTTAGGACATGGAGCTATGGTTTTCAATGAACTTGGCCCCGATAATGAGCTTCAAAGAAATGTAATGGCTTAAGGGCTTTCTATTCTTCAAGAGATAAATAAACGATGCCTTCAGGAAAATATTGATGCTAAAGATCTTGCTAAAGAGATTTACCAGAGTACGGCTGATAGTCCAGAGGAAGAGCATTTAGCTGGAATGTTAGTGAGATCATTATTATCAGCAGGTATCGATACATCGGTAAGCGCAATTGGTAATTTATTGTGGTGCTTTTCAGAAAATCTGGAACAATTTCACCTAGTGAAAAATGACTAATTATTAATAGGAAATGCCATAGGGGAATCTTTAAGATTAGCAAGTCCTGTTAAGCTTTTTGTAGAACCTCCACCAAAAAGGCCGAGGTATCGGAGGTAGTCATAGAAGAGAGAACAAAAATACTTTGCGTTTTAGGATCGGCGAATACAGATCTTGAAGTGTGGGAAAGCCAATATAAATGTGATGTTACCCCACGAACTATTGGCCATCTAGCGCTTGGTGTAGGCGTTCACAAATGTGTGGGTCAAACTTTGGCAAGAGTTTAGTTAACAGCTCTCACGAGCTCCATAACAGAACGGGTACAAAATATAATGCCTAAGGGTAAAGCCGCCAGAAAACCAAATAATGCGCTGAGCTCGCTTGAAAGCCTTCCAATTATTCTGGAGGCATAACGTCTGAGTCACTCCAAACTTCGTAACCTCTATATCCGGCAGATTTTGCGATATACTTGCCCCCCACCTTTCCCCAATTGCTATGAAATTTTTGACATTTATCGTATGAAGCGTAATCCCTGTATGTCCAGATTATAGTTACTCTTATTACATCATCTTCTTGCACCCTAGAAGCACGCTGCGAAATTTGTCCATTATTTCTAAGATAATCGATGGCTTTCTCATTATAGAAAGTTCTGAACTTTGTTAGCCAACTGTCATACTGAATTTCAGATGGGAAGGTTACCAAAACTACGCTAGTGAAAACATCTGACATTGACATATTATGTTAGTAAAAATGTAACATGACAATAGTACGGTCTAAAAATCTTATATTTTAATTAGTGCAAGTTTTTAGATCAATATCAATTGATAAGATTTGGATAAGTACTATGTCGTTTCATGATGTTCATTCCACGAGATTTTGAAAGGCTCAGAAAAAAACCAAGGTATGACTCAAAACGATAAAAAAATAGGCATAAATTTAATCGCTTTCAATGTATTTTTTTTGAGTGCTTTAATTCTTTTACCTATAACTAAATGCTTCGCTGACCCAAAAACGTGGGAAAATTTGGTCGAACGAAAAAATCAGTTCTTCGAAAGATTCACTAATACTCCCTTTACTGGAAAAATTGAGATCTATTGGCCAAATGGCCAACTAAAAGAAATCGGAATGATTAAAAATGGTAAAAAAGATAATTTATGGGAATATTATCATGAAAATGGAAACCCTAAGGAAGTTGAGTTTTTCACTTTTGGAATATTAAATGGTACAAGAGAACAGTATGGGAGTGGTGGTCAACTTTATATAAAAGCAACATATAAGGATGGTAATTTGGATGGTCCATGGATTTATATAGATCCATATGACGGTTGGCTCTATATAAAAGGTCAGTATAAAGGGGGAAAAAAAACCGGCACTTGGACATTTTTTACAATGCTCGGAGATATTGAAAAGACAGAAATTTGGGAAAATGGTTTGAAAATCTTTGACTCAATAGACTCTGAGAGCTCGTAATATTGAGCTTTATTACCAAAGCAACCCTCTGCGAATTTCAAGACTAGAAAGACTAGCGTTCAACCTCTAGGGTATTCGATAAAGATGTGTTAATAATGAGACAGAATAACTCTAAGCAACACTTGATTTTTAGCACGATTATATTAGTTGACTAATAGGAATAACGGATGCAAGCAATATTACAGTCCCAAGGGATCCACCACATCACTCTTAATGGGGCAGACCGAAAAACCTCTATAGATTTTTGGCAAGACGTTTTAGGGATGAAGCTTATTTTTGAGCAGCCAAATCTTGATGATGAGTCTGAAAACCACTTGTATTTTGATTGTGGCGATGGGAGAACCATAACCATTTTTACTAACGAGACACGAATAGGTATGCAAGAGCCGATTAAAAATTCCGTAGGGTCTGTTCATCATTTAGCATTCTGGGTAAGTCAAAGCACTTCAAGAATCGCTAATGAAAAGTTAAAGGAGAGAGGTATTAGTAGCTCGGGGATAAAAGATAGAGGGTTTATGGATTCCATATATTTCCGAGATCCGCTTGGATTGTTAATCGAATTAGCAAGTTACAAGTTTGAGCCCCCTCTAGGTTTTACGCATGCGCAAGTTTTAGAAAAAGCTCATGAAATTCGGCTCGCAAGAGGTGCAAAAAACATTGAGGACGAAGATATATCTAACTCTCTTGTAACCCTATGTAAAAGAAATAATAAATGAAAAATTCTAACTTGATAAAATATATCAATATTCTAGGACTCCAGAGATGAATCCGGCCAACTGGATCAACCATAAACAAAAAGCTCATGGGCCACCTCCCTCACGTACTTTAAGTTTTTTTCACTGGGCGCTGAGGGGAAGTTTCCCTGTATTATTTTTGTCTGGTTTTGTGTCCATTTTGACCGGTATAATTGAGGTATCTGCTGTAGTCCTCTTAGGCCTGCTTATTGATGCCGCACTAGCTTCTTCAGCTGACAAGCCCATAAGTGGCCAGGTCTTACTTTTAGCATCTGGTTTGCTATTTTTTTTGGTAATAAGACCAATTATATTTGGCGCGTTTTCTTACACGCAAACCGTTGTTGTTTCACCAAACATATTTAATTTAATTTTGTCAAGACTACATCGTTGGACGCTTGGTCAGTCAGTTACTTTTTTTGAAAACGACTTCGCTGGAAGAATAGCCCAAAAAGAAATGCAGACAGCTCGCGCCGCAACAGACGTGGTTATAGAAATCATCCATACGATCTTATTGGCTTTAGCTTCAGTCGTTGGCGCTGCGCTGATGCTCACAACAGTGAATATAACATTATCAATTGGACTATTTTCTTGGTTGGTGGGCTATATTTTTCTTATTCGGTATTTCATGCCCATGATAAGGCATAGCTCACGTGGAAAAGCTGGAGCACGAGCGTTGGTAACTGGACAGATTGTCGATACTGTTACTAATATAAAAACGGTAAAATTATTTGCGCACGATAAGAAAGAAGATGACGCAGCAATCGATGCAATGGATCATTATAGAGACTTTTCTATTCGTTATGGAGTAGTTGCAGCTTGGTTTAGATTCTGCTTAAACGGTCTTTCGGGAATTTTACCTGTAATGTTAGTCGGTGGAAGCCTTTATTATTGGAGCGTTGGGAACGTTTCAGCGGGTGATATTGCTGCTGCTGGGGCAATATCATTAAGACTAGCACAGATGACTGGATGGGTGAGTTTTACTTTGATGACACTGTATGCAAACCTTGGAGAGGTTGAAGATGGCGTAAAGACTTTATCTACTTCGTATAAATTAGGCGATAAAGATAATGCACCAGAACTTTTGGTCTCTGAAGGTTCTATCGATTTTAAAAATGTTAGTTTTACCTATGGCCAAAATTTAAGCGCCGTAAACAACATTTCGTTGTCCATTGCCGCAGGAGAGAAAATTGGACTTGTTGGGGCCTCTGGAGCAGGAAAGTCTACTTTAGTATCCCTTCTATTAAGACTGTATGAACCGCAAAAGGGAGCTATCTTAATTGATGGTATCAATATCAACGATATAACTCAATCAAGTCTACGAAAGCAAATTGCAATGGTAACCCAAGAAACAGCTCTTTTTAATAGATCAGCACGGGACAATATTAATTACGGAAACCCTAGTGCCACAGAAAAGGATCTTCTTAAAGCTAGCAGGCAAGCAGAAGCTCATGACTTCATCCTGGGTTTAGAGGACCATAGAGGAAGAAAGGGTTATGATGCACATTTAGGTGAACAAGGAGTAAAGCTTTCTGGGGGTCAAAGGCAAAGAATTGCTCTAGCTCGAGCAATTTTGAAAGACTCCCCCGTTCTTATTTTAGATGAGGCAACTAGCGCCTTGGACAGCGAGGTTGAAAGCTCAATACAAAATGCGCTTGAATTTGTAATGGAGAATAAAACTGTTTTGGCTATTGCTCACCGTTTGTCTACATTATCAAAAATGGATAGAATAATCGTTGTTTCAGATGGGCAAATTGTTGAAGAGGGTACCCATAAAAAGCTTTTGAAGATCAATGGGTTATATAGGCAATACTGGGATAAGCAGTCAGGCGGGTTCATAACAACAGAACAGGCTGCTGAATAATTATAGCTTGCTCATTACAATCGTTAAGTTTTTAGTTATTTACCGATTTACTAGATGAAAAAAAATGAGTGATTTGTAAAAATAATTAAAGAGAACGGGTGAAGGAAATGGATGAAAAAAGATTAAGGGAGATTTATGGTCCCGCTAAGGAAAAAGCCGCGAGTAAAATATTAAGTGAATTGGATAAACACTGTATTAGCTTTATAAAAAACTCCTCCTTCGTTGTAGTTGGGACAGTTAACGGCCAAAACATTGATCTCTCACCAAAGGGGGATCCCCTTGGTTTTGTTAAGGTAATCAACCAGAATTTTTTAGAAATTCCAGACAGACCAGGCAATAACCGTATAGATGGATTATTGAATATTGTGAAAAATAATTGCATTTCTCTTTTATTTTTTATCCCAAGTATAAACGAGACATTGAGGGTACAAGGTGAAGCAATAATAACTGAAGATCTTGACACTAGAGAAAGACATAGGTTGAAGTCCAATGTTCCTAAAACAGTTCTTCGAATAAAAGTTACACAAGCGCACCTACACTGTGGAAAATCTATGTTAAGGGCAGGTTTATGGGAGCCAAAAGGGTGGCCTAAGACACGACCTATACCAACGCTTTTTGAAATGATAGAAGATCAGACCGGGATCGAGTGCGAAATCAAGGAAGATAATAAGATTATTGATCAATATCGCAAGGAACTTTACTGACTAAGCCTAATTATAAAATTAGTTTTCAATGAATACAATTTGAATTAGCCTAGTACTTTAGCGATTTTTAGAGGAAATACAGTGCCTTTACCTTCAGGGGGAGATTTTAAACCAATATTAGAATACTATAGACGCTATTTGAAAGACCCAAATAGCGTACCAATTGACTGGGCTATATATTTTGAAGAGTCTCAGCATAGCAACAAGGTAGACGAGAAAATTGCGTACTCGGAGGCAAAAGATCGACGTCTATTGGATACTATAAAGACTAAGTTCAGGCAGTACGGCCACTTTAGTGCAAAGACAGACCCCTTATATAGAAAAAATATTTCAGCCCATTTGGAGATCAAAGAGATAATATCTGCGGTTTTAAGTGAGATTGAGATTCAAAAAGACAGGGGCAATGGTAAAAAACTTGAAATCGAAAAAACCATTAAGAAGTTTGAATACTTATATTCTGGCTCTGTAGGACCAGAGTTTCATCATATAAACGATCCAAAAACAAGAGACTGGCTTTATACCACTTATGAACATATCAGAGGTGAAAGCCTTGATTTAAGAGATAAAAAATATGCATTTTTAGATTTAATTAAGGCCAATGAGTTTGAAAAATTTTTACGAGTGAAATACCCCACTAAAAAAAAGTTTGGGTGTGAGGGAGCTGAAACTATTGTTCCACTAATACAAATGCTGCTGAGGAAAGCATCAAATAGCAATTTCAAGGAAATAATTATTGGAGGAATGCATAGGGGCCGGTTAAATATAATTTCAAATGTTGCGAGAAAGCGTAACGAACAAATTTTTGCTGAGCTTAAGGACAAAAACTTTTTTATTGAAAACGAATATTTAACTGGAGATGTTCCATATCATTTGGGCCAGTCTAACATATTAAACTTTGACAAAAACAAAATTAATGTTTCAGTGTCACCACATCCCTCTCATTTATTAACCGTTGCTGCTTATTCGATGGGAAAAACAAGAGCCAAAATCGAACAAAGTAATAGGGTGGACAACATTTTATGTATCCAAATGCATACAGATGCAGCATTCTCTGGACAAGGATTAGCGTCCGAATTACTTCAACTGAGTAAGCTTTCGGGCTACTCAGTAAATGGAAGTATCCATGTGGTGGTCAACAATAGAATTGGATTTACTACTACAGAGGAGGAAGGACGATCATCTTATTATTGTACTGATATCGCTAAAATGATAGAGGCGCCGATTTTGCACGTGAATGGAGATGATCTGGAAGCAATTATACAAAGTGCTTCTTTAGCAATTATGTATAGGAAAAAATTTAAGTCCGATATTTTCATTGATCTTGTATGTTACAGAAAATATGGTCATAACGAATTGGATGAACCCAGATTCACTGATCCTCTACTTTATAACAAAATTGATAATAAAGTTTCATCGACAGACCAGTGTCAGGAAAAGTTGCAAGACGATTTTAATGCAAAAAAATTTAGAAGAATTATTTCTCGGTTATACAGCAGAGATTTAAATAGATCGTTTGCAAAGTCTGACAGTTACGATTCAAATAAAGGAAATTGGTTGCTGAAAGATTGGAAAAAAATATCTTTTGCTACCGAAGTTGACATTAATAAAAGGATTACAACTGGGATCTCTGAGGCAAAACTTAAAGAACTCTCAAAAGTTCTAACTAAATCCCCAGACGGTTTTCAACTCAATCCAAAAGTTTCAAAATTTCTTGTGGAACGAGCGCTCGCACTTGAAAGTGGAAATAATATAAATTGGTCGACTGCTGAAACATTAGCGCTTGCTGTATTACTGGATAAGGGTTTCAATGTAAGATTTTCGGGACAAGATGTTACACGAGGTACTTTCACACAAAGGCATTGGGCTGTGCATGATATTGAAAATGGAGGTCAATATATTACTTTGAAAAATCTCTCAACAAAACAAGGCAGGTTCTCTATTATAAATTCACCTCTTTCTGAATACTCTACCCTCTCATTCGAATACGGTTTTAGTTTAGTAGATCCATATTCACTTACTATTTGGGAAGCGCAATTTGGGGATTTTGCCAATGGTGCTCAAACTATTATAGACCAAGTAATCTCATGTTCCGAATATCGTTGGCGAAGAATGACTTCTCTAGTATTACTTCTTCCCCATGGACTTGAAGGCCAAGGACCTGACCACTCTTCATGTAGAGTAGAACGGTTTCTTTCACTTTGTGCAAATGGGAATATGATTGTCGTAAACTGTTCCACGCCGGCGAACTACTTTCATCTTCTTCTAAAACAACTAGCTGCGCCTTACAGAAAACCGCTTATCGTAGCATCGCCAAAATCGTTACTTAGAAACAAACAGTGTGTTTCCTCACTAAAGGAATTTTCAGAAGATACCTTTTTTAGAAAAACAATAATTATCAACAAAAACGCAAATAAAAAAAAGATCTATAGTAAGATTATTTTCTGTTCAGGAAAGATAACGTACGACCTAGAAAAAACACTTCGATCAAAAAATCTTGACTTAAAAAATCTCGTAGTTTCGATTGAGCAATTATATCCATTCCCCCAAGCTGAAATAAATGACATTCTTTCTCAGAATGACGCTGGAGAGTATATATGGTGTCAAGAAGAGCCAAAAAACCAGGGTCCTTGGAAATATATTAAGGAAATGTTCGAATTTTACTTTGGCTCTGAAGTCTTAAATAAAAGTAAAAGTTCATTTGCGAATAAAATTCATCTTCGTTGTATTTCTAGACCCGAAAGAGCCGCTCCAGACGGAGGCAACTATGCAATATTTGAAAAAGAACAAAAGGAGATAATTGACGCGGCATTAGGTTAACAATTTTGCTTTAATCATGTTTGTGATGCGGTGAGTTAGAGTAATGTGATTTCAAAACATCTCCACCAAAATCATTTTCTAAATCTCTCCATACAGTGTGAATATGATTAGCCCCTCTTTGTGTGTTATCATATTCAACGAATATTCTTCGTCCTTGAATTCTGTAATAGTGAGGTTTATACTTTTCCTTTGTTCCTGCCCAACAAAAGAATAAATTATCAAAATCATCTCTAATGTTTTTAAGTTGCTGATCAGCCATATTATCTGGTAATCGATCTAAATAAGCCTTCAGTAAAGCTTCTAAAAGTTCTTTTTGTCCGTCTTTCAAATGTATTGATTGCACACCTTTAGGTTCAAGCGAGAACTTTATTGATTCAACATGGCTTTCCTCCAAACTCAACAATTTTTCGGCACTTTTTTGAAGGTCTAGAAGAAGCTTTTCCATTTCCCCTTCGAATTCTCCTCTCCATAAATCAATTAGGTCCATAGGTTTATCTCCATCAGTCACAAATGACCTATTACCCGTTGCTAAATCTACGGGCGGAACGGAAGAAATAAGAGCGGATTGCAAATTAGTGCCAGATAACGAAGTGAATAACTCTCGCCCAAGGTCTTCTAATGAAGCTAAAGGTCTGTGCAAATGTGGGCCCAATAATGGACTATCTGCTGGGTCAGCTCCAAAAAAACTTGGTGTAAAAGATAAGACCTTTAGGCCCTTAATGGAATAATGCAAGGAAATATGATGACCTCCTAATCGCCATCCCCATTCTTGCTCAGATCCAGGATCACCAAAGATAGTTATGTAGTAAAGAAGAGGGTCTCTCCCCCGCTCTCTTTTAAAGTTTACTTTAAAATCCTCAAGATTATCCAGAATATTGTCCAGTCCCATAATTGCGGCAACTGTATTAAAACCTGAAGTGGAGAGACCTGAGGAGACTAGGCCAAGAGCCAATCTATGTTGAGTAGAGCTCATATCAGCAAAAGAAAGTCCACCATGGTCGGTGGGCGTATAGAACCAAATGGTTCTATCTTGATCAGAATAACTTTTTAATGCCAATCTTTTCTGAGATTTGCCAAAAGACTTAACCAAAGCTAAAGCTCTTATTGTCATTATCTTTACAAAATCACTCATTTCACTCACCTGCCTTGTGAAGACCAAATAGGAACCTTTTCTCCTCGGGGTCCCAGTTGTTGTAGACTTGCGATCTTTCTCCTATCAACCTTGTTCTGTTTATTAAATCTTTCCCTAATCTAAGTTGCATTGCCTCCCACATTTTCAAAGATCTATCTATATCTTTTTGCTTCTCTAGTAAATTAGCCAATTGCCAACCATCTTCCGCAGCTTTAGCAGAACCTGCTGCAGCATGGGGCCTAGCAACAAATGCCGCATCACCTAAAAGACAAATTCTTTGGAAAACCATTTTATCAACTGATACATCGTACACGACTTGAATAAAAGGATCTTTAGTAGCGTCTACCAAATCTGCTATGTCCCTAGGCATTCTAGCTCTTGCCACCGCTTTTGCTTCAACCACATGGTGCTCTTTTAATAATCCTGGTGGAACAGACAAAGATCGATATTTGCCATCATTTCCTGTAAGTAAATCATCTAGTTCACTTCCTTCCGAATAGTTTCTATACCAAACAAAATTTATCAACCTTTCTCCTTTTTTAACAGAGCCATCTAGAGAAGGAATCGGATAAACAAGAATATGGCTATTCGCGAAGACGTAATAAGTAATAGCCTCGGAAAGCCTTTCCCTCAATTTTTGATCGAGGTCACTTTCTGAGACCATCCCTCTCCAAGCAACATAACCAGAATAATTACTCTGTGCATTAGGTAGAAGTTTTTTTCTACTGTCTGAACCAACTCCATCAGCACAAATCATTAAATCAAAAGTTGCAGTCTCTCCATTTCTAAACTTAGCAGTTACGGCTTTTGAGTCATTTTCCCAGTCAACAAGCTCTTGGCCGAGTTGGTAATAATTAGTGTCAAAACTCCTCAGGAGAAGTTTATATACAGTTGTCCAGGAACTAAATCGATAAGTATGGGCTTTTTCAAAAGTTATTTCATTTCGTCTATCAAGATAACGAATTTTTTGTGTTTTTACACTTATGTCATCTAGATCAATTTTCGCGTAAGTTTCTAGATATCGCGATGCTGGCTCTAAAAAACCTATTCCAGCACCGCGTTGTTCAAGCTCGCTTTGTGATCTTTCAAAAACCTCAACTTCCGCTATACCGCGATCTCTTAAAAGACACGCGGCAGTCAATCCTCCTATGGAGCCGCCGATTATTCCGACTTTTACCAATTATTCCAATCAAATGTTCCAAATGTTG
>CABZEW010000046.1 GCA_902524845.1 uncultured Alphaproteobacteria bacterium
GAAAATTTGTCAAGAAGACTATGCCAAACAGTCGAACTACCAGTTTCCAAGAAAAATTTATTAGTAAAGCTAAAAGCTTGAAATTATTGCCGTTTATGTTATGTATAGCTAGGGGACAAACTTGCGTAGGCGAGATAAAGTCATCCTACTAGTTTGTTTCCTTCCTAAAAATGTACCTTTTTAACACCATTCATAAAAAAAGCGCTTCTCAGGTTATTTTGAGAAGAATTGATACAATACAAAAGAAACTAAGAAGGTGGACCTTAAATCAGTAAACCACTATATTGGAAATCGGAAAATTTTTAGAGAGGGTATAAAAAATGAAGACATCTGGTGATTATTTGAAAGAAGCAAGCGCAATAGTGGAAAAAATTGACGTTGAGTTGGGAATTGAACGACATAAGTCGGGGGACGCCTTATTTGTAGATGTTCGTGACAGTGCCGATATCGCTTCCACTGGTACGATAGCGGGCGCTTTGAAAATCCCTAGAGGGTTTATTGAGTTCGCAGCGGATGAGTTAACTCCATTTCACAATAAAGCCCTTTCAAAAGATCAAGAAATTATTCTCGTTTGTGGTGCTGGGGGTATGGCTGCACTTACTGGAAAAACCATGATAGAAATGGGTTACAAGAATATAAAAAATGTCGGTGGAATTGGAGATTGGATTAAAGCAGAAGGTCCTCTCGAAAAATAGATGCTTAACTTTCGTTCATTAAGATTCTATAAACGGTTGGACAGCAAGAGTGATACGGCTCTCCAGTCATCTTTCAGAAAAACTTATTGAAAGGATTTGGCTCACCCGATGAATATAGATTTTTGTTCCATTGCATTTATAGGTCTGGGAGAAGCAGCTGCTACAATTATCTCTGGGTGGGGAGACCATAGAAACAAACAAATAGAGGCTTTTGATATTAAATTACAAGAAAGCGACATGAAAGAAGAAATAATTTTAAGAGCTAGCAAAGTTAATATCGGTTTGCAGTTTTCTTTAAAAGATCTCATAAGAGATGCTGATATTATTTTTTCAACTGTTACAGCGGATCAAGCTTTACACGTCGCTAGAGAGGTATCTCCTATTTTAAGAGATAAGGCTTACTTTTTTGATCTCAATTCATGTGCTCCTTCCTCAAAACAAAAATCATGCAGAAGCATTGTGTCCAATGGAAGGTCTTATGTGGACGTTACCGTTATGGCACCTGTTTTTGCTAAAAAACATCTTGTTCCTCTTTTAATCTCTGGGGGTAAGGCTGCTAAGGCGTCGGCTGTGTTAGAAAAACTTCCGATGAATGCAAAAGTTATTAATGGACCTGTCGGTAGGGCATCTTCTATAAAAATGGTTCGTTCAATAATGGTAAAGGCACTGGAGGCTCTTACTGCAGAGTGCACTCTTGCGGCCGTTGAGGCTGATATTTTAGACGAGGTATTTGCTTTCATTTCAGATGGGCACCCGTACTTTGATATATTAACTCATGCCATGTACAAATTTGAAAGAAGCCTTTCTCATGGAAAACGTCGAGCAGAAGAACTTGAGGAGGTATCAAAAATGCTCGATGAGCTAAGGCTTACAAATCAGATGTCAAAAGCTGCTGCTATTTGGCAAAAAAAACTGGGGTCATTAGAAAAGCCAAGTTTTATATCAGACATAAAAACGGAATTTCATTCTTTCGCTAAAGAGTTATCCACTGATCTTAGAGACGTAAAAGAGTTATAATATTTTTAGACCTTTTCAAAATTATTATTTAGAATTAACAGGAACTAGTTAATAAGGATCTCTTTTATAAATGACTGAGAAAGAATATGATAAAATCCCCGGTACTATTGTATTTGATGCAGATAAATCAAGAGAGGGGTATCATTTAAACCAATTTTGTATATCACTTAGGTTGCAGAAAAACAGAGACACTTTTAATGAAAATGAAGAGGCTTATCTTGACGCCTACCCTATGTCTAAGGAACAACGCGAAGCTGTTTTGAAAAGGGAGTGGAATCTACTATTGGAATTGGGAGGTAATATTTATTATACCTCAAAATTAGCGGCTAATGATGGGATCAATTTCCAAAATCTTGCGGGACGAATGACCGGCATGGGTGTAGATTCCTATCGCGAGATGATGCTTAAAGGCGGACGCTCTATAGAAGGTAATAGAGATAAGTCTGAGTGGGGAGAAGATTAATGGCTAAGATTATGGCGGGAGTAGGATGCTCACATGTGCCAGCAATTGGTGTTGCGATGGACACGGGTATAACACATGAGGAATATTGGGCACCAGTTTTTGAAGGATTTAAAAAATCTAGAGAATGGATGAAAAAACAAAATCCTGACGTAATATTTCTTGTGTATAACGATCATTGTACTGCTTTTGATGCGAGGTGCATTCCTACCTTTGCGCTTGGGTGTGGGGCTGAATTTCAACCCGCGGATGAAGGGTGGGGGCCTAGGCCGGTCCCAGTTGTCAAAAACCATCAAAAGATGGCAAGTCATATAGCACAATCTTTAGTGCTTAACGAATTTGATATTACGATCATGAATGAGATGGAAGTTGATCATGGTCTAACCGTCCCCTTGTCAGTGATGTTCGGAGATATCAAGCAAAATGGTGAGTGGCCTGCGCTTGTCATTCCACTTTGTGTAAACGTTGTTCAATACCCGGCACCAACTGGTAATAGGTGCTATAAACTAGGTAAAGCTATACGAAGAGCCATTGAGAGTTATGAAGAAGATTTAAATGTTGTTATTTTTGGAACAGGGGGTATGAGCCATCAGCTACAGTATAAGAGGGCAGGGCTCATTAATTCTGATTGGGATAAGCGTTTTCTTGATCTCATGACTGAGGATCCTGTTGGAGCAAGCCAAATAACGCACCTTGAGTATTTAAGGGAAACAGGTAGTGAAGGAATTGAGATGGTTATGTGGTTAATTATGAGAGGTGCTTTGAACGAAAATGTAACTGAAGTCCATCGCCACTATCACGTTCCTGCCTCTAATACAGCTGTTGGACATATAATTTTAGAAAATAATGCATGAGGAAAAATAAATGAAAATTTGTGTCGCGGGAGCCTACGGTGCCTTTGGCCTAAAGCATTTAGATGCCTTAAAGAATATTGAGGATATAGAGGTTGCCTCTGTTATGGGGCCAAACAGAGACAAAATAGCGGCTCTTGCAAACGAACGGCACATAGAGCACTTCAGCGATAGTCTTGAAGAATGTATTTCTTTACAAAATGTTGATGCTGTTATTTTATCAACTCCTACCCAGATGCATGCTAATCAAGCGATAAATTGCATGGATGCTGGCAAACATGTTCTTGTAGAAATTCCGATGGCTGACACTTTAGCTGATAGCAATCGTATTGTTGATAAGAAAAGGGAAACTGACCTCGTCTGCATGGCAGGTCACGTGCGGAGGTTCAATCCATCCCATCAATGGATAAAAAACAAAATTAAAGAAGGGAAACTTAAAATTCAGCAAATGGATGCACAAACCTACTTCTTTCGCAGAACAAACACGAATGCAAAGGGTGAACCTAGATCCTGGACCGATCATCTACTCTGGCATCATGCCTGTCATACGGTTGATCTATTCCAGTACCAAACACAAAGTAAAGTGGTGAAAACCTTTGGTTTGCAAGGGCCTTTACACCCAGAACTCGGCATAGCTATGGATATGTCTGTTGGGATGAAAACCGAAGATGAAGCAATATGTACTCTTTCCCTTAGCTTTAACAATAATGGGCCTTTTGGTACGTTTTTCAGATATATATGCGATAACGGAACATATTTAGCTAGATATGATGATCTTTATGATGGGGACAATAAACAGATTGATTTGAGTGGGGTTGATGTTTCAAATAACGGTATCGAGTTGATTGATCGAGAATTTATTTCCGCTATTAGAGAAAACCGCCCACCAAATGCGTGTGTTACTGATGCTATTTCAGCAATGCAAACTCTTGACAAAATAGAGAAAGATTTAAACAGTGACTGAAAATAAAACAGCACTGATACTTTCAGCACATGCCGCAGATTTTGTTTGGCGTTGCGGGGGTGCTATAGCACTTCATCAAAAGCTTGGATATAAAGTAACCATAGCTTGCATGTCATACGGTGAGAGAGGTGAGAGCGCTAAGCTATGGAAGCAAAGTGGGATGACCTTAGAAAAAGTAAAAAGCAACAGAAAAAGTGAAGCAGAAAAAGCAGCTAAGGCACTAAACGCCCATAATATTATTTTTTTTGATCTTGGTGATTATCCTTTGGAAATTGACAAAGAAGCAAAGTTAAAAATAGTTGATGTCATTCGAAGTATTCAGCCAAATTTCATGATGAGTCATTCTAAATATGACCAGTACAATACTGATCATATGCTTATGACTAAGGTAGTGATTGAGACACGTATGATTGCGCAGGCTTGGGGACATAACCCAGGGGAAAAGGTGCTAGGTGCCCCTCAACTATATTTATTTGAACCGCACCAAACCGAGCAAATGGGTTGGAAACCTAATGTATTCTTAGATATCACAGAAGTTTGGGATAATAAACGCAAAGCAATTGAGTGCATGGAAGGTCAGCATCACTTGTGGAATTATTATACGAATTTAGCAGAAAACCGCGCGAATCATTTTAGGCGCAATTCAGGCGGAATGGCTGGAGGTCGTGTTGCTAAATATGCTGAAGCATTTGAGTCAATGTACCCAGTTTGCAAGGATGAGCTTTGATGGGAGGAGTCGTAGTACAAAACTTTGAGCGAGTAGAGAAAGAAATTATTGACGGGTTAGAATCCTGCGGAGTATCTACCATCCATGAAGCACAGGGAAGAAAAGGTTTGCTGGCGAGTTATATTTCGCCTGTAATTCCGGGAAAAAGAATTGCAGGATCAGCTATAACAATATTAGCTGCTCCTGCCGATAATTGGATGGTGCACGTTGCAATCGAACAAATAAAGCCCGGTGATATTATGATGTTGGGTACGACATCTCCCTCAGATGCGGGGTATTTTGGAGAATTGCTAGCGACATCCGCAATTGCCAGAGGTTGCAGAGGTTTCGTGATTGATGGCGGCTGTCGAGATATTGCAGAGTTAAGAAAAATAGGTTTTCCAGTTTGGTGTAAGGCCCACAATGCGCAGGGGACTGTGAAAGAGGTTGTTGGATCAGTAAATATTCCCATTGTTTGTGCAGGAGCGTCTGTTGATGCAGGTGATGTGATAGTAGCTGATGATGATGGAGTGTGTATTGTTAAAAGAGAAGAAGCAAAAACAGTTCTTGCACTAGGACAAGAAAGAGAAGGGCTCGAAATCGAAAAACGAAAAAAACTAGCTTCCGGTGAACTAGGATTAGATATCTATAATATGCGAGAGAAGTTAAAGAAATGTGGTTTAAAATATGTCTGAAGGCACCCCAGCAATGTGGATGAGAGGAGGAACGTCAAAGGGGCTATATTTTTTAAAAGAGGATATTCCAATTGATATTGCGAAACGGGAAGACTTTCTACTTTCTGTTTTTGGTTCTCCAGATAATTTACAAATAAATGGTGTTGGAGGAGGAAACCCTTTAACGTCTAAAGTTGCCGTTGTTTCAAAATCAAAAAGATCTGATATTGATGTTGACTACCTATTTCTTCAGGTTGCTGTAGATGATTATGTGGTATCTTCTACCCAAAATTGTGGCAATATACTCGCTGGTATCGCGCCCTTTGCAATAGAGCGAGGATTGATAAAACCGGAAAAAGACAAAACATCTGTAAAAATTTTTATGGAGAATTCAAAACAAATTGCTATTGCCACAGTTTACACCCCTGAGGGTACGCTAACTTACAATGGAAATACATATATAGATGGTGTTACTTTGCCAAGTTCCCCCATTTCATTAGAGTTTCTGGATATTGAGGGGTCTCTATGTGGTGAGCTTTTACCAAGCGGTAATATAAAAGATGAAATAGACGGATATTCCGTAACAATGATTGATAACGGAATGCCATGCGTAATTATTGAAGCCAGTCAACTTGATCTCAATGGGAATGAAAAAGTAGAGGAGCTTGAAAAAAATAGTGCTCTAAGAGGGACGCTTGAATCCTTAAGACTTAGGTGTGGAAAGATTATGAATCTTGGAGATGTGAAGGAGAAAACGGTTCCAAAAATGACAATTGTGAGCAAGCCTCTACAAAACGGTATGATAAATACGCGAACTTTTATTCCTCATCGGTGCCATCGGTCTATCGGCGTTTTTGGTGCTATTTCAGTCGCTACGGCTTGTCTAATGGAAGACACTCCTATCAATAAATTGTCGATAATACCTAGTGGTGAAAAAAAATTGTGTTCCATTGAACATCCCTCAGGACAGATGCACGTTTTAGCAGAGTTAAGAGACAAAAAAATCAAATCAACAGCTATTTTAAGAACTGCCCGAAAGCTATTTGATGGTGTTGTATTCCCCCATGAAGAGAGTGAAAAGGCTAATTGAAACCATGGATTCAGATTGGCTACCTTTTCACCCTAATCCTCGCAAACCAAAGTTCAAGGTACCCAAAGGAGCAGTAGATGCCCATTGCCATGTTTTCGGTCCAGCTGCTCGCTTCCCATTTGCTTCAGAAAGAAAATATACCCCCTGTGATGCATCCAAAGAGCAATTATTTGCACTCAGAGATTTTTTAGGTTTTGAACGGAGCGTGATAGTGCAGGCGACTTGCCATGGAAAAAATAACGATGCCTTGGAGGATGCTTTGCTGAATTCAAATAATATGGCTAGAGGAATTGCCTCGGTTGGACCAGAAATCGATGATCCAACACTAAAGCGCTTGGACCATGCGGGTGTCAGGGGTGTCAGATTCAATTTTGTAAAAAGGCTAGTGGATAATCCGCCGAAAGATATATTCAAAGATATATCGAATATGATCGCAAAATATGGATGGCACATCGTTGTATATGTAGAGTCACAAGACTTAGAGGAAATGGTTCCCTTTTTAAAAGCACTTCCAACACATGTAGTTTTCGATCATATGGCACGACCAGATGTAGAAAGGGGCACCAATAGTAAGGAATTTAATTTATTAATGAAGCTAATGGAAACTGGAAAGTTTTGGTGCAAAACAACTTGTCCTGAAAGGCTGACTAAAGTTGGACCGAAAGAAAATTATTTCGATGTTTTACCATTTATGAAAAAAATTGTGGAAAACTTTCCTGACAGAGTTTTATGGGGCACGGATTGGCCTCATCCGAATATGAAGTCGCATATGCCTGACGACGGTCAGCTAGTGGACATAATAGAACTCTTTGCACCAAAAAAGGAAACACAGAAAAAACTCCTTGTTGATAATCCATTAGCTCTTTACTGGAATGATTGAACCAAATTAGCTCTTTTTAACTTTTGCTTTGACAAGCATCATGCTAATGACGGCAACCAAAGAACAATTCCTGGAAAAGAAATTAAAACGGCAATGGTAAAAGCATCTGCAATAAAAAATGGGGTTACTCCTTTAAAAACATCTTGCACACTTAGGTCATCTCGGACACCGGCAACGACGAAGCAATTTAATCCAATAGGTGGCGTTATCAAACAGAACTCTGCCATTTTCACAACCAGTATACCAAACCAGATTGCGCACATAGTGCCGGACATTCCAAAGGCACTATCAGCGGCTGATACAGTTTCACCCCCATTTAGTGCCATAACAGCCGGGTAAACAACTGGTAGCGTTAATAGCAGCATTCCTATGGCATCCATGAACATGCCGAGAACAGCATATCCAAGTAATATGCAAACCAGTATCAGTACAGGAGACAGATCCAGCGAAGTAATCCAAGATGAAAATGCATCTGGAAGCTTCGCAAAACCGAGGAAGCGAACATAGATTAGCACACCCCAAATAATCGTAAATATCATAATAGTTAACTTTGCAGTTTCTAGAAGAGCTTCTTTAAGCTGTTTTATTCGCATACCTCTGTAAATAGCCATCAAAAAAACAATAAAAGCACCAATAGCGCCCCCCTCTGTTGGGGTTCCCCATGCATCACCGAATGGGTTATAAACGAAAAAAATTATTATTATGATAACGGCAACAATTGGAAATGCTGGTCCAAGGCTTTCAAAACGCTCTTTCCAAGTAAATCCGCTAACGGGAGGCCCAACGTTTTTAAAATAGAGAGCAATGCAAACAATTAATCCGCCATAGACTAATGCCGAAACTGCACCTGGAATAAATCCAGCCAGTAATAATTTCCCTACGTCCTGTTCCACAATTATAGCATAAATTACAAGAATTGCAGAGGGGGGTATTAAAGATGCTAAAGTGCCACCAGCAGCGACAACGCCAGCCGCAAATTGTTTATTGTAACCTATTTTGAGCATCTCAGGAATTGCAATTCGTGCAAATACAGCAGCTGTTGCAACAGAGGCTCCTGATACTGCAGCAAATCCAGCTGTTGCAAAAACAGTTGATACTGCCAGGCCACCAGGTACCCAAGCAATCCATCGTTTGGCAGCCTCAAACAGAGCTGATGTCAACTTTGCATAATAGGCTAAATATCCAATTAAAATAAAAACGGGTATAAGACTTAATACGTGAGCACTTACTTTGGAGTGCGGGGTAAGACCTGCAACCTTGACGCTTATCTGAAGCGCTTTTAAAAAACGATTAGGATCATAATCAAACCCATTCCAACGTAGCCAAACCAGACCAATAAACCCTGCTAAACCCGCGGCAAATGCAACACGCATACCCAAAACGACAAGAAGCAACATGCCCCCGCTCACCCATAGACCTATAGTTATATTTTCCATCAACTAGATCTATCAATTGCGTCGCTCTCAAGTTTTGCTTGTTGAGAAGCACTTAAGACTAAAGGTACTGCTGATGGTGCGTCTAACCCTAATATCAAGGCTCTTGAATATCCGATAGCTTGTAAAAACAGTCTCAGGGCCAGAATACTAAAGGCAAAGGGAACTACAAGCTTGGAGGGCCAGATAGGTAAACCAATATCAATGGAACTGTCTCGGCTACAAAAAGGCCTAGCACAATCAAAAGATCTGTCGAAATGTACCCAAGCGCCCCATGTAAGTGCTAAGATGAGGACTAAAATAAGAGTTATAGACAGCAACTCAAAGAGCCAAAGAGCCCGCCCTCTTAAAATGGAAACAAAGATATCCATTCTAATATGACTTCCGTCTCTTTGCACGTAGGATACCCCCATTATTGCTATTATAGGCATTGCAGCCTCTATATAATCCACGTATCCAGCTAGGGGAGCATTAAAAAATTTTCGACCTGTCACAGAGTAAACAGCCAAAAACATAAGAGACAAAATCGCTAGGCCACTTATCAAAGCACAAAATCTCTCTAGTTTTAGCAGAAGTCTGTCGAGGCGACTTAATAAATGCCCATCCTCAATTACCGCAACTTGGCCAGTCATTAGGCGATCCTTGTTTAGAAATGGTTAGGTCAAAAACATTTGACCTAACCATATTTCAGTACTAGTTCGAAGCCTTTGCTCCAGCCAAAGACTTCATAACTAGGTCGTACAATTCTTGACCAGGTAACCCTTGAGCTTCCATATCCTTTATCCAGGCATCACGAATAGGATCAGCTGCTATTTTACGAAACTCTGCAATTACTGAATCACTTATTTCTATCTTTTTAACACCTTTTTCAGCAAGCACAGAATCCCACTTGCTCAAAAGTTTCCCATAATTATCTAGATAGTGATCGAGTGCTTCTTCTATTGATCCATCAAGTGCGTTTTTATGTTTAGTTGATAGTCCTTCATACGCATCAATGTTGACTACCACTGGGCAATTAACTGTCCCTGGGTTAAGGTTGGCTGTCCACCAGTCGGCTTGATTGATTGTTCCAAATGATAGATGCGCGTGTTGCGCGAAGGCTACTGTATCGACGACGCCTGACTCCATTGCTTGATAGGCCTCCGTGGCAGTTACTGACGTTGGCACGGCTCCAACTGCCTTAAATGCCTGACCTAAACCACCAGTTGCTCGCACTCTCATGCCGTTAAACTCTTCAAGAGTATCTCTTGGATCCCCAGTTCCCACCAAGTTATATTGTGGCATAGGTGACGTCATAAGAAGCTTCGCATTCCATTGTTCCATTTCCTTGGTCGCTGCTGGATGAGCATATACAGCACTTGAAACAGCCACTTCTTGTTCTAAAGTCTCCACTCCTAGAAAAGGTAATTCCAAAACAGTTACTACTCTGTTTTTATCACGGTGGTAGCCAGCACAGAATTGAGCCATCTCAAA
>CABZEW010000047.1 GCA_902524845.1 uncultured Alphaproteobacteria bacterium
AAATCTTGCCAGAACTCCCAGAAATAGAAACAGTAAAATTGGGTCTAGAGAAGACTGTTTTAGGCAGTGTCATCGTATCCACTAAAATATTTAGGCGCGACTTAAGGTTTCCTATTGAGGAGCGATTTGAAAAATCGATTTTGAACAAAAGAGTTTTAGCTATTGGTAGACGATCGAAATATATCCTCTTTTTTCTAAATAATAAGACGACGTTGGTATTACATTTAGGTATGTCAGGGAAGATAAATGTAAAGATAGAAAACGAAATTGACTACCCAGCAAAGAAACATGATCACCTTATATTGTCATTTGATAATGGCTTCATCCTTATATATAACGACCCCCGGCGGTTTGGTTTTGTTGAAATCTTAGAGGGTGATTATAATAATTATCGAAGGTTCAAACACATAGGTATCGAGCCTTTATTAAAACAGTTCGACGGAAAACATATGTGGGCCAGAATCAAAAACTCTACGAGAACTTTAAAAAACATTTTAATGGATCAAAAAATTGTGGCTGGACTGGGAAATATATATGTTAGTGAGGCATTATGGGACAGCCAAATAATCCCAACCAGGGTTGGCCAAAATATGTCCCTAGATGATTGTAAAAAATTGGTTAGATCAATAAAGAAAGTACTTTGTAAGGCAATTAATTTTGGTGGAACCACTTTAAAAGATTATAGACAGGTTGGTGGAGAGGTTGGATATTTCCAGAATAAGTTACAGGTTTATGGGAAGGCTGGCCAAAAATGCTGTCGTCAAAAGTGCCAGGGCACTGTAAAGAGAGCTATACTCAATGGGAGGAGTACGTATTATTGTGATTTCTGTCAGAAGTAAGTCATTATTTTGTTGAAAAATTTGTGTAAGAAAATTAAAAGTTTGTGCATATTACTTTTTTGGAGAATCGAATGGCTTACGAGACGCTTATCATAGAGCATGAAGAACCGATTTTGATTATAAGGCTGAATAGGCCAAATGCACTAAATGCTTTAAACAGTAAATTACTCGAGGAACTGAACAATGCTTTATCAGATGCAGACAATAATGACTCAGTGAGAGTAATAATTTTAACTGGTTCCGCAAGAGCATTCGCTGCTGGTGCAGATATAAAGGAGATGATATCTAAGACCTTTGTGGACATGTTCTACAAGAATTTCTTTTCTGACGATTTAGATAGAATACAGTCGACAAGAAAGCCGATTATAGCCGCAGTGGCAGGATACGCGCTTGGAGGAGGATGTGAGCTTGCAATGAGGTGTGACTTTATATTAGCAGCAGATAGTGCGAAATTTGGACAACCGGAAATAAATTTAGGTGTTATGGCAGGTTTCGGAGGAACCCAACTGCTGTCTAAGTTTGTTGGAAAATCAAAAGCAATGGAGATGCATCTTACGGGTAGAAACATGGATGCTGAAGAGGCCGAAAGAGCCGGGCTAGTTAGTCGCGTTGTTCCTGCTGAAGCTCTTTTAAAGGAAGCTAAAGCTGTGGCGTATAAAATCTCGGAAAAGTCTATGTTGTCAACTATGGGAATAAAAGAGTCAATAAATCGCTCATTCGAAATTGGAATGACAGAGGGTATATTATTTGAAAGGCGTATATTTAATGCTCTGTTTTCGACTGAAGATAAAAAAGAAGGGATGTCCGCATTTATAGAAAAAAGGTCACCTAAATTTGAAGACAAATAGCGGTTCGATTGTTGACAATTGTAGCCCTGTTGTGTAATTGGTTAGGAGAGGAGTACATTAAATATGCCAAATAAAGCTTCAGCTAAAAAAAGATTAAGACAAACGCTTAAAAAAACCACAGAAAACAAGAATAGAAAAACTAGAATTAAAACGTTTGTTAAGAAGGTAGAGCAAGCTATAATTCAGGGTGATCATCCCGCTGCAAATCAAGTTCTTTCTACAGCACAGGCGGAAATCATGAGGGGTGTTACAAAGGGTGTAATTCATAAGAATTCGGCTAGTCGAAAAATATCAAGATTGAATTCAAAAGTAAAAGGCTTAAAAAAAGCTAGCTAATAATAGGTACTTTTTTTTGGAGGGGTATTGTTAAAAGAACCTCATTTCTAAAACTTGTATCCTAAAAATTCCAAAAAGTGAGATTAGAAGATAATCTGATTTATGAGGTTTAGATTTGGTTCAAAATATAAACTCAAAAGAAGCTTATGACCTTCTTAGGGAAGATGAAGACGCAGTATTAATTGATGTAAGAACAAAAAAGGAGCATTTGGCGGTTGGTATACCCAACTTGCAAGAAATTGGTAAAGAGACCTTTATAATAGAGTGGAAAAACTCTGTCTTACCATGGTCGAGAAAAAGCTTTTTAAATGATTTTAACAAAGATTTAGGCTTTTATCAGGAGGCAAAATATATTTTCATATGTAGATCTGGAATTAGATCTAATTTTGCTGCATTAACTGTAGAAGAATCGTTTATTTCAGGTAATTATAATAATAAGTGTTTTAATGTTGAGGATGGTTTTGAGGGGCATGAACAACCCTTAGGCAATCCACAAAAGTTGACCGGATGGAAGAACTTGGGCTTGCCCTGGAAGTAGAGTTAGTTTATGGAAAAAGATGAGTGGTCAAAGGTAAAAGAGTTTGTAAAGAATAATATTGGTGAAAGCGCCCATACAAATTGGATTCAACCTATTGAGCTTAGAGAGATTAAAGGGTCGGTCGCAAAGTTTAAAGTGCCAACAAGATTCATTGGGACGTGGGTTCATAGAAACTATGGAGACTACATTATACAAGGTTTCAAGAACCAGAAACTGAGTGTTAATAGACTTGAGTTTATTACCTCATCTGACAAAAAATCAGCCCAAAAAAATGCTTCAGATAAGAGTATACCGAATCAAAGCGCCCAAAAATCCAAAGAACCACAGCTTGATCTACCTAGCTCACCTCTCGACGCCAGGTTTACCTTTGATAAATTTGTGGTTGGAAAACCTAATGAATTAGCCCATGCTGCTGCAAAAAGAGTTTCAGAAGGTGGAAAGGTAACGTTCAACCCATTATTTTTGTATGGAGGAGTTGGTTTAGGGAAAACGCATCTAATGCATTCTATAGCTTGGTCTACCAAGGAAAAAAACAAAAAAGCGCGAATACTATATCTTTCAGCAGAACAGTTTATGTATAGATTTGTTCAAGCTTTGAGATTCAAGGATATGCACGCATTCAAGAAGCTATTTAGATCAGTAGACGTTTTGATGGTAGATGATGTTCAATTCATAGCTGGAAAGGATTCAACGCAAGACGAATTTTTTCATACCTTTAATGCGCTCATTGAACAAGGAAAACAAATAGTTATCTCAGCAGACAGAGCCCCTGGCGAAATAGACGGTTTGGAAGAGAGAATAAAATCCAGACTGGCCTGGGGTCTTGTTGTAGACGTTCATCCAACGGACTACGAATTACGGCTCGGAATTTTGCAAGCTAAAGCTGAAGTTCAAATGGAGCTTAATAGGGATGTTAAGATTGATGAAGGTATTTTAGAATATTTAGCCCATAAAATCTCCTCGAATGTTAGAGTTTTAGAAGGAGCACTTACGAGGTTATTTGCATTCGCATCTCTAGTTGGGAAAGAAATAAACATTGATTTAGTTCAGGAATGCTTATCTGATATTCTCAGAACCTCTGAAAGAAAAGTTACGATTGAAGAAATAATTAGAAAAGTTGCTGAACATTATAATCTTAGAATGACAGATCTTATATCTGCAAGACGAGCCAGGGTGGTAGCTAGGCCTAGACAGATAGCTATGTTTTTGTCGAAAAGCTTAACTTCAAAATCTTTGCCTGAAATTGGAAGAAAATTTGGTGGAAGAGACCACACCACTGTAATACACGCGGTTAAGAAAATCGAAGAACTAAAACTTGTCGACGTGCAGGTTGCAGACGAGGTTGAAATCTTGCGCAGAACGCTTGAAGCGTAAAAAGCTTTTTCTCTATTATTTTTATTTAAAAAAGGATAATATTTATCCACAATATTTTTGGTATGAAGCGAAAATGAAAATTAGTGTAGAAAGAAATGACTTGCTCAGGTCAATGAGCCGAGCTCAGGCCATAGTAGAAAGAAGAACTACTATTCCTATTTTATCAAATGTTTTAATCGAAGCCAGAGATGACCGTCTGACCCTCAGAGCTACTGACTTAGACATAGAATTGTTGGACTCTGTAAAAGCTATAGTTGAAAAAGAAGGAGCGGTTACTGTGGGTGCACACACTTTCTATGAGATACTAAGAAAACTTCCAGATGGTTCCAGAGTCTTAATAGATCTTGATCCTTTGGATCAAAAAGTAACTGTAAAAGCAGGTCGTTCTACTTTTTCACTAACAACAATTTCAGTAGATGACTTTCCATTAATGGCATCATCAGAATATGATTTTTCGTTCTCTATAAAGGTGGAAGAATTAAAGAGGCTTTTCGAGAAAGTAAAGTTCGCTATGTCGATGGAGGAAACAAGATTTTATTTAAATGGAGTCTTTTTCCATGAGTTCAACGATCAAGAAACCAAACTTATACGTACAGTGGCTACGGATGGTCATAGACTTGCGAAAATAGACTCGGCATTACCAGAAAATGCTAGTGGAATGCCTGGAGTGATTGTCCCACGAAAGACAGTTTCTGAATTAAGAATGATATATGAAACTGCAGAGGAATCAGTAAACATATACCTTTCAGAAACGAAAATACGTTTTTCAAACTCAGCATTATCTTTAACTTCTAAGGTCGTAGATGGCTCCTTCCCGGATTACGACAGAGTTATTCCAAAAAACAATGTAAAAAGATTAGTTATTGACGCTTCAGAGTTTGCAAAGTCAGTAGATAGAGTGGCAACTGTTTCGTCAGAGCGAGCCCGGGCAGTAAAGTTGAGCCTAAGTAAAGAAAAGCTCGTACTCTCTGTCAATGCCCCAGAAACAGGACTGGCGATTGAGGAAATACCAGTTGCATATGAGGGAGAAGATATTGAAATTGGATTCAATGCTAAATATCTTCAAGAAATTTCTAATCAAGTAGAAAGTGGGGAAGCAATTTTCTTATTCAATGATGTTGGTGATCCGGCCCTAATGAAGGATAATAATGACGACACAGCGGTTTATGTTGTTATGCCAATGCGTGTTTAGTTCATCTATATCGAAATGAGTTCTGTAGGAATAGAAAAACTCAAAATTAGTAATTTTAGATCTTATATAAATTTGGAACTTTTTTTTGACTCTGCTCCTACTATTATTTATGGAAAAAATGGGGTTGGAAAAACCAATATTTTGGAAGCTATATCACTCCTGTATCCAGGAAAGGGATTAAGAAGATCTAGCTTACGCGACATGGTAAACCTTTCTAAAAATCTTCCCTGGAAAGTCGAGGCCGTATGCCACAGAAACAATAAGCCTTTTGAATTAGAAACTTCAAGCGACGGAAAAGGAAGAGTTGTAAGAATAGACGGAAAAAAAGTACCCCAGAATAATCTTAGCTCGAGTTTAAAAATAATATGGTTCTTACCACCATTGGACAGGATATGGACTGAAAGTTCTAAGGAAAGAAGAAAGTTCTTAGATAGAATGGTATTTAGTCTTGATATTAACCATGCAAAAAGATGTGCTCAATATGAAAAACTGCTAAGAGATAGGAACAGGTTACTAAAAGATCATATAGCAGACGGTTCTTGGTATCTTGCTATTGAAAAGCAAATGGCGATACTAGGGTTTGAAATAGATAGTAGTAGACGGTATTTTATTAAAGATATAAATAAAACTTTAATCGAAAAGAACCTCCATTTTCCACCGATAAAGCTTGATCTAAAAGATGAGCCTATTGAAAATAACGAGGCATTTTTTGAAAACTTAATTAATCAAAGAAACAATGACCTAGTGTCTGGAAGAACAAATTTTGGTCCTCATAATGATGATTTGCGTGGCTTTTTTTTAGATAAGAAAATAGATGCAAAATACTGTTCTACAGGCGAGCAAAAGCTTTCTATCATATCAATTATTTTATCGAATGCAAAATTGATCAAAGAAAGGCAAAATGCTTCTCCCATTTTAATTTTGGACGAGATAACTGCTCATCTGGATGAAGTACGTAAAGAGAATTTATTTTCAGAGCTACTATCTTTGGAAAGTCAGTTTTTTATTTCAGGAACAGAGGCAAGTATATTTAATTCATTAAGAACGAAAGCAAAATTTTTGGAATTGGATGAAAAGAAAAAGTCAGTCGCCTAGTTTTTCTCAAAAAATGGACAGTCTCTTATAATATCTCTACCCACGTCTTTTATATCTCGTCTTCCGCAGAGCGCCATCGTCATATCAAGTTCTTTGTTCAGAATTTCTAAAGCGTTTATAACTCCTTTTTTTCCTTTCGCTGAAAGTCCATAAACAAAAGATCTCCCAATCATCACGCCTTCAGCTCCTAGAGCAATAGCTTTGAGAATATCCTGTCCGGAGTTAATACCACCATCAAATAATACATCGATGTCTGAAACAGCTTTTTTTATTTGTGGGAGCATAGAAATCGAACTGTTTACGCCATCCAATTGTCTTCCTCCATGATTAGACACTACTAAGGCGTCTGCACCACATTTCTGTGCCATTTTAGCATCATCTGGGTCCATTATTCCCTTTATAATAAGTTTGCCTCCCCACCAGTCTTTAATTCTTTTGACATCATCCCAGTTGAGTTTTGGGTCAAATTGACTTTGCACCCATTTAGTCAGAGAGGTTAGATTTTTGATATCTTTTACATGTCCCATAATATTACCAAAGGTTCTATTTTTTGATCTTGCCATTTCGAAACACCAATTTGGTTTTGAAATTAAGTCTAAAACATTAGACATTTTTATTTTCATAGGGACCGATAAACCATTTCTTATATCAGCATGCCTCTGACCCAATATTTGTAAGTCTAAAGTAAGCACCAATGCAGAGCATTCCGCCGCTTTTGCTCTTTCAACTAGTCGTTTAGCAAATTCATGGTCTCTCATCACATAGAGCTGAAACCAAAACGGTTTAGAAGTATTTTTCGCAACTTCTTCTATTGAGCAGATCGACATAGTAGAAAGAGTAAAAGGAACGCCAAAATTTTCTGCGGCCTGTGCTGCCAATATCTCACCATCTGCCTTTTGCATGCCAAGCAAACCTACTGGAGCTAAAGCAACAGGCATCTTGCAGTCGGTGCCTAATAAACTTTTTCTTGTAGTTCTATTAGAGATATCAACTGCAACTCTCTGTCGGAAGGAAATTTTTTTAAAATCATTACAGTTATCCCTCAAAGTAGACTCTGTCCAGGAGCCCGATAAGACATAGTCGTGAAATGCTTTAGGAACTTTTTTTATGGCTTGGATTTTTAAATCGTCAATAGTGAGGTATTCCATTATGTACTCGTTTTAAATCTTAAGGTCTAATCTTGGCTTCCAAAAGGGACGAAAAAGTTCGATTTTGGGACATCTGTTCATTACAACTTTCAAACCCGCTGCTGATGCTATAGCTGCGGCCTCGTCATCATAGACTCCAATCTGCCCCCAGAGAACTTTCGCGTTAATTTCAATTGCCTCTTTTGCCACCGAGAAAAGTTCTTCTTTCCTGCGAAATACCTGCACCATATCAACAGGTTTATCTATTTCCTTGAGACCGTGAAAAACTTTCAGCCCTCTAATATCTTTTATATTGGGGTTGGGGTTAACAGGTAACATTTCATATCCAGTTTCATGCAGCACTCTTAAAACACCATAGCTAAATTTTGTCTTGTCCCCACTAGCTCCAACCATAGCAATTGTTTTAACAGATTTTAGAATGTCTTTGATATAACCTTTAGGGTAATCATAAATGTGGTCTACATCAGCTTCAGGCATTACTTCTCTCTTTCTTTCGTTGCAATATCATCCTTTAGTTCATGAGGCTGCAATGGATCTAAAAATGGATTTCTATAAAGCTTTTCATGACTTTCAACACCAATTTCAAGAACAAGGTCCGATTTAGGTCTTGCTACGCAAAGTATAATGTATCCATCATTTATCTGTCTATTATTAAGTGCGACCTGCCTTCTTTGATCTACTTCTCCATCAATAAGTTTTGCAGCACATGTAATACATCCTCCATACTTACAGCCATAGGGAAGATCAACTCCATGCTCTCTCAAGCTATCAAGCAACGGTCGTTTACGCTCAACTTGATAGGATAAACCGCTCCTATTTGATATTTCGACCTGAAATTTTTTCATAGCCATATATCACTAGTGCAATCGCCACCGGGATACCTACTTTCATGACAGCGGCTGGGACCATTTGGTTCTTCTCCAAAATTTACTATAAAATCAGGATTAATCTTCATTCCACCATTTACTGGGTCACAGTCAATCATTATCATAACGCCGCCCTTTTCTCTCATATCGGGATAAAATTGGTTGTCCCAAGTCGAGAATAAAGAGGTTGTTACATAAAGTCGTTTTCCATCAAGGCTGAGCTGAAACATTTGTGGCCCACCAGCAATGTCTAGACCATTGACTTGAGTAGCGTTTCCAAGTAAACCGCCCATCCAAACTTGACCAGTCAATTTTGGTTTGTGAGGATTTGATATATCATACTGCCTCATATCACCGTGCAGCCAATTATTGAGATATAAGTATTTATCATCCATTGAGACAAGAATTGCAGACATCACACCTGGAATAGGAATTGGCCAGTCTGGATGAGGCTGATTTTCTACATCAATAATTTTTTCCCATCGCCATTTTTTATCTTCATCTTTCCACCAGTGAATTACGTTTGCGCTTAAGGCTGCACCACAAAATCCGTGACTGCTATCTGGATTATGATGAAACTTTACTTCTAAAGGAACTAGACCATCTTCGCCCAAATATATAGTTTCGATAGGTTTACGTTCTTTGAAATCCCAAAAATGAAGCTGTCTCCCATACTTGAGGTGTCCTACTTCTTCTAAATCAAAGCCCGGCATAAATGTGTTTGGAGCAGCCCATTCCGATGAAACCATTACATTGTGTCTCGGTTGGTACCAGAAATCGTACCCAAATGGTATATCTCCCATCGAGTTTTCCCACCTGCCTATAATTTCAAAATTTTTATCTAAATGCAAATATCCACCAGGTGCTTCTCCCTTTGCATCACCCAGCATTGAGATAATTATTTCTGAACCCAAACAATGAACTGTATGCGGTCCGCTTAAGTTAGTTTTTGATTTTATGTCTGCTCCATCAATTATTTTATATATGGTTGGTGTTTTTGGATTTGTTGCGGTATCTACTATGTGAATATTATTTGACCGCACCCCTGGAAGTAGCATGTATTTGCGCGTCATGCTCGAGTCTTCGTGACAAGATGAACACGCATTCCAACCCATATGGTGAAGCTCATCACCAATGTCTGGCATTTCCAATCTATGTATGACTTTTGAATAGGTAGGACTATCTGGGTCAACGTCGACAGTGGCTAAATAGTCGGGTTTTTGAATACCTGTTCCAGTATATATCGCGATTGTATATAAAAGTTTTTCCCTAGGAGCTTTTATAGCTTCTGCAGGAGACGAATATCCTGGACCACAACACGTTTCATTCATGCTTTATTCTCCCTTAATGAGGGTAGACCTGGGCTAGTCAGAATTCACGCTGGAACGGTTAATGAGTTAGAGGTGGTTAAACCACAAGGAGACGTCTGGATATCAAAGAAGATACCTTCTATAAAAATGAATGAAACCTTAGATAAGTTTGAAAAGAACTTCTCTTGAATTAGGAGAAAATAAAAAAATGGCACAAAAAATTGTTAAACATGTTATG
>CABZEW010000048.1 GCA_902524845.1 uncultured Alphaproteobacteria bacterium
AACCAAATGGCTTCGAATTTACAATGGTAACATTTGGAGCACGTAAACCTGAGTCTGAAGTTATGCAAGCTCAGCTTGCTCAAGTCGGTATTAAAATGAATATCGAGGTAATGAGTGGAAAGGCTGCTGGAGCAGCGTTTTTCAAGGAGGGTAAATTTGCTATGTACGCTACGAGCTTTAGCCGATATCCAGAGCCTGATTGGGCTGGGTCAAACGTCTACAAAAGCAGTGGCTACTACAATGCGGCAAATCTAGCTAATCCTGAACTCGATGCACTTATTGAGAAAGGTGCTGCCTTGTCAGATATCGATGAGAGGAAAAAAATCTACCGAAAAGTTGATGAGATAGTCTTGGGTCAATCAATCGTAGTTCCTATGGTCTATCAGACGTTTGTGACGGTGGCCTCTAAAAAAGTTGGGAATATCGACACTGTAAGTATGCACGATGGTAAAATGAACTTTCGTGAAGTATGTATGACTGACTAATACTTTCTCTCCAAGGCCTACCTGGTTTCTTCTGGGTAGGCCAAACAAGCAAGTTTCACGTTGCGTACTTTCATTTTAAAAAGATTAATTCAGATGATACCAGTAATGTTTATAATAACATTTCTGATTTTCAGTCTGCTATGGGCTGTTCCTGGTGATCCAGTATACGCTTATGTCGGTATAGACGTGGTACTTGATGAAGAACAGTTAGCGTTATTAAGAGAAAAATATAATCTTAATGAGCCTTTTTTAGTACAATATTTTCTTTGGCTGCAAAATGTTTTTCAGGGTGATCTTGGACGATCAGTAGAAAGCGGATTGAGGGTAACTGAGGAATTAATGGCTAGGGCGCCTGTTACTTTTCAGTTGGGTTTGGTCGCCCTAATTTTTGCAATAACCGTCTCGGTCCCCGCTGGCATTTTATCCGCCGTTTATCGTGGTAAAGCACCGGATCATGCTGCAACTTTTTTTTCAATAGGGGCTGTAGCGATCCCTGACTTTTGGCTTGGAATTGTATCAATTCTCGTTTTCAGCGTATCATTGGGGTGGCTTCCCACGCAGGGATATGTTGACCCGTTTGAAGATCCGATAGAGGGGTTAAGACATCTAATTCTCCCTTCATTCGCTCTTGGTTGTACAAGCTGTGCACTAATAATGCGTCAAACTAGGTCAGCAATGCTGGAGGTTCTAGCTCAAGATTATATTCGGACAGCTAGATCAAAGGGATTGTATGATGTAAGAATAATTTTCGTTCATGCTCTTCAGAACTCGCTTTTACCTGTGGTAACAATTCTCGGCTTGCAGGCCGGAAGGATATTTGCAAGCGCGATAGTTGTGGAAACGCTTTTCGGATTACCAGGAATGGGAACTTTTGTTGTGGATGGAGTTTTAGGAAGAGATTTCCAAGTAGTTCAAGGATCTGTTTTGCTAATGGCTTTCATGGTTTTATTTTGTAACTTAATTACAGATATACTGTACGCTTGGTTAGATCCGCGTATTAAATATGATGGATGAGATTTCTTTGGGTACTTTTAAGGCAAATAATAAAAAATCTAGTACTTCTCTGATTTTTATTAAAAATTTTATCAAAATTCCAACAGCAGTTTTTGGATCTATATTTGTACTCTTAACATTTTTTAGCGCTATCTTCGCACCATTGCTTGTTCCCTATGATCCAAATGTAATGGATTATAATTTTTTACTCGGTGGCATGTCATACGAGCATTGGCTAGGTACAGATCAAATAGGGCGAGATACTCTTTCCAGACTGATATACGGATCGCGCATTGCTTTAATCGTAAGTTTTGGAGCGATAATTCTATCGGTTCTTATTGGTGTTCCCTTAGGGCTTATTTCTGTCCATTTTAGAGGACCGATCGATAACGTCTTAATGAGAATAATGGATGCTTTAGTAGTATTTCCAAGTCTAGTTATAGCCATAGGCCTATCTGTCGCAATTGGAAGCTCGCTAACCACGGTAGTATTGGCGATTGGGATAGCAAATGTACCCTGGATGGCGAGAATAGTAAGAAGTCAAGGTTTGATTGTCCGAGAACAAGATTTTATCAAAGCTGCTGAGGCTGGCGGATTCAGTAATTTTCGAATTATTTTCGTGCATATACTTCCCAACAGTATTGCGCCCATAATAGTTCAGAGCACGCTTGCAATGGGATATGCTGTGCTGACTGAAGCTGGATTAGGTTTTATAGGAATTGGTGTTCAGCCGCCAACACCTACTTGGGGTAATATGATACAGCAAGCATTTCCCTTACTAGAGAAACAACCACTTTTATCTATAGTTCCTGGGGCAATGGTTTTTGCATTAGTGTTATCCTTTAATTTTATCGGTGATGCGTTAAGAGATCTTCTTGACCCAAGGTTGAAGGGTGTAATTTATTAAAGTAAAGATAAATATGGAAAACATATCGCAAACAATTTTAAAGGATTTAAGAGTTCTTGAGGTTGGTGAGGGCACAGCCTCAGGATGGTGTGGACGAATGCTTTTAGACTTTGGGGCTCGAGTCTTCAGATTAAATGATAAGTCTCTTAGAAAATTGAAAGATAAAGGGGTTTGCGTTGATGAGGCTCACACAAATGAAAATCTTAAAGATTGGCTGAATTATGGTAAAGAGGAACAGGAAAATATTGATTATCGTAAATTTGATTTAATCTTAATTGCCGAAACAATTCATGGTTTCAAATTTTCAGATAGCAATAACTCAATAGTGATAGATCTTAGCTGGTTTGGAGAGAAAGGCATTTACTCAAATTGGAAAGGTTCTGATATTACTATTCAAGCACTAGCAGGTACTATTTACCCAGTTGGGCCAAAGGAAGACACGCCAATTTTTACTGGTGAAACGGAGGCCTCAATTATAGGTGGAACAAACGCCTTCATAGCGTCTTTGGTTGCTATTTTAGAGAATAGAACTAAAAAAACGAATATTTCCATTTTAGAATCTAATATGATTTTGGGAGAATTACAGTCATCAGATTCTATAAGGTTTGGCAAACCCAACTCTAGAGAAGGGATAAATAGATTTTTTCCTACCTGCCCACTAGGAATCTATAAATGTAAGACGGGTTGGCTAGGAACAACTGTAATTACACTTCCTCAATGGAAGTCCTTTTGCGAGTTGCTAGACTTACAAGATCTGTTCTACAAGCATGATTTAAATTCCATTCAAAAACGAAGCGAAAATATAGATTTTCTGGAAGATTTGATTAAGGAGCGTTTAATAATAAGGGATGCAAGAGAATGGGCAAAACTCGGCAGGGAAAAAAGAATACCAATGGTTGAGGTCCCAAATCCAACGGAGCTCCAAAATCATAAAGTATTTAATCAACGAGAAGCACTCATAAAGTATTCGATAAATAGTAAGGAAATAAAAGCACCGAAAACACCTATTTGCCAGTTTTACTCTAATGATTTGTCTGCTCGACCTTGTGATGATAAAAATGCAAAGAAAATGTTTATATTAGACTTTTCTATGGGCTGGGCAGGCCCATTAGCTACAAGAATATTAGCTGATGTTGGGGCAGAGGTTGTAAAAGTTGAGGCGGGAACATATCCAGACTGGTGGAGAGCAACAAATTTTTCACAAGAGGCGATAGATAAAAAACAATATGAAGAAAGTAGAAGATTTGCGGCTCTAAACAGAGGTAAAAAAAGCATATCTGTAGACCTGAAAACTGACAAGGGTTTAAAAGTTGCGCGAGAGTTGGTAGCTAAGGCAGATATTGTAATTGAAAATCAAGCAGACGGTGTGATGGAGAAACTGGGGCTTGGTCAAAATGAGTTGAAAAAAGTAAATTCAAATCTAACCCTTATATCTTTGACTGCCTTTGGATCTGGGAATGAATTGTCAGAAACAAGAGCATACGGTTCCACTCTTGAACACGCTTCAGGAACCCCTTTTTTTAGAGGTAAGCCAAATTGGGCTCCTTTAATGGCTCACATTGCCTATGGAGATCCTATAGGAGGAATATATGGGGCAGCAGCATTACTTCTCTCTATTCTCCATAGACAGAAAAATGATGGGTTTATGTTTGTTAATATATCCTTAACTGAGTGCCTGCTTCCCTTTGCCGCCAATGGTCTATTGAACTATTCACCTAGTTCGAATCACGATATCAATAGATTAGGAAACAGGCATACAGTCAAATGTCCCCATGGAATCTTCTATAATAAACAGTCCGGTCAATACGTTGCCCTATCTGTAGAAAATGACACTTCTTGGCAGAATTTATGCCTGTTGATAGACAACAAACATATTGAAAAATTTAGAGACATGGAAGCAGATCACAGAAAAAAATGTGAACAAGATATCGAAGAATTAATAAGCGAATGGATGTTCGAGACATCGTCAATCTCTCTGATTGATAAGCTACAGAAAGCGGGAGTTTCTGCTGCTCCTGTTGTTTCGCCAGAAAAATGTCTAGATGATCAGTATTTAAACGAAGTAAGTTTTTATTATGAAACCGCGAGGCCATTTATTGGTTTGCAAAAACAAGTTGGTCTTCCATTTAATGATAAAGACGGAAAGCGATATCAATACCAAGGTGATGCGCCATTTCTGGGAGCAGATACGTGTAACATATTAAAGGAAAAGTTAGGTTATTCAGAAAAAGAAGTAGAGAAATTATTCGAAAATGATATAAGCACTCTGTCGCCGATAGCTAAATAAACTTAATTGGACAGGAATTAAATTGAATAAGATTTCAATGAAGAAAAAATTATATCGTTCAAATCTCGTTGAGGCAGAAATAGATGTAATTCAAAACAAGGTATTAGTCGAAGAAAGAAGGGATCAGCTCCTAGATGCGGCACAGGATCTTTTTATTGAGAAAGGTTTTGCAGCAACTACTATAAGGGATATTTGTAGCAAGTCAGGGATAAATCAAGCGAGCATATACGACTATGTCTTAAACAAACAGGATATCCTTAGGAGGCTTTTAAACAGAGTATGGTTTAGGATTTCTCCTAGACTAGAAGATCTTTTAAAGGAGTCTGAAGGTCGGTCTTTCAAATCAATTCTCAGAGATTATTTCAGAATTTGTTGGGACGAGAAAAGAAATGGCACCATCTTGGCCTACAGAACCGTTCCCCATTTAGATCGAGAGGACAGAAAACTTCTTCGTAAGCATGAAAAAAGTATGATAAAGGCGCTATCAGATTATTTACGAAGAGAATTTAGCTTGAGCCAAGATGATAAGAGGGTTGAGGTTATGGCTAATTATATAATTTTTTCTAATTCGTTTGCTCCAATGAGGGATTGGCTTAATACGGACGTCGATAAGAATATTGTTTTAGATACGATTGTATCATCGGTGGTAGCTATGGTAGAGAATTTACAACTAAAATAAGTATTTATTTTATTGGATATAAAAGCGATATAGTGCTGGCAACCATGGCAGGCCTTTCTCCATCTTCCATCTCGACAACTCTTTTGATTTTTAAATAAATTACGCCATTATCTCGTTCTGTTACGTCTTCAATAACCGAATTCATTCTTATTTTTGTTCCTACTTTAATCGGTGATGTAAATCTTACTTTATCGATACCATAATTTATACTTTGTTTTAGTTGCTCAATTTTCAAAACATTTCCGGCTAGATCAGCTGACATACAAAGAGTGAGAAGACCATGTGCTATTGTCTTTCCATCCGGCATTTCATTAACCGCTCTGTCGGTATCGACGTGTATCCATTGATGGTCACCAGAAATTGAAGCAAATTCATTAATTTTTTTTTGGTCAATTAAAATCCATTCCCCATAACCTAGATTATGATTAATATGACCCAAGAGATCTTTTGGTTCTGAAACAACAAGCAATTACAGTACCTCGAAAAGTCCAGCAGCACCCATACCGCCTCCTACACACATAGTACAAACAACGTATTTTGCGTTTCTTCTTTTCCCTTCAATAAGGGCGTGTCCTACAAGTCTGGCTCCTGACATCCCAAAAGGGTGGCCGATAGATATTCCTCCACCATTAACATTCAAAAGCTCATTGGGAATCCCTAGTTGATCCCTACAGTAAATCACTTGACTTGCAAAAGCTTCATTAAGCTCCCATAAGTCTATATCGTCGATTTTTAGCCCGTGCTGGTTAAGAAGCTTTGGAACTGCATATATCGGACCTATTCCCATTTCATCTGGCGCGCAGCCAGCTACTGCTATCCCTCTGTAGGCACCTAAAGGAGAAATATTTCTCTTTTCAGCTTCACGAGCTTCCATCAAAACGGAAGCTGATGCACCATCAGAGAGTTGCGACGCATTACCTGCGGTTATATATTCGCCTTCTTTAAGATAAATTCCATCCTTAAAAACGGGCTTAAGAGCGCTCAAGCCCTCGATGGTGGTACTAGGCCTGTTACCCTCATCTTTTTCGATACACACATCATGACTGCTTATTTCACCAGTTTCCTTGTCCTTATACCTCATCGTAGTTTTTAAGGGTACAATTTCTTTGTCCAGAAAACCATTTTTCTGGGCATTTGCTATTCTCATTTGAGATTGTAGGGAATATTCGTCTTGCGCTTCTCGAGATATACCATAGCGTTTCGCCACATTTTCGGCGGTTTCAATCATGGTCATATAAAGGGATGGGATATTTTCTTCTAGCCAGGGATCTCTGGCCCTATCCATTCTAAACTTTTCATTTCTAACTAACGATACCGACTCAACGCCTCCGCCTACAGTAATTGTCATTCCGTCTTCAGTTATCTCTTTGGCGGCCGTTGCGATCGCCATCATTCCTGATGCACATTGTCGATCTAATGACATTCCAGCTACCGATACTGGTAGCCCAGCTCTTAACAAAGATTGACGAGCTATATTTCCTTGTTGTGAACCCTGTTGGCCAGCAGCACCTATAATGACGTCATCGATTTCTTCTTTAGAAACCTTTGATCTTTTTACGGCCTCTGCTATAGCATGCCCAGCCATTTCCTGTGCTTGAGTATCGTTAAAAGCTCCTCGAAATGCTTTTCCTATCGGTGTCCTGGCAGTGGAAACAATTACAGCTTCTCTCATGGGTTACTCCTCAAATTTAAATAAAAACTGACGGCTGTCAGTATACTTACAATGATAACTTTATGTCTAGAAAACTTTTCATTAAGATTAGTTCTATTCCATGCTAATGACTTCTAAGTTGAATGCTTGATCACTCTTGAATGAGGGTATTTTTTGGTGAGCAGTGTGTACTAGATCAATATCAACTTCAAAATTCATTTGTCTCTCCCCTTTATCACCGAGATTGATAACAACTTTTCCCCAAGGATTTACAATAATCGAGTGCCCGTAGGTTTCTCTACCATCCTCATGTAATCCAACCTGAGCTGCTGCTATTATCCAACAACCTGTTTCTATTGCGCGCGCACGAAGAAGAATTTCCCAGTGGGCATCACCTGCTATAAGTGTAAAGGCAGAAGGAACAAAAATTACTTTGGCGCCTTTTTGGGCATATGTTCTGAATAAGTATGGAAACCTTAGGTCATAACAAACGGTCATACCCCAATAGCCCCAAGGGGTCTCCACTAATGTTGCTTTCTCACCACTTTGATAGTGATTTGACTCTAGGATAGGCTTTCTACCTTCAGGATATATGTCGAACATATGAAGCTTATTATAATCAGCAATAATGCGTCCCTCGTTGTTAATCAGTGCTGATTTATTGTATAATTTTTCTCCGACTTTAACCGGAGTTGAACCGATATGGATCCAAAGCTTATTATCCTTTGCTAGATTTTTACATTCTTCTATGAAGGGATCTGCCACTTCAGCTATTAAAATATTTTTTACTTCTTTAGCATTCTTGTTCAATAATCCTGAATATTCAGGTAGTACAAGGATATCTTGTCCCTTTGCCTTAAATGCAGCCTCTCTCACTTTTTCGATATTAGGTTTATGCTTTGCTCGTGACTGCATTTGGAGCAATGAAACATTTAATTTACTTTTCATTTTATAATTCTAGCCTGGCTTTGATAATAGAATACCTTCTATAAGCAATTGAACCCTTAGAGCTTCATCCAACGTCGCAAGCTTATTGCTCTTTTTCTCGTATAGTTTTTTCAGTTCATCTAATTGTCCTTTGAGGCTTTCAGCGCGAGGGTCTAGCGGTTCTTGTCTGAGCGGAGTAAATTCTGTGCCATCACTTTCATAATCCTT
>CABZEW010000049.1 GCA_902524845.1 uncultured Alphaproteobacteria bacterium
CGTATGACACAATTTAAATTTTTATGACAAAGTTTGACCGTCATACCTCTATAAATACTACATTTGTTAACATTTTTGATAAGTATGACGCCCAGGGTATAGCTTGGGTTCTCCGGCGCAAATGCCTTTTTGAAGCTTATGCCTAAACTAATAGAATGGCCATTACTTCCTAATCCTCTTTTTTATAATCCTTTTCCCTCGGAGCCCATCTAAAAAGGTATCAGAGTTCATTTTGAATAATTTATGATTTATTGGATATTTTGACTACTAAGGTTGAGTAAAAAAATTGAGACTGAAATTAAGTATTTTACTTTTCAACCCTCTTTTTATACGATTGCATAGTCAAATATCGGAGCGGTTGAAATGAAAATAAGTGAACTTTTTAATGTGTCTGGAAAGGTTGCAGTAGTAACAGGTGGTTCTAGAGGTATAGGTGAAATGATTTCCTCAGGCTTTCTGGCAAATGGTGTAAAAGTATATATAACCGCTCGTAAGGAGGGTCCGTTAGTAGCAAAGGCCGAAGAGTTAGCAAAAAAGTATGACGGCGTTTGTATACCGATTGCATGTGACTTAAGTAGCGCAGTGGGCATAGATTATTTTTTAAAAAAGATTAGAGAAAAAGAAGATGCTATCGATTTTTTAATTAATAATGCTGGCGCTGCTTGGGGCCAGCCTTTTGATAAGTTTTCTGAGGCAGGGTGGGACAAAGTTATGGATTTAAATGTAAAGTCCCTTTTCTTTTTAACACAAAAACTAACTGAAATGTTGAAAGTAAGAGCCTCTAGTAACAATCCGTCACGTGTTATAAATATTGGTTCAATTGATGGGTTAAATGTTCCGGCTTTTGAGACTTATTCATATAGCACATCAAAGGCAGCTGTACATCATTTAACACGAGTAATGGCGGCAAAACTAGTTAAGGAAAATATACTTGTTAACGCAATAGCACCTGGCCCTTATCCTAGTCAGATGTTAGGCTCTGCTGTTGAACACGATTACAGTGAAACGGCTAGAAAAAATCCGCGAAGTAGAGTCGGTCTTCCTGAAGATATTGCGGGGTTAGCAATATTTTTATGTTCGCAAGCTGGATCCTATATTGTAGGTGAAACGATAGCCTCAGACGGAGGGATAGTTAAAACTGCAGGCCATAATTTAGGTTAAATCTTTAAAGTGGATAAATCAGAGTGGTATAGTCAGGCTCGCTTTCAACCCACCAAGATCTTTGCTTTCTTTTAGGTTTAGGTTCCCACCGTGGATTTTTATTAGGTCTGATGCTATAGATAATCCCAGTCCTACACCATGCGGTTTATTTAAATTTCTGGAATTGTCTAGCCGAACAAATGGTTTCATTGCCTCCTGTATTTTATCTCCAGGGATCCCTGGTCCGTTATCTTCGATGTGAATAAGTAAACGGAATTTTTTTTCTATAAGTGAAACCTTTACATAAGAGCCATAGAAAACTGCGTTCTCAATCAAATTGTTTAACGCTCTTGATAAGTTGTTTGGTCGCAAATGAACTTTTCTTTCATGGTTTTTCAAATTTTGTACCCACTGTAATTTTTCTTGTCGATTCATGCTATTCCTGTTTAAAAAATCATAAAGATCAATTAACGAAATTTCTTTGACCTTTTCTGTCTGTTGGTTTTTGGAGAATTGTAAGAATTCATCGAGTATATTTTGCATCAATTGAATGTCGTTCAGCATTTCTTTTGTCTCCGTATCTTCCTCTTTGAGTGCTAAAGCTAATTTAAGGCGTGTTAAAGGTGTACGAAGATCATGACTCACTCCTGATAGCATTTGTGTGCGTTGCTCAATTTGTCTCTCCAGTCGTTTCCTCATCTCAAGAAATGCCGACCCAGCTTTTCTTATTTCTATTGATCCCGTGGGCTTATAAGCTAGCGATTGCCCTTTTCCAAAAGCTTCTGCAACAGAAGCAAGCGTCTTTATAGGTTTAATTTGGTTCCTTAAAACCATAAGCAATAAAAATCCAAGTATAATTGTTAATAGGACCATGAGAACTAATAACTGATGAGGGTTTGACGCGGTGAACCTTTCTCTCTCTATCTCAAATTTTAGATAAGATTTATCTGGAAGGCTTATTAATATCGTAACAAGACCGTTAGATTTGAGGTCAATATTTTTAATATTCGGCACATCATTCTTAAGAATTTTTATAAGAGTTATGCCAGAAAAGTCATAGGAATATTTCTGAACAAAACTCATATTATTTCTTTCGTTTACTACTGTTAGCTTCATCTCAAATTTCTCTTCCATATCGTTCAAAAAAAATATTTTGTCTTTTTTTTGTGTATTTTCATAACGATCGAGAACATAGTTCATTTGTAAAACAGTGCTTTTTGCCAACTGCGTTGTTACTTGTTCAAAGTATCGTTGTATGAAGGCAAAACCTATAATGGCTTCCAAAATAATAATTGGTAGTATTATAATCAGGAGTGCTCTTCCGAAAAAGCTTCTGGGGAGATATTTTTTCAGCCTTAAATATTTCATTATTCTATTATTTTTGTCTCAATTATAATGTAATCTAAAAATATGGCCATAAGCTTTGATACAAATCATAATCCAATAGTTGGTAAGGCAGAGCGGCTCGAAGACGATTTGGTGGTTATAACCGCAGACAATGCCAGCCCAATGACCTTTACTGGAACCAGATCCTACGTATTGGGTACTGATAATTTGATTATTATTGATCCTGGCCCTGCAAGTGCTGAGCACTTCAATTCTATAATGGAGTATATTGGGAAACGAAAATTAACAGACATTATTTTGACGCACTCACATGTTGATCATTCGCCCTTGTCTAGGCGATTGAAAAATGAAACGGGAGCCTCAATTATTGGATTTGGGTCTGCTGATGAAGCGCGCACAAATTTTATGAAACGACTATCTTCCTCATTAGATTTAGGTGGTGAGGAGGGTATTGATAAAGAGCTGGCTTTAGATGAAAAAGTATATGACAAACAGTTCCTTGATAGAAATAATTATAGGTTTGAGGTTATTCATACTCCTGGGCATCTGAGTAATCATATTTGCCTTTCGGTAAAAGAAAAAAAGGCTTTATTCAGTGGAGATCATGTAATGGGTTGGGCTACAACTCTGATTTCTCCACCAGATGGGGATTTAGGATCTTTTATAAAATCTTTAGAAAAACTATTAACGAGAGATGAAAAAATTTATTACCCGGGGCATGGTAAACCTTTGAAGGAACCGAAACAAATGGTGCTTGCACAAATCGCGCACAGACGAGATAGAGAAAAACAGATATTGAATTCCATTGCAAAAATTTCAAGAACACCCGAAGAGATAGTAGACAATGTATATATTGATTTGAATCCTATGCTTAAAAGAGCTGCTGTTAGAAATGTTCTAGCGCATCTTATTGATCTCTATGAGCGGGGTAAAGTAACAGTAGATGAATTTTCCATAAGTGCAAAGTTCTCTAAAGCTATTTGAGAATTATTATTATTTCTCTTGAAATAAAGCTAAAATTAGTGCAATTATTCTTGCATGTTCCGCAGTAGCTCAGTGGTAGAGCAGTTGACTGTTAATCAATTGGTCGTAGGTTCGAACCCTACCTGCGGAGCCAATTTTTCCCAATAAAATCAATCACTTAAAATTTTTGGTGACAAGTTTGGTGACAAACTTTTTTTCTAAATAAAATTTTTGGTGACAAACAAAAAAAACTGGCGGTAGGGATTTGCAAAACCTCCATATTGACATTTAATTTTTAAAATGCAGATTATAGCGTCTAATTAGCACACTTATTTAGATCTTAGTTGTAAAATACGTTCACTATAAATACTGTTTAACCATGAACACTGAAATAGATCGCAAAATAGCTGTAATCTTGGTAGCTGATGTTGTTGGTTACTCCAAACATATGGAAAGAGATGAGAACGCTACTCTTAGGGCCTATGCCGAATGCGAGAAAATACTTAAAAACTGTCTTAAGAAGTACAAAGGATCTATTTTTAATACCGCAGGTGACTCTGCTTTAGCTGAGTTTCCAAGTGCGGTTAACGCGGTTGAATGCGGTGTCGCCTTTCAGAATGATATCAAGAAAAGAAATGGCTCGGACAAAACAGAGGTAAAGCTTGAGTTCCGCATTGGTATTAATATGGGCGATGTTGTTAAGAAAGAGGGTAATCTTTTTGGTGATGGCGTAAACATCGCGGCACGATTAGAAGCATTAGCCCAACCCAATGGCATCTCCATATCCAAAAGTGTCTATGACCTCGTTGTCCCAAAAACCAAAATGACCTTTAACGATCTCGGTGTGCAGAAGGTAAAGCAAAACGAGTTTCATGCCTTTGATATTCTTCTCGATCCATCGCAGAAGAGAACATTAAAAACAAAGTCTAGCTCAACGCTACCTATCCTCGGGGCTATTGCCGCTGTTCTGCTGATAGGATTAACCACTCTATATTTTATATTTCCTAATTCTGAAAAACAATCTGTTCAGATTTCATCTAAACCAGTTATTCTTGTAGAACCTATTTCAGCCTCTGGTCTTAGTGAAAGTCAAAAGGGATTTGAAAAGGGAATAACGGAAAGTATGATTGCTACGCTTTCTTCTTTTATAAATATAAAAGTTTTATCCAGCAGTACATCCTTTCACGTAGCTGAAACAGGAATGCAAGATAAAGACATCCATGATAACTATGGAGTAGATTTTATTGTGAGCGGATCACTTCAGGTTATCTCAGAAAATGCAAGATTAAACTTGGAACTTCGAGATTTAGATACCAACCAAGTTATCGTAACTAAAAACAGAACTTTCGCACTTAATAATATTTTTGAAGAACAGGATAAAATAAGCAATGAAATGCTTAAAGTGATCCAAGTGGATCTCAGCGTTGGCAATGACGGATCTAAGTATTTGTCTTTCTTTAAGACTATAGAAGACTACACTCTTGGATTGAATTTTATAGCTGAATGGCGTAAGGGCAATTTGGAAGGGCATCGAAAAGCTCAAGCAATTATAGACGATCTACAATCTAGATACTCTGAAGATAACGCTTTGCTATTGGGTATGCGGGCATATATTATATATCAAAGGATCATGTATAAAATTAGCAGCGATCCAGAAAAAGATAAGAAAGAATTAAAACTCGCTCTGGAAAAATCTATTGAGGTTGCCCCCAATTTTCCTGATTCTTACTTGGCAAGAGCATATATATATCCTCAACTTTTCAATGGAACTTGCGAGGCTTCTATGCGCGACCTAGAAAAAGCTGAAGAGAATGGAAGCAGTTCAGAGACTCTTTTAATTGGAGCAGGCCTTTACAACATGTGCGGTCAAACTGGCAAATCTATTTTGAGAATGAGGGAACTTCTAACGTTAGTTCCAAATGATCCAGGACTTTATTATACAAAGATATTATCCACTTTTTTGTTCGTTGAAGGTAACTATGATGAAATTATTGAGCTCGTTGGAGAAAATATCAATGCCGTTGATATAGATCCATTAATACTAGTTATATACTCTGTAATTAACTACAAAGAGAACAATAAGAAGGAAGCATTAGAGTATTATGACCGATTTAAGAAAGCTGGATTTGGGATTGAGAAATTTAAATATATGTTCCGTTTCAATCAAGAGGCTATTGATAGTTCTTTAAAAATACTTACCCAAATGGAAAAAGAACTGTAGTTTGGCCCATGTTCATTCTTTTCTGATTGAGAAACCCGTGCCTAATTCACAGACATATTAAAATCGTAATTGTAAAATACGTTCACTATAAATACTGTTTAACCATGAACACCGAAGTAGACCGTAAAATAGCTGCAATACTTGTTGCCGACGTTGTGGGTTATTCTAAGCATATGGAAAGAGATGAGAATGCTACTCTTAATGCCTATGCCGAATGTGAGAAGATACTTAAAAACTGTCTGAAGAAATATAAAGGATCAATATTCAACACTGCGGGTGACTCGGCATTAGCGGAGTTTCCAAGTGCAGTAAATGCCGTTGAATGCGGTGTTGCCTTTCAGAATGACATTAAGAAAAGAAATGAATCCGATAAAACAGAGGTAAAGCTTGAGTTCCGTATTGGTATTAATATGGGGGATGTTGTTAAGAAAGAGGGTAATCTTTTTGGTGATGGAGTAAACATTGCGGCACGATTAGAAGCATTAGCCCAACCCAATGGTATCTCTATATCCAAAAGTGTCTATGACCTTGTTGTTCCTAAGACAAAAATGACGTTTAATGATCTTGGAGTACAGAAGGTAAAGCAAAATGAGTTTCATGCTTTTGATATTCTTCTTGATCCGTCGCAAAAGAGAACATTAAAAACAAAGTCGAGCTCTATGATAACTATCCTAGGGGTTGGGGCTGCGGTATTGATTGTCGGTGTTCTTGCCTTTGTTTTTCTGTCAAATAATGAACAAGAAAAACAAAAATTTACTTTAACTTCTAAACCTTTGGTAGTTGTGGCACCAGTTTTTACGAGCGGTTTAGGTGAAACTCAATCAGTTTTCAATAATGGACTTACTAATTCAATAATTTCTTCATTATCAAAATTTGACTCTATAAGAGTAGGGCCAGAGAAACTTAGCAATTTGTTGACTGATAGAGAATTCGATCAAAAAACACTGCATATTAAACATAGAGTCGATTTTTTAATCAATTCTTCAGTACTTTCTTCAGGCGAACAGGCACGGATCAACATTGAAGTGATATCTTTAGAAAAAAACGAAGTTATATCCTCAACAAATAAGCTGATCAATTTTGATGATATTTTTAAGGCCCAAAACATATTAGTTTCTGAAATTTTAAATGAAATGCAATTCAAGGTGATGAATGATGCTGCGATGATAGAAAGTTGGTTTAAAGACCGAAATCTTTCAGCAGAGCAGGTAAGAATGACACTAAATTGGAGAAAAGAGCTTTCTAAATTTACCGTTAACGGCTACATGAAATCAAAGAACATGCTAAAAGAAATTGAGCAAGTTGCGAAGGAAAGAGGAAATTATTCTGAAGGATTTTTTGGTGTGCCTCGAGCCTGGCAAACATTTCAAGGGGCCATTTTTGGGATGAGTGAAAATATCGAAAAAGATAAAGAAAACGTAGAAAATTACTTGAATGCGGCTGTTGCCGAACTTCCTGGTCCTAATTCTTACATTGCTAGAGCCTATCTTGGCCTCCTTTTTCTCGGACGAAATTGTGAAGAGTCTATCGCTGAAGTAAAAATTGCTAACTCCGAGCTTAGTACGCAGGACAGCTTAGGAGTTGGTGCACTAGTTTATGCGACATGTGGGAAACGAAAGATGGCAATTGATTACGCACGAAGTGCTCGAGAGATGGCAAAAATCGATACCGATTGGGTGGCTCTTAATATCTTGGTACTAAGATTATTTGAGGATGGGCAGGAAGACGAGATTTTTAGAATTGTTGAAAAATATTTAGAAGCCCAAGATTTACATCCCCAAATTCTTGCTGTTCTCACAAAACTTGAATGGAAAAGAGGAAATAAAAAACTCGCAAAAGATTATTACGCTAGAGCAAAAGATAATGGCTTCGATGAGAACCTTTTAAAAACATCTCTGTTTCATCCCTCTCTTTTACAAGAGACATTGAGTATTTTGGGGAAAGTAAAGAGCTTCAAACAATAAGCGAGCTGCCCCAAATTTTGATCAGTTTCACAACTGTCTTACAAATAAGGGTTGTTAGGTAAACAAGATGAACTGCCGATCAACAATCATCTATACATCTGCGAAGTAATTTGGTGACAAATTTCCTACGGTGATAAAACTGGCGGTAGGGTTTTTTTTAGCATTTGGTGACAAGTTGGTGACAAGAAAAGTATGACACTATATAAATCTTTATGACCAAGTATGACCACATATGACCATCATACCCTTATAAATATGACACTTTGTGACACTTTATGACCAGGTATGACACTCTGGCGGTAGGTTCGAACCCTACCTGCGGAGCCATATTTTCCCAATAAAATCAATCACTTAATTTTTTTAACGACAAAAATAACGACAAACTTCTTCACTAGTCGTAAGAAATAATCTAACTAGTCGTAGGAAATATTAAAACATGCAGTATTGACCACTGTTTTTTAAAACGCGGATTC
>CABZEW010000050.1 GCA_902524845.1 uncultured Alphaproteobacteria bacterium
AAAACATATATCCTGGCTTTCATTTTTGTCAGCAACCTTCAAATTATAGCGTCTAGCAAGATTGCGTGTTTTAGATTTGGTTTCTATTGAGCCTAACGGGAACCGTAGAAATTTTAATTCCTCAGGAGTAATTGTGAATAAAAAATAGCTCTGATCTTTCTTTGGATTGCTAGCTATGTGAAGTTGAACAGAGTTTTCAACTTCAACCCGTTTAACATAATGCCCAGTAGCAAGGCAGTCTGCATTCAACTCTTTTGCTTTTATAATTAAATCTTTAAACTTTATCCGTTCATTACACCTTATACAGGGAACAGGTGTAGTTCCACCAGAATAGCTACTTATGAAATCTTCTATTACCTTTTGTCGAAATTCTTTTTCAAAATTAACAACATAATGTGGGATATCCAACTCTGCTGCCGCTTTTTTTGCGTCCATAATATCTGTTCCTGCACAGCAGGTCTTACTATTTTGATTGATTTTTTTATAGTCAAACAATTTCATTGTAAGGCCAATCACATTATAGCCTCGCCTCTTTAAAAGACCAGCAGCAACTGAGCTGTCTACTCCCCCGGACATTGCAACAACTACTCTAGTATCCTCCGGCTTTTTATTTATTCCCAAATCATTCATTTCTCTCTATCTAACTTAGATGAAGTTTTTGATCAATCAAATAATAATTCTCGTTACAAACAGCTCTACTTGAAACTACATTTGAAGTGTATCAAAAACATCGGTAATCTTATGGTACAGTTTTTATTAGAGAAATAGATGTTTACAAAATCTGAAGCAATATACAGACTTAGAGAGCTGTCAGAGATAATTGCGAAATCAAGAGAATTATATTTCAACTTCAATCAATCGGATATTACAGATCAGGAGTACGATCAGAACATTTCTGAAGTGACACAAATTATAGCGAAATATCCAGAATTAGATGATGAATTTAAAATTTTAAATCAAGTAGGTGCTACACCAAACTCTAAGTTTAAAAAAGTTAATCACCTCACGCCAATGTATTCTCTTTCCAATGGGTTCAATAAAGAAGATATTTTCAATTTCTTGAAACAAATAAGATCGTTTTTGGATGTTCCTGAAAGCAAGAATATTGACTTGGTATTTGAACCAAAGATTGACGGATTGTCGTTATCGTTAATCTATAAAAATGGTGCTTTATTCCGAGCGGTGACTAGAGGTGATGGTCAAATTGGTGAAGATGTAACGGAGAATGCTCGGCTAATACCAGATGTACCACTATCTATACCTACAGAAATTGAAACTCTTGAAATAAGAGGAGAAGTTTACTTCCCAAATTCAGCATTCAAAGAGTTAAATGAGGAACTTAAAAAGGCGGGCAATAAGGCTTTTTCTAACCCAAGAAATGCGGCATCAGGTACGTTAAGGCAGTTTAAATCTAACAAAGAAAGAAGCAAAAACTTGTGCTTTTTTGCATACTCTGTTGGGAGTGACCCTCACAAATTAGCAGATAATCAAAAAACTTTACTTAAAATTTTTAATGATTTGGGATTTAAAACCAACAATATTTCCAGAGTTTTTAGTAATCTAGAGCAACTTTTAAAATACTATGAAGAGATTTTTTCTATGAGACCGTCGCTCAATTACGAGATTGACGGTATAGTGTACAAGGTTAATGACTTCCGTTTGCAAGAGAGGCTGGGGTTTAGATCTTCGTCGCCACGATGGGCTATTGCGCACAAATTTCCGGCTGAAATATCCATTACTGTTATTGAAGATATTGAAATTCAAATAGGTAGAACAGGAACATTGTCACCCGTAGCAAAATTGAAACCGGTGAATGTCGGTGGCGTAATCGTTTCTAGCGCTACGCTGCATAATAAAGATTTTATTAGAGGGTTTGATAATAAAGGTAATAAAATAAGGTCTGGTGTAGATATTAGAAGGGGTGATTGGGTTACAGTTTATAGAGCAGGGGATGTAATTCCAAAAATTAAAAATGTAAATGTTTCAAAAAGAAACGCAACATCGGAACCGTTTAAATTCCCACTTTTTTGTCCTTCTTGTAATTCAAGAGTTGAGTTTGATAAAGCTGACTCAGCAATTAGGTGCCATAATTTTCAAAGTTGCAAGGCTCAAATAATAGCAGGTTTAAAACATTTTGTTTCAAAAAAAGCTGTTAATATTGAGGGTTTAGGCGGAAGGATTATTGAAGAGTTGTATCACAAGGACCTAATTCAACAACCTGCCGATTTTTTTCGATTAGAAACAAAGTCAAATCATGGGTTAGATTTGATTGAGTTTCTTGGTAAGGGTTGGGGCAACAAATCAATTAGGAATTTATTTAATTCAATAGATAGTGCTCGATCGATAAGGCTGGATAGATTTCTTTTCTCTTTAGGTATTCGTCACATAGGAGAAAATGCGTCCCAAATAATTGCGGGTTATTTTGTGTCCTGGGAAAAATTCTATAATGCGATTAGAATAGGCATTTCCAAGAATGATGGTCAATTACTTTATGAGATTGAAGGCGTTGGGCAGTTGATGGTTGCTTCCCTACTGGAATTTTTTTCGGACACTAAAGAAAGAAAGAAAGTAGAAGATTTACTAAATTATGTGAAGATAGAAAGCTTTATCAAACATAATAAAATTGAAACAGCTATAACTGATAAAAAGTTGGTTTTAACAGGCTCATTTAAAGGAATTTCAAGAGCAGAGTTGAAGTCGATCTGTGAGAAAAATGGGGCTAAAGTTCTGACTGCCCTCTCAACTAACGTAGATTTGCTTATTGTTGGTCAGTCTCCTGGCTCAAAGGTCAAGAAGGCTAACGAATTAGGTGTAAAACAAATTTTTGAGGAAGAGTTTAAAGTTTTAATTGATACTGATATATGAAGATTCTCCTTAAAAGCGTAGGGCAAGACTATTTGTTGGAGAGTGTCTCATCTCTCAGGGGTGTAGGACCTAAGTCTTCAAAAAGACTTTCAGAAGCATCAATAAAATCTATACTTGATCTTTTTCTTATTTTCCCTCGAAAATATAAACAAAGAGACCATTGGGTGAAAGTAGATAAAAGTTTGCTTCCTAGATTAGTTACACTTGAAGTTTTAATTAAAAAACACATTTATCCAAGAAATCGACAATTACCAATTAAAATAGAAGCAGAGAAAGGTAATTGGACCGTAAACATTATTTTATTTTCATTTAACAAGGCGTTGTTAGATAATTACTATCCAGTTGGTCAAAAAAGGGTAATTTCTGGTGAATTGACATTCGATGGTAGTAACTTAACCATGATACACCCTGATTACTCTTTAAACCCCGATCAAAGCTTTAAAATCCCCAAAATTGAACCTATATATCCTTCGATTTCGGGCTTAGGCAATAAAGTTTTGCAGAAAGTGATAGGTTATGAATTAAATAACTTTAATTTTGTAACGGAGTGGTACTCCAAAAAATTTATTCAAGGAAAAAATTGGCCTAGTTTTTCCAAGGCATTAAAGATGATCCATATGCCCATGGATAAAAGTGAAATCTCTTATCTTAGAAAAGCTCGAGAGAGGCTGATTTTTGATGAATTTTATGCATATCACTTAAAAATGGATAAGTTCAAACGTGCAGCCAAGAAAAAAATTGGCTACGAGGTGCGGGGGGATAAAGCTCTTGTTAACAATTTAATTAATAATCTTTCCTTCAAACTTACTGATGATCAACTGAAAGCACTTTTTGAAATTTTAGATGATGTTGAGTCAGAGACCAAAATGAATAGATTGCTGCAAGGCGATGTTGGTTGTGGTAAAACCGTTGTTGTTCTTCTTGTTGCAATGTTTGTGGTTTCAGCGGGATATCAAGTTGCAATTATGGCTCCTACAGAGGTACTCGCAATGCAGCATGTAAAATCGCTCGAAGAGCTCATAGAAATGAAAGAAGGAAATGAATTGAAGGTCACTGTTTTAACAGGATCTGATAATCCAAGAGAAAGAAAAAAAAAGTTATTTTCGATCTCAAGTGGGCAGGCAAAGCTTGTTATAGGCACGCATGCTCTTTTTCAGAAAAAGGTACATTTTAATAATCTTCGTTTGGCTGTAATTGATGAACAACACAAGTTCGGAGTAATGCAAAGATTTAGATTAGAAAAAAAGGGTAACGTTAACTCAATTATAATGAGTGCAACTCCTATTCCTAGATCCTTAGCTTTGACTGTGTTTGGTGATCGTGATTTGTCAATGATTAAAGAGAAACCAAAAAATAGGTTGGACATTGAGACTTTTGTTATATCTAGAAAAAAAATTAAACAGTTATTGCATAAATTAGGTAAGCAAATGTCTAAAGGTGAGCAGGTTTATTGGGTGTGCCCTTTAATAGAAGAGGCTGAAAATATTACACTTTCTAACTCAAATGATAGGTTTGCAAATTTAAAAAAAGAATTTAGTGAATACAAGGTAGGTCTTATCCATGGGCAGATGTCTAGTGAAGATAAGGAATGTGAATTAAAAAAATATAAAGATAGAGAAGTTGACATTTTAGTATCAACAACAGTAATTGAAGTTGGGATAGATAATCCAAATGCCACAGTAATAGTGATTGAAAATGCTAATAGGTTTGGGCTTTCACAGCTACACCAATTGCGAGGAAGAGTTGGCAGAGGGAGTAATAAATCATACTGTTTTTTGATGTATGATGGGAATCTTTCAGATCAAGCTATTCAAAGACTAAAAACTATGAGAGAGACCCAAGATGGTTTTGAAATTGCTGAGAGAGATATGGCTTTAAGAGGCTCTGGAGATTTACTTGGAACATTGCAGGCAGGCCATAAAATATTTAAGTTATCTGAAGTTGTAGAAGAACCTGAACTATTTCTGGAGGCTAACAAATTAGTTCAAGAAACTGAAACTCTAACTTCCAAACTAAGCTAAAATAACACGTGTTTCTTTTTTGTTCTTTACTTGTTCCTATTATGTTCTATACTGGACTCTAAGGAGATTATAATGAAGGGCAAACAAAATTTCTTGCATAAAGGAAAAAGACTGATAGCAGATTTCATTAGCTTATTGATTATAGGGATGTCACTTGTTTTATACGGACTGGTTACTTTTTGTTTTTAAGTCGGAAACTTTTTGCAAAGCTTCAATTGAAGCGTCAAGTACTAAAAGGACTGAGTCATGCCTATATGGAACTTTTTGAACTGGTTTGAAATATTTGTATCTTGCAAACGGGTCTCTTATTAAAAAAGTTCCTGTTTCAAGAAAGGTCTTTAAGTTTTTTCTGAGTTTCAATATAGTGTCAAAATCAGCTCCAACTGCATGAGTTAAAAATATACAAGTGGATGCTTGACCAAGTGCACATGCTCTTATGTCAAGACCGACTTCTCTAATCTTGGAATCTGCAACATTCAAGTCCAATGTGATGCTAGATCCGCATATTGCAGTTCTCTTGGTAACACTAACGTCTGGGTGCCTTAACCTAGTTGTTATGGGAATAGTTGAAGCGAGTTCCAAAATATTATTTGTGTATAAATCCATGTGTGTTAAACAATTTCTACCATCAATAAATGGACTATAAAGTGAATGAAATAAAATTTAAACAAAAAATAGATTCTTTGAGTTTTAATGATAAAGGTTTAATTCCTTGTGTTGTACAAGATCACGAAAGCAGACAAGTTCTAATGCTCGCTTGGGGCTCAAAAGACACATTAATTCAGAGTTTTCTAAGTGGCCTAGGAACCTATTGGTCACGTTCTAGAGATGAAATTTGGGTTAAAGGAAAAACATCTGGTAACATTCAGGAAATAAAAAAAATACACATTGATTGTGATAAAGATTCTGTCTTATTTGAAGTCAAGCAAACTGGTGCTGCTTGTCATACTGGGTCTAAGTCATGTTTCTTTACAGAGCTTCTCTAAAAACACTTCCAGCCTGCAGCCAACTTTGAAAACTTGACTTTGCGATTATTGTATAGGCTGAGTACCTTTCCCTCCTGTTTTTCCTTCCTTTGAAATCGCTCACCGTAGATTTGAAGAGTCCAAAGTTTATGTTCATTGGCTGGAAGTCATTATTTTGAGTAATTAGGTGATGAGCAAGGGCTCCCAGGGCAGTATTTGGAGGAGGCAACACGATCTCTCTACCTAAAATTTTTGCTCCAACAATTCTTCCTACTAGTAAGCCTATAGCGGCACTTTCTACGTATCCTTCGACTCCTGTGATTTGCCCAGCAAGGCTGATCTTAGGATATGATTTTAGCTGAAAATGACCATCGAGAATATCTGGTGAGTTCAAAAAAGTGTTTTTGTGAATTCCACCCAACCTTGCAAATCTGGCATTTTGTAAACCCCTAATCGATCGTAAAATTTCAGCTTGCCTTGAATGCCTAATCTTTGTTTGAAATCCTACGATGTTAAACAGTGTTCCTTCTATATTTTCTTTTCTTAACTGAACAACAGCATATGGTTTTATCTCGTTCTTTGGGTTTGTCAATCCTACAGGTTTCATGGGCCCAAACCTAAGTGTGTCCCTTCCTCTTGACGCCATGACCTCTATAGGTAAACAGCCAGAAAAAAATGGCACATCCGTCTCCCAATTATTAAAGTCTGCTGTATCACTTTCACATATTTGGGAAACAAACTCATAATATTCATCTTTTGTCATTGGGCAGTTAAGGTAGGCCTCTTTTTCTTCAACAGTATCTCCCTTATCGTACCTTGATTGAAACCATGTACTCGCATAGTCAATCGAGTCTGAATAAATGGTAGGTGCTATTGCATCATAAAAGTATAAATTTTTTGATCCGGTCAGCTCTATTAAAGATTGTGCTAGCTTGTTTGATGTGAGAGGCCCGGATGCAATAATCACGTGGTCTTCTTTTAATTGTTTTAAGTCTGTTATCTCTTTTTGTATTATGCTTATCAGGCTATTACTTTTTATTATCTCAGTTACACTTGCAGAAAATTTCATTCGGTCAACTGCCATTGCACTTCCCGCAGGTATACGTGATTTGTCACCAGTTGAAATGATCAAGCCATCAGCAGCTCTCATTTCCCAGTGTAATTGTCCTACAGCATTATTCGCATCGTCATCTGATCTAAAGGAATTTGAGCAAACTAACTCTGCTAACAAAGACGTTTTATGGGCAGGAGTATTTATACTGGGCCTCATTTCATATAAATTTGAGGATATTCCCAAACGAGCTAACTGCCAAGCAGCTTCGCTGCCAGCCAGTCCACCTCCAACTATAGCTACCTTTTGCTTTGACATTCAATCTGCGTCTTCTGCTGTTTCCGCTATCCAAGCAACAGATACAACATTTTCATCTCCCTTGGTATCAAACACTTTTACTCCAGAGGCGCTTCTTGACTGCCTCGATATTTCAGATACTGAACAGCGAATGCTTTGACCAGCAGAAGTTACAAGCATTATTTGGTCGTCATCTTCAACAGTAAAAGAAGCTATGATGCTATCCTGCCGTCTTTCAAGGTTAGCTGATGTAATTCCCTGTCCTCCACGTCCTGATCTTCTGTACTCATGAGCCGAAGACCTTTTACCAAAGCCTTGTGAAGTTATCGTTAAAATCCATTCTTCTAGAGCACCTAATTCAACGTATCTTTCTTGACTCAAAACTAACGTCGAGTCTACTCCATTTTCAATGTCATTATCTTCACCGGTAATTGCCCGTCTCATCTTAAAATAGGCTAATCGTTCCTCTGTACTTACCTTTATATGTTTTAATATTGCCATCGATATGACTGTATCATTTTTCTTCATGGTAATTCCTCTGACGCCAACGGAGTCACGACCTTTGAAAATTCTAATATCTTCAGTATTAAAACGAATGGCCTTTCCTTGCGCCGTGGTGAGCAGCACATCATTGTCATTCCTACAAATTTGTACACCAACTAGTGTTGTATTTTCAGGTAATTTCATTGCGATTTTCCCATTTGATTTTACATTTGTGAAATCTGACAATGCGTTTCTTCGAACGTTACCTGTAGAAGTTGCAAAAAATATTTGAAGGTCTTTCCAAGTTTCTTCTACTGCTTCAACGGGTAAAATAGTTGTAATGCGAGCTGATGAATTTATAGGTAGTAGGTTTATAATAGCTTT
>CABZEW010000051.1 GCA_902524845.1 uncultured Alphaproteobacteria bacterium
CCCACAACTGGAGAAATACTTGTTCCGGTTGAAGATTACCATCGCTCTAGAATTAGTCTAGCCGCTCAAGGATTACCTAGTAGCGCTCCTGACGGATATTCTACCCTTACCGATTTACCAATGGGTTCAAGTAGATCAGTGGAATTAATGAGACTCAAACAAACACAAGAAATAGAGCTTGCCAAATCGATCCGAGAAATTGAGGGCGTTGTATCGGCTAGAGTACATTTAGCTTTGCCGGAAAAATCCGTTTTTGTAAGGAACCAGATGCCCCCAACTGCTTCAGTTTTTGTACAACTTCCTAACGGGAGATCTATGGCAAGTGGTCAAGTAAACGCCATAATACATCTAGTGTCATCGTCAATCCCAAATATGACTAAAGAAGATGTGACTGTAATTGATCAAAATGGCCAATTATTGTCTAAATCTCTAGATGATCCTAATAGCATGCTTAACGATTCTCAACTCGAGCATCGAGTCAAGCTTGAAAATATTTACCGTAGCCGTATCACATCTCTAGTCACTCCAATTGTTGGTCCTGGAAATGTGAGCACACAAGTAAATATTGATATTGATTTTACAAAAAGTGAGATAACCGAAGAGATAGTAGACCCAGATGGAACAGCATTAAGAAGCGAACAAAGCACATTAGATCTAACAACCGACCTTCCTGCTCAAGGAATCCCAGGGGCCGTAGCAAACACAGCACCTACTGGAGCAGAATTAAGCCAGACTCCCGTAGCTGGAGGCTCAGAGGGGCAAATTAGGAATAGATCATCAAGCGATATAAAAAACTATGAAATAAGTAAAAGAATAGCCACTACGATGGCTCCATCAACAAAAATTGTAAAGATTAATGCAGCAGTCCTTTTGAGAAGCCCCAAAATTATTGATCCCGAGACAGGATTAGAGGTTGCTCAACCGTTATCCGATGAAAAGCTCGAGGAAGTGAGGGAATTGATTACTAGCGCAGTCGGTATTGATATTGAGAGAGGAGACAAGTTGACTGTCAGTAGCGCTCCTTTTATTTCAACGCTTGAGGGCGTAGAAGTCACTTGGCACGAAATTCCTCTCATTAAAAACCTCATAAAGCAGTTAATTACTATTTCAATATTAGCAATCGTTGCTCTTGGTGTAATCAGACCTCTCTTAAGCAGAATGTTAGTGCCTGTGGGTGCCGGAGTGGCTGGTGAAGTTGTCTCAGGGATGGATGATGATATAGATCTAGATGCCATTGAAGTAAAAGAAGGTGAGAGCTTAGAGGATATAAAAGCGAAACTAAAGCCGAAAAAACAGGCAATATCCGCAGAAATGCTAGATACCGCGAATACCTATGATGACAAAGTTGCCGTGATAAGAATGATCGTGCAAGATGAGTCTGGTCGAGTATCAAATGTTTTCAAAAACATGATACAAAGAGATATGAATTAGATAGATTTATTTGTAATATAGAACACAAGTAAGGAAGTAAAAATGGCTGAACAGGAAAAAGAAGATAGAACAAAGGTCTTTGACAAACTTTCTGGTACGCAAAAATCAGCTATATTGATGATGCTTCTTGGTGAAGATGAGGCTTCTGAGATTCTTAAAAACTTGTCCCCTAAGGAGGTCCAGCATTTGGGTGCCGCAATGTATTCCGTTGAAGGCCTCGATCAAGATACTGTTAACAAGGTTTTAGATGAGTTTCTTGCAATCATTAAAGAGCAAACGAGTTTGGGACTGGGTGCTGGTGATTACATTCAAAACGTATTAAACAAAGCTTTAGGTCAAGATAGAGCTCAATCGATTTTAGGGCGTATAACGCCAAGTGAAAGCAGCAACGCAATAGAAATTCTGGAGTGGATGGACTCAAGAGCTATTGCGGAACTAATCTCCGATGAGCATCCGCAAATTATTTCTTTGATAATTTCTTATTTAGAGCCGACCCAGGCATCAGATGTTTTAGTCATGCTGGATGAGAAAGTCCAACCAGAGATAATTAAGCGCATCGCAACAATACAAACTGTACAGCCAGACGCACTGAAAAACTTGGAACTTGTAATGCAGAAGAAGTTCGCTGCTAACACCTCATTGAGGGCATCTCAAGTGGGTGGTGTTAAAGCTGCAGCATCTATAATGAATTTTATGAAAGGTGACGACGAACAGAAAATATTTAAAGAGATTGCCAAGTATAGCAAAAACCTGATGACCGATATACAAGAGGCAATGTTTGTATTCGATAATTTAATTAAATCTGACGATAAGTCTATGCAAGTCATAATAAGAAGTGTGGAGACGGAGGATCTCGTCTTAGCAATGAAAGGAGCCGATGAGGAACTCAAGGATAAAATGATGAGCTGTATGTCTCAAAGAGCCGCTGCAAATGTTGCGGATGAAATGGAGGCTCTCGGGCCAGTGAGGCTGAGTGAGGTTCAAGAAGCGCAAAAAAGAATAATAAATACCGCTAGAAGACTATCCGATGAAGGTTCCATAGTGTTAGCAGGCCGCGGCGGAGATGATTATGTTTAATAAGAATTAGAGATTAAGATGGAACCTTTAGAAGAGAAAGACAGCTCACCGTTAAAGGATAGTGAGATCACAAGGTTGATTAAAGTCTCAAAAGAACTTGGCTATAAAAAGCAAGATAAAATTCCAGAGCGAGATTTGATCCATTTTAAACCTACGTCAATATCACAGATTGCAACAGTTTCTGACAAAAAAAAAGAGGATCCTAAAAAAGTAGACGCCACAAATACAGCAGATTTGCCTAATGATCAAACCATCGATGAAACCACAAAAAATTCATCTGATAACTCTTTAACAGATGTAGCTCCGAATGACGCAATTGTTCCAGAAGAAAACAGTACTGATCCAACAAATAATACGGCTGTAGAAACTGGAACAAATGAAATTCAACCTCAAGAAGAGTTAGAAAAACCCAAGTTGGGGGAAGTAGAGCAATCTAGCTCTAGCCAACCTCAGAATGATGCTCCGAAAAAAAGTAATTCAGATCCACCCTTTACAGAAGTTCAAGCCTCAAGCGAAGAAAACGCCACTATATCCCCTGTCGAACAAGCCCGACAAGAGGGAATAGAAAAAGGTAGGGAACTTGCTCTCAGAGACCTTGAGAACAAACAGCAAAGCCTGCAGGAAACTTTTAGGGTTTTGATAGAGAATATTAAAAAGAAAGAGACAGTTGATAAAACAGATCTTACACAATCAGTTTTGAAGGTTATTACAGCACTGGCTAGCGAGCGTGCCGGGGTCACCATACAAGAAAACAGCGAACCCTTTAAAAACAAAATCACTTCTTTTGTGGATAAGATAGAACAGTCTTCAAAAAGACTGATACTTAATTTAAATCCGAAGGATGCAGAATTAATCCAGGATAGCATAGTAGGTGCGTTCACTGATAAGAGTATCGAAATAGTAGGAAATTCTGAGCTCTTTCGAGGAGATTTTATTCTTAAAATGGGTACGGTTGAAATTGCTGATCTCATTTCAGACCAAATAACAATTTATCAGAGGAAAAACAAAGAACCTTTGGAATCAGATAAGTCTCAAACAGTTAATGAAGTAGTTGATCCAGAGGTAAAAAATAGATCGGACGAAACATCCCACAGGGATGATGGAGAATTAGAAAAAAATGAGGCTGGAAATAATGCAAAATAATACTTTTTCAATAATGGAGGCAATCGAAAACATAAATCTTTCCGGCAAGCTTACTACATCCGGAAGAGTAAATAAATATGATGGTCACTTCTTGGAGTGTGATGGCTTTCCTGCAACCTTAGGCTCAATTTGTTCTGTAGACGCTTCAGATGGCACAAAAACAATGGCAGAAATAATTGGCTTTAAAAAAGGTAACAACATCTTATCAATGTTCGAGAGTGACACCAAAATTCAAGCAGGAGCTAAGGTTTCGGTAATTGATGAAGGGCATGACGTTGGAGTAGGAGATTCTCTTTTAGGAAGAGTGATAGACGCCATGGGAAACCCATATGATGGAAAGCCTATAGGCTCACTGCAAGGCTCCTGGCCCCTCAATGGAAAGTTTTTAAATCCCTTAGCCAAAAATCCTGTAGACAAACCTCTCGACGTTGGAGTACGGGCCATCAACAGCCTCTTAACTGTAGGCAAAGGGCAACGATTAGGAATTATCGCCGGCTCTGGAGTTGGAAAATCAGTTTTGCTGGGGATGATGTGCAAATATACTGAGGCAGAAGTGATTGTTGTTGGCTTGATCGGCGAACGAGGCAGAGAAGTTGGTAGTTTTGTACGGAACATACTTTCAGGTGCTGCTAAAAATAAGACAATAGTTGTTGCCGTACCGGCTGATCGATCTCCTTTACTACGTATTAGAGGCGCAAATAGAGCAACAGCTATAGCAGAATACTTTCGATCAAAGGGAAAAAATGTGTTGCTCATAATGGACTCTCTCACGAGAGTCGCCCATGCTAGGCGAGAAATTGGACTTGCTCTTGGCGAACAGCCAACAGCTAAAGGATATCCCCCCTCGGTGGTTTCACTCATTCCAAAGCTGATTGAGCGATCTGGACCAGGTATTGATCAACAAGGCTCTATTACCGCTTTTTACACTGTCTTAGCCGATGGCGATGATGAAAATGATCCAGTTGTCGACACAGCACGGGCCATTTTAGATGGACACATTATTTTATCAAGACAACAAGCGCAATTGGGAATTTATCCGGCCATTGATATCTCGGGCTCCGTTAGTCGAGTGATGAACGAAATAGTAGATGAGACGCACATAGAGTTCGCTCGCGTTTTTAGAAAACTCATTACTCTATACTTAGAAAATAGGGATCTCATTTTAATGGGAGGCTATACTCAGGGTAAAGATCAAGATCTTGACTTGGCGGTATCTCTGTGGCCCAATCTTACTGCCCATATTCGCCAATTGGAAGGATCATCGTCAAATTTTCAAGATAGCAAAGCGGATTTATTAAAATTATTGGGAGGATAGATTGAAGACATCGAGAAGAAATATATTTGATCGCCTTTCGCTGCAAAAAAAAATAAAACTAAATAGACACAATAAAGTTTCCGATGATTTATCGTCAGAGTCTATTAAAAATGCAGAGCTAATTGAACAAATAAAAGACATACAAGACTCTCAAACAAATGATTATACCGGCCTAAGATCGGCCTATTCTCTGAAATCCAAGAATTGGTACTCGCAAAAACTGGCAGAAGAACTGACGCAAAAAGAAAGCAAACAGAAATTTATAGAAAAGGAACTTAGCGAGTTGAAAAAAAAGATAGCTATCGAGCACCAAAACATGACAAAAGCCGAGACTAAGGCCAGCGGAATAAGAAGACAGGAAACATCTTTGCGCGAAATTAAAAGAGATCTTTTGGTGCCTAAGATAAATAAAGTTTAAGACAATTACCATAATGTTGGCATCCATATTGCAAGATTAATGCAGGAAAAGCTTACATGACAGAGATAGTAAAAAATAATAACAACATGGCCTTTGATATCTTGGAAACAGGAAATAATAATGGTAACCCGTCTGAGAGTAAGAACTTCGATTCCCTATTTGGCAATGTGGATATTAGCCTGGACTCTAAAATGCAGTCTGAAGAATTGAAGAATAATGAAGAACTTTCTATGGATAAGAGTATTGAGGAAATAGTCGATTTGCTCAAAGACAGTGGTTTAAACTTAAACCAAGAGATGTTGAGTGAGATTGAAACCCAGATAAAAAACTTATTTTTGAAACTTAGATCGAACATTGATGCGATAGGCACTTCTTCGTCAGATCAGGTAAACAAAAAAGGAAATGAGAATTTTATTCATCTTATGAAGTTCCTTGAAGAACTAAGGTATTTAATCACAGCAAAAGGTGCTGGTGGCGATATAAATCAGTACCTAGATTCTACGCTCGATCAGTTACGAACGAAGATGAACGATTTAATAAAAACGGTTTTCAGAAGTAAAGTTAAATCGCGCGAAAATAGTAGTGATAGAAACTCTTCACTTCAAGACACCAAGAATATATCCGAAAGTGGGAAGGTAAGTTCTTACGCAGACGGAAAGTTAAATTTGATCGAAGGAAAGTCTAAGGATCTTGGTAACAATCAAGTAGGAAAAGCCGATATGACTAATTTAAATAACTCTAGAGCAAAAATACAAAATGATAAAAAATTTTTATCAAAACCTAAATCGGTAAATTCTGTGGTATCTGTCGAAAAGGAAATAAGTTCATCCGTTAATATTGAGGGAAAGCCTCCAGAAACAAAAAACGAGCTATCAAAACAGAACCAAACGAGCAATCCGACATTGAAAGAATTCAGTTCTGAAAGTAATACTGCGCGGCAGCCTATCAATCTAACCAATAAGTTAGATTTAATGTCCAGCTCAGATTCTAATAGCTCGCAAAAACAACCAACTCTCAGTCAAGAAAACAGCGAAAAGTTACTTAATAATTTGAACCTGCTGTCTAAGAAGTGGGGCGATAGCTTAATAGAAAAATTGGAGAAGTCTATTGTGGATGGTATTGAACAGCTGGAGATTTCATTAACACCAAAAAGTTTAGGTAGACTAAATATTACTATTAATTTGCAAGATAACATTGCTAAAATTAATATCATAGCTGAAACGTCAAGCGCTGCATTACTGCTAGGAGACGCGGAATCAAAATTAGCCCAAATGATGGAGTCTTCTGGGCTGAAGTTAGCGTCACTTCAAACTTTAAATCAGCAATCAGGGTATAATCAAAAAGGAAAGGAACAAGCCCATAAGCTTGCTTCAAATGTAAAAAAGAGTAGTATAAATGAGAAATTATCAGCTGAAGGAATTGTGGTTAATAACGAGGCAAAAACTGAGGGACTCAACCTTATAGCGTAAAACGAGGACAGGCAAAATGGCAGAAGAAGAACAAGAAGAAGAACCAAAAAAAGGCGGCTTGATGCGGATCATAACGATGGTGCTAGGAGCTCTCGCTTTGATTGGTGTCGGTGTGGGAACAGGGTATTTTCTTTTCGGAGGCAAACCTGCTGATCCATCCCAAGAAATAGAAGAAATTATTGAAAGAAAAATGAAGGAAGCTGAAGATGCAAAAGCCGCTGAGGAAGCAGCAAATGCTGGACCTCAGAAGAAAGAAGCCCCAGAAGTAGAAAAATTTATAACAACATACTACGAATTTCCAGGTAGTTTCACTACAAATTTACGGGGATCAAGAAAGTTCCTGCAAACTGGAGTTGGCGTGTCGACACAATACGATGAAAACGTTATAACACATGTAGAAGATCATCAACTATCTCTCAGGTCAAGTATCTTAGCGGTAATGAGCGAGTTTTCTGAGCAGGATATTGAAGGCAAATCTGGAAGAGATGCTCTTGCCAAAGCTATAGCAGCTGAGTTAAACACTACATTAGAAGAATTGGAAGGCTTTGGAGGTATTGAGAATGTTTATTTTACTTCCTTTATGCTTCAATAAAAAATGAGGATTTAATTGGTTTCGTCAAGAAAATTATCAAGTGAAGAAGTCGATGCGTTGATTGAAGGCTTGCAGTCTGACGACGATGGGGGTTCATCATCCTCAGACATATCAGAGGCCGCGAATGTTAGAGCTTATAAATTTGGCTCCGACGAATTATCTTTGCTAGGGGACTATTATGCTTTGCGACTTGTTAACGAAAGATTTGCTAGACAGGCTAGATCTGTGTTCCTTCCGATGCTAAGAATACTTCCAAGAATATCTTCTTTTCCACCTGAAGTAAAAACGTTTGATGAATATTCCTCGGGAATTGAAAGCTTCATGAGCCTGACTTCCAATAGATTGGAGGAACTGAGAGGCAACATGCTGCTAGTGATGGATCCAAATTTTATCTCAATACTTACCAACTCATATTATGGCGGACAAATAGAATCCATAAAAGAAAAAAGAAGCGAATTTACAAGCACTGAGGAAAGACTGATAGAGATAATATCCGAGGGTTTAAATAGGATGCTAGAAAAAGCTTGGTACGAC
>CABZEW010000052.1 GCA_902524845.1 uncultured Alphaproteobacteria bacterium
TTGCATATGATCCAGGTAGGAAAAGTAAGGTCTCGCTAGCTTCTGAGTCTTCATAGTTAAACTCAATTTTTAAGCCATTTGAATCTATCAGGTATTCAGACATTGCCTTGATGTTTGTTAACATAATCTATTCTAAAGGTATTTTAGTTCATAAGATGAACTTTTGAATTTGTCAAGATTCTCATAATTTGAAAATCCCTATGCCAGACCACTATGGGTGTAAACGTTGTATGGTCTTGGGGTATGCAGCAGATCGATCAAAAATTACAGACATAACATTTTTCCTCAAAGCGACGACACGTTATCGTTGTGTATGCAAGTTAACTCAGTTACGCCTTTGACATGGAAGTAGTCTGTTCTTGAAGTGTACATCCGGAGGCATTCACAATAATTTATTAAAATGATGTTTCGTAATTATTGTTCATGATAATTAACTCTAAAAGCTTAGTGAACTTGAATTTTAACTTTTATAAAGGATCTGAGTATGGCTAATAAAGGCAAAGTTTTCTGACAGGTGCATCTGGATTTGTAGCACTGCATTGTATAACTGAATTACTAAAAAATGGATATCAAGTAGTTGGGACGATAAGATCAAAATCTCGTGAAGAAGAAGTTAAAAAAGGAATTGAAAAAGTAGTTAGTTCCAAGAACCCCAAGTTTGTCGAAACTGATCTCATGAATGATGCAGGGTGGGAAGAAGGTATGTCAGGATGCAAATATGTAATGCATGTAGCAATGCCATTTTTTATAGCTGAACCAAAAGACCACGATGATATTATGTTACCAACAGTTGAAGGAACTCAAAGAGTTTTAAAATTCGCAAGAAAAGCTGGAGTCAAAAGAGTGGTATTAACTTTAACTACTCTGAACATAGGTCAGCACAAAAGTAGCGGAACATACGATCATAACGATTGGACAGACCATGAAAGTAAAAATATATCTACATACGTAAGAGCAAAAACTCTACAGGAGGTTGCAGCTTGGGAGTTTATAAACTCTCAAAAAGGAAAAACAAAGTTAGAATTAACAGCATTACTGATAGCTGGAGTCATGGGACCAACACTAACTACTGCTAATAGTCCTTCTCCAGATTTGATTAAACAATTGATTGAAGGAAAACAGCCAATGGTTCCTGACTTACATATACCGATGGTGGATGTACGGGACTCTGGGATTGCGCATTTAAAAGCTATGGAGACAAAAGCGGCGGATGGGAAAAGATTAATAATTGCAAATCCTGATATAGGTATTGCTAGTTTTGAGTCAATTTGTCGTGTTTTAAGAGAAAATGGGTTCAATAAAGTACCCAAAATTAAAGCTCCAACATTTCTGATTAAATTGATGGGACTGTTTGACAGAGAGGCAAGAGGAATGGCCCCTCTGTTAGGTAAAAAAATAAACCTAGACTCCTCTCTCACAAAAGAGACCTTAAATTGGGAACCAACAATTCCGCTGGAAAAAATGGTTATCGATCTTGCGAATTCTGTTAGTTGATAAATACATATGAAATTTGCATCGCCCCCCATGACAGCACGAATAGTTTAAGCTTTTGAAGAAAAGACCTGCTTAGTTAAGGACTACGTTTTATATTTTGTTGCCTTCACTGTCCTAGCCTTTGGCTGTTTTTTCGGCTTGCTCTAATTTTTTTTTACAAGTAGGATTGTGAGTGGGTTGATATAGTAATAATTAAATTGTTATAAAGTTATAACTTGGTCTGGAGGATTTGATCCCAGTGCTTGATATAACTGTGGAAAACACCCTACCTGAACACCATCAACCAATCCTTTAGGCTTTACATCTCCACTACCACACTGCTCAAATGTACCTTCTACAAAACCTCTTCTTACTGCACATTGGTCACAAGCCATTAATAGCATTTTTTTTTCTTCAGCTATTTTTGCTAAACGTTCGCCATATTCATTTCCTTTTTGAAGACATAAAATATTATCATCGAAGAAAAACATACCTATTATATTAACTATGTGGGTTCCTTGCTCTAATTGCGGTAAAATCATCGAGTTTAACTGAAAAGTACTGGACTGATCAGTTTTAAATATATAAGCAATTTTCATAAATTTCTCCTAAAAAATCATCACAAGTTTCTAACTATTTTAATATTAAATAGTCAATAATATTTTTCCGGTTGGAATAAATAAGCCGTTTATCGAAGCATTACCAATGGCTATGTCTATCTAAACTTAAATAAACTATTTTCGCTTTGTCTGATGCTTCGGCTTTGCCCCTAACGTTGTTAAAAGCAGGATGGTGGCTAATGTTGCTACAAATATTGTCATATTTTGGACGTAGTGAGCATTGGTTTCACAATTGAATATAAAAATTAAATGTTCGGTACAGAGATAGTGATCAGACCAACTATCAGTTAAAGAAACATGCATCTTTAAGGGTTAACAGTTTTAAACCAAAGATCACTTCTTTCTGTCCACTGTGTTCGTTCTTTATCACCCTCTGTTATTTCATCAAAAGTAAGTGATTTTAGTTCAATATCATCTTTCTCGTTATTTATAATTTCTACTACCATTTCGTGCTTAACATTGATATCACGCCCAAAGCGTTCATAGAAACCACGTCTCATGTTTTCCTCTAATTCACTGGCATATCAGTGATGCATTAAAAAGCTGTCATGAAGGGTAAAGCTGGCGCACCCATTGCTTAAACTGGAGCATAATACTTTCATCTATAGAGCTATCTTCAAATTGGAGCTGATTACATAATCAAAAAAAAAATGCTGTATGGGCTTGTGAGCGTCCAAAACAGCTTGTCTGAGGTCTCTGCACATTATTCCTTGTGTGTATTTTCAGTTAAGGTTCTTAGGCTTAGCTGCAGGGGTTGTAGACGCCTGTATCATGGCGTAGCGCTAGACTTAAAATGAGTTTCTTTGTTTTTGAAGAAAAGTGGTTATTCAAAAACTGCGGACACATTTCCAAAAAGTGACGAAGTGACTTCAATGAGATTTGCATCATTTATAGGAATTGGAAGTCCAAATGCCCCAGTTAAAATTAAGTCGTCTTTTTTAACAAAAAGTTCCGATTTTGCCAATTCCTTAACAAGCCATGCTACTTCTGATAATATGTCATAAGGCCATTTCTTTTGTGTCCAAGTATCAATTTTCTTATTATCAAATAAAAGATTTAGGTCTGTATATCTATCGCTAACGTCCCCCTCGTTTAATTTGCCCATTACAAACCCTGCGTGAATTGCATTATTTGTAAGAAGTTCTGCTCCAAAGGGTGGATCGCCATTAAAAATATAATTGTGAATTTCAATCACAGGAAATATGGATTGCACAGAGCCTTTTATATAATCAAAGCTTGTTCGATTTGGAAGTAAATCACGACTCAATATAATACCAAATTCTGCCTCAATTGCCGGATTCGAATAGTTAGCTTTTTTCAATAAAACACCATCAATATGTAATTCGTTTTTCCAGAGTCTGCCCCATGCTGGCTTGTCTAAACCCATAATAGCTTGAGTTTCTTTAGAAATACATCCAATTTTATAACCAGCAACTTCTTCTCCTCTTTTCTTTCTTAACTCAGTTACAGCAGATTGAATGCGCCACGCATCTTCGATACTGATTTTTATTTTGTCTTTAAAAATAGTCCCTGGATTGATTAAGTCATAATCGATTAGCATTTGCTTAGCATAAATTTCTATTTGTAATTCGGTTAACATTTTCGTTATTGAGTGCCTAATATATTTTTATACGTTGTTGTTCTTTTCAAACACCTAGTTGTAATATGGTCCTTGCAAAAATCATTTAAATACTTTGTTGACATAAGTCCCTTATTTAAACACCATTCCCTTCACTAGCAAGTTTGTTTCTTCGCACTACCTTAAAAGTTCAACATTTGTGATTTTTTTGTAAGTGGTATATCTGGGAATAGTCCTTAAGATTTTGTGACGGTTAGCGTAAAAAATTCAACAGAAACACAATTTTTCATACAGTATTTTGAAGTTAAAAGCAGGCTGTTCCCTTTCATAAGAAAAAAAGGACCACATTTTATTTGACCTAATTAGGACTACAGTTTGACATCAAAGTAAATTTCAATTTATGCTCAACCGCTCAACCGCTCAACCGCTCAACATCCCAAGAACATGTTACCTGGGAGACTTCTATATTCAAAGCGTTAGAAGGGTCACTTCAATTGTAAAACAAACTGTGAAATAATACATGCCTATTGACATCAACACGGAGGTACCTAAATTATTAATATTGATATATTTAACTTGTTACTTGTGCATCAAAAAGGGCTGTTAACTAACTGAGGTGATCGAGGCTATTGAGTTCTCGTCTCATGATTTTTCCAGTGCTGGTCTTAGGTACGTCCTTTACAAACTGCACTTTTCTCGGACATTTATACGCTGCCAGCTCTTCACGACAAAACGCAATTATTTCATCCTCGGTAGCGTCTTGGCCTTCTTTTAAAACAATATAAGCCTTGGCAATTTCTCCCTTTAACACATCATTTTGTTTTCCGACAGCAGCAAGTGCTACTTTTGAATTGGCAGCTAAAACTCTCTCGATCTCTGCTGGATAAACATTATAGCCTCCTGTTATTATCATATCTTTTTTCCTATCAACTATAAATACACAACCGTCTTTATCCATCTTTGCTAGATCACCAGAATGCAGCCATCCATCCGGTTCTAATGTCTCTCTAGTTTTTTCTTTATCGCCAAAATAGCCCATCATAGTAATAGGACCTTTAACCATTAACTCTCCTACCTCGCCGACACTCATTTGTTTTGAACAATCATCTACATCTGCAATTTTTAACTCACAATAGGGGATCGCGCATCCAATTGATCCATGTTTATTTGGACCAAAAAGAGGAAATGTCGCTCCTAATCCTGCAATTTCAGTCATTCCCCAAAGTTCTATTAAAGGAACTTTAAACTCTTTTTCTACCGCTGTCATTGTGGCTACGGGCATTGTTTGACCACCAACATAGCAACGTTTTAAACTAGATAAATTCGAACTTTTTAAATTAGGGCTATTTAACATAAACATGTACATGGTAGGGACACCATCGAATATGGTTGCCCTATGAGTTTTTATCGATTCAAAAATCGTTTCTACTTCAAATGTTTTATGTAGAACTAGTTTTGTTCCGAACATCATCATTCCGGTCATTAAGACATTTGCATAGACATGAGGGCATGGGAGGGCGCTTACAACGGTATCGTCTGACCCTCTCATATGAAGTTGGCTCATCATACTTCCATTGAGTATTACTGCCTCATGCGATTGCATTGCACCTTTCGGATGACCTGTAGTCCCGGACGTATAGGCTACAGTAGACAACTCTTTAGGAGATACGTTTGGTTCAATTTCAATTGAAAAATTTTCAGCCAAAAGGGAGTGAAATGATTCAATTCTGTTATCCTTGCTTCCAAAAGAAATAATATTTTCAATTTGGGTATGCTCTCTTATGTTAGCAAGAGCTTCAATTTTGTCTTCTGAAGAAATTATTGTTTTCGCTCTACAATCATTAACGACATAAATTATCTCTGTAGACGTCAACATTGTATTGACTGGATTGATTATCGCTCCAATTCTCGCAATAGCGAAATAGCTGACTATCCACTCCCAACTATTTGATGCGTAGAGAGTTACCACCTCTTTCTCCTTAACGCCTAAAGATATTAAGCCTGCACCAAATTTTTCTATCATTTCGTGTAGCTCTCGAAATGAAAAACTTCGTTTTTCAAAATAAAGTGCTTCCTTATCACCAAACTTTTTGGCAGCAAACTCCGAAAGCAACCCTAAGTGTTCCAGCATGTTTTTCTCTCCAACAGACAGACCTCACATTATATGCTAAAAGCACTTTAGCATAGCATAGCAAAGTGCGCTAACCAAAAAACCAATACTGTTTATAATTTCCCCCAACATTTGCAGTATTCCTCCTGCTACACTCTTAGAATATGCCCCGCACACTCCCAATGCCTTATGCTGGAGGTGTGAACTCAACTTTAAAACGAACTGAGACACAGATCGTGCTGTTGAAGTTAAGAAAAGGTTCCTAAGATATTGTTATTGCTGCATTTTGATCGCTAGCGGGGCATTGATAAGCTTTTACGTGTATATTAGCTACCCGCACCAAATTTTTCATATGCAATTGGTTTCATTTAGAGAGCAAAATTGGTCCCTAGGTTTTTCGGTGCCATTCTTATAAGTCTGGAGTTTTTTACGGCAACTTGTCTATGTTGCACTGCTTTTAGGTAACTCTCATCTCTTTGCATAGATATGAATGACTCAACAGAAGGATATTCTGCAATAAAGCAGATATCCCACTTCTCATCGATAGGGCCTATCAACCCAATTAACATATCTCCTCTCCATACAATTAAGCCTCCCAATCTTTTGAACACCGGTTCACTTTCTTTTCCATATCGCGTATATGCTTCAAAACCAGTCGTACTAGTACCATCTGCATAGACAGCTTCTTTCTTTAGCTGAACTAGGTTTAGCATTTGCAAAGGTCGACTATCATTTATATCTTTGAAAGATTTAAAAGTTTCTCGATCAAATCCAACATTTTCCATGTCCTATGCCCCTCCAAATTTAGTGATTCCTATAAAAATATCACCGGTTTTGTTTAACGTTTTAGAATAGATAACATATAGCATGCATTCAAGGAAACTGTTCCTTAATGCATTAATTATTATCAATGGACGAACGTCTAAAAAAGTTCTTGGTGAAAACAGTCAATTTGATATCATCTGAATGTGGGCTATAATTTCGAAATTTCATGAGCTGTAGGGCAGGCTACCTTTCTCAGCAATTAAATGTTAAAGGAAAAAATATTTTTCAAAAAGTGATTTTAGATTTGGTAACTAAATGAGCTCACGGAAAATAATATGGCAACCTTCTACTGAACAAAAAAACTCATCAAGTATGACACTTTTTATGAAGTGGTTGAAAGATGAACGTGGTCATAAGTTTGCAGATTACTATGAACTTTGGCAATGGAGTGTGAATGACTTAGAGGCATTTTGGAAAAGCATTTGGGATTACTTTGGATTAACGTCCAGCACTCCATTTTCGAAAGTTCTTGATGAAGAAAAGATGCCTGGTGCCTCGTGGTTTAAAGGTGCAAATGTAAATATCGTACACGAAATTTTTAAAAATTTGGGACAGAAGACCGATAAAACTGCTGTTTCGTTTCATTCTGAGACAATAGGTGAAGGGGTATTGACGTGGGATGAGTTAGCATCAAAGACAAATTCACTTGTCATCAAGTTAAAAGAGCTTGGAGTGCAAAAAGGCGATCGCG
>CABZEW010000053.1 GCA_902524845.1 uncultured Alphaproteobacteria bacterium
TCCCTATACCTGGAACAAGATCAGTATCTCATTTGCAGGAAATGATAGATGGTTGTTCAATAAAATTAACAGACAGTAACATGAGTGATATGGAAGAGATACTGCCTGTTGGTTGGGCTCATGGAGATCGTTATTCAACTGGTCAATGGTTTGGACCTGAAAAATACTGTTAAGCTGCCTTTTCCTCTAGTAAGTTTGCTGACCCAAAAAATAGCAACGAGCCCACTATAACAATGTTTATAAAATTCCACATTATGCCATTCAAAATGGCAAGTTGGTAGGAGTTAGTTGCGTCAAAAATCACTCCAGAAATCCAACCCCCGAAGGCCATACCGATGACCGTTGCCATTATTACTATTCCGACACGTGCTCCTGCCTCTTGTGGTGGCATATATTCCCTGACAATAATCGCATAGCTAGGAACTATACCCCCCTGGGATAGACCGAATATTAAACTTACTATATAGAGAGAATTCATCTCAGTTGTCGGGTAATATAAAATCAACCCTATTAATTGGAGCGAAGATCCGAGCAATAAAGTTTTTACACCACCAATGAAATCAACCAAAACCCCCGATATAAGTCGTGAAATTACGCCGCCTAGTAGCATTAAAGACAACATTTCTGCTCCAACTTGTGACCCATAGCCAAGATCGACACACATAGTAACGAGGTGAATTTGTGGCATTGACATTGCAACACAACAGCAAATCCCTGCAATGCTAAGAATTATCTGGAGTGTCAGAGGTTTAAAACGGGAGGAAGTCGACATTACGCTCGCTTGTCTTTCTTGCTCGTCACTAAATTCTTTATCTAAGCTTCGCCGCAAAAAAAATGATGCCGGTAGAATTATTAATATGCAGGATAAAGCGAGTAAAAAATAAGATATCCGCCAGCCATGATCACTGATTAAACCTCCAAGCAAAATAGGAAAGATAGCACCAGAAATATAGTTTCCACTAGCTGTGATCGCGACAGCGATACCTCGATATTTTTTAAACCAAAGTGAGATATCTGCTAACAATGGGCCGAAGCTTACTGCTGTTCCTAACCCTATAAAAAGATGAAAAAATGCCAAAGCGAAAAATGAATCAAAGATTGAAGCGCTAACATAACCAAATGCGTTTAATACCGATGCCAGAATTATTGCCTTTGTTATACCAAAGCGATCAACTATCCGGCCTAAAAAAACATTTCCTAAAGCAAAGCCAAGCATTGTTAAAGTATAGGGGATAGATAAAACAGACCTTGTCACCTGAAATTCATCTCCTAGGTTAGGCATAATGACTACTATTGCCCACATTCCAGCATTTCCAACTATAGCGATAAAGAGAGTTATAATTAGTCGCGTTAATGAATAAAAACTATCTGGGTAATATTGTGAGGTTGCGTTCAAAATGTTTCCTGTAATTCATAATAAACTGGTGTTAAAAAATCATTCGCAATAACACACATAAGTCATATTTTGTTATAGGTAATGTGTCAAAACTTTTATATAGTGGCTTAATGGTTATTAGTTTTCGTTTAGTATATTGAAAATTGAGTCACGAAATCTTGACACATTTGGCATAACTGGCCTTTGCTTTTTCTCATTTATTTCTGGGTATAATCAAGTTGTAATGAAAGTTGTGAATGACGGCTTGCAGCCAGTTTTCTGTGCTGGTCTAAGGTCTTTATTTGCAGCTTTTCTTATATTAATATGGCTTTACTTGACGGAAAAGAAAATTAAAGTCGAGAAAAACCTTCTGCCATCCATCATATTCTATGGTTTGATTTTTGGGGCTGAATTCATGTTTCTGTATGTAGCACTGGATCTGACATCTGTTATCAGAGTAACAATTATGTTCTACACCATGCCCATTTGGTTGGCACTTATGAACCATTTTTTACTGAAAAATGATAAATTATCCATTGGGAAAACCGCCGGCCTTTTTGCAGCCATTATCGGAGTAATTATTTCAGTAAGCTCATCAACTACAGAGGGTGGGCTAAAAGCTTCTATAATCGGTGATGTCTGCGCTCTTTTGGGCTCAATTGGCTGGGCCTACTTTGCTTTTTATTCAAAGAATTCCAGAGTTAATACGCAATTACCAGATACTCTTATGTTTTATGCGTTCTTAGTATCAGCCCCGATGTTAATTATTCTCTCTATGTTCTACGGAAATTTCATAAGGGATCTTACCGTAATACATTATGCAGGTTTCTTATTCCAAGTCTTATTCGCTTCTATAGGCTTTATATTCTGGGTCTGGCTTTTCAAACGCTATTCCGCAACTACAGTAGCAAGCTTTTCTTTCTTAACCCCAGTTATGGGGATATTTTTCGGATGGTTGCTTCTATCGGAGCAACTGTCAAACGCATTATTCATCGCAGGCCTTTTAGTTACAGGCGGTATTTATCTTGTTACAAGAGCCGAAGCAAAATTAACGGGTTAAAAAGTTAACTGCCAGTGAATCTTGGGTTTTCCTTATTCAAAAATGCATTCAGTCCGTGAGGACCGTCATGAGTGTCCATAGTACCGACAATGTGCCGTGTTTCATTATCAAGTTGTGACTCAATGGGAGATGAAAAAGATGATAGGAGCATTCTCTTCACACCCCCATATGCCTTTGTCGGACCGGAAGCAATTTGACTTGCTAACTCTTTTGCCCTCGTGGTTAAGCTAGCATGTACAACTACTTCATTAACAAATCCCCATTGCTTTGCTTCTTCCGCAGACAACATTTTATTTGTTAAGAAAAGTTCTTTCGCTCTCAGTAATCCAACATGCTTCGCCAAAAAGTACGTTGATGACCCATCTGGGGTTAAACCTGACGCGGTGTAAGCCGAAATAAACTTAGCTTTATCCGATGCTAAAATGTAGTCTCCTGAAAGAGCAATAGAAAATCCTCCCCCTGCAGCAGTTCCATTAACAGCCATAATAACGGGCGCGTCCATATATTGAAAACGGATGATTGCATTATGAAGATCTGAAGCCACACGACTAAGATGTTCGTCCTGTCTACCTCCTGGTGGATTGTCGAACTCCTTTAGATCACCACCGGCATTAAACATCTTCCCGTTTGCAGTAACTATAACAGCACCTAAGGACTTATCTCTGGAACATAAAACGGATACCTCAAATAACTCTCTAGCCATCTGCGCATTCAGTGCATTAGCTTCATCAGGCCTATTCATTGTAAGTGTTCCAACTCGATCTTTAATCTCGAAAGAAATTGTTTCAAATCTCATTATTGTCCCCCTATTTAATAATTCAAAAATAAAACTTATGTTACCATACAACATAAACATAATTTTTTCCTATTAGTATTTGGCTTGGCTTGTTAATATCTGTTGTGGAGGGCTAAGCATTGGAATTTAGTGAAATTACAAAAACTTTTACGACTGCGGTTGAAAATAATGATGGCGAAAAATTAGCCTCGTTGTTTACTGTTGACGGGATTTATGACGATTATATATATGGTGAATTCAAAGGAAGAGAAAACATTACTAATATGCTACCAACGCACTTCCATAGGGACGCGAAAAATTTTTCCTGGGAAATGTATGATGTAATAAGCAATGATAGTAAAGGATACGCTAGGTACCGGTTCTCATTCACTTCTACTCTGACTGGTTCTGAGGGCTTGAAAGTAGCCGTCCCGGGTATGGCATATTTTCAATTTAATGGTACTTTGATTAAATATTATGGAGAGGTTGTAAATGGTGGGATCCCTATGGCTCAGCTAAATCTTCCTGCCGGGAAAATCAAGCGCGTATTTGAAAAATGGTCCGATAGAGCTCTAGATTCTGATCCAAAACTAAAGAATCTATACACAAAGGGAGATTAACTTTGAGCATTAGAGCGCGACGAAGTTTCATTTTTACACCTGGATTAAAACCCGAAATGTTCCCAAAAGCACTTGCCTGTGGTGTTGACATGGTGTGCGTAGAATTAGAGGATGGCATAGCCCCTCATGATAAAGCCGAGGCTAGAAAGCATGCCTTAAATCTTTTTAAGGATGATAAAGGGTTTGATAACGTTGAGCGTATTCTGCGAGTAAACAGTATTCGTACCCAATTTGGATTAGAAGACTTACAAAGCGTTTTGAAAAGTGATACCCCTCCTCCGGCGTTAATGCTTCCAAAAGTGATGGATGCTGAAGAAATTATTATAGTGGATGATTTATTATCAGAAGCAAATAAGGACTGTGATCTGCATCCAATTATTGAAACGAATAAAGGACTAGAGAATGTCTTCAAAATTGCCGCTGCAAGTAAAAGAATAAAAACTTTATTTTTTGGCTTGATTGATATGGCAGCGGAGCTTCGATGCAAATTAACTTGGGAAGACCTATTGTATGCTCGTTCAAGAGTAGTGCACGCTGCTGCAAAAGAAGGCCTTGATGCGATAGATGGCCCTTATTTGGACCTTAACGATGCTGAAGGCCTTAAACTCTACTGCGAGCAAGCACGAAACTTAGGTTTCACAGGTAAAGGTTCGATCAACCCAAAACAAGTTCCAATAATTAATGATATATTCTCGCCTAACGATGAAGAGGTTAAAAAAGCTGAAAGAATACTAAGCGTTTTTGAAGAGGCAAATACTGGTCTAGTGATGGTCGACGGAAAGTTGATAGAAAAGCCTGTTCTTAGACAAATGCAGAGAACCGTTGATATTTCAAATAAATTAAAATCCTCCTAATGGTATGGATAGCTTTGAGAAAGAGATAGGTGAAGCGCTTTCAAATTCGAAGATTCCCTTTGTTGACTATGGCTTAACACGTAGTGGTGCCATTTCTTTAGAAGGTATTTTCAGGCATTCAGATTTTCCAAGTTTGTCTCAAAATAAAAACAAATTATTTCGAATGGCATCTATGACAAAGCCTTTAACGGCTTATCTTACTTTGGCGGTACTCGAAGATAACGCAATTGATCTACAGGAAAGTGTAGGTAATTACGTTCCTGAAATTGATAATTTACCGATCGCATATATGGAAAGAGATGTAATTAAATATCGAAAAAATGATGTGCCTATTTCTTTTCATCATTTATTAAGCTGTACATCTGGTCATGCATATGAACACCATGAACCAATAGTTTCAGAGTTAATATCAAAAAAGGAAATTCCTCCCATGAAAAATGGTGATGATGCTTTTCTGAAAGCACCGTTAGTATTTAAGCCTGGTAGTCGATGGGGTTACGGCATTTCCTATGGCTGGCTGGGCATAGCTATAGAAGCCATAAGTGGGGCTAGTCTTGATGAAAATCTTAGAAAGTATTTATGTTATCCTCTCGAATTGACGCATACCTCTTTTAATCCCAGCCAGTCTAAAATTGAAACCCTTCAACCAGTATTTTTTCGAGGGTCGGACGGTGCTTACTCCGACATTAGTAGTAAGATGACGCTTGGGTTAAACCCCTTCCACTATGGTGGGGGAGGGATAACTTCTACCTTAAGTGATTATTTGAAGATCCTTCAATTTTTGTTGAAAAGTATGAAGTCTGGGATAAAGAGCCCCATAGTTTCACAAATGTTTAAAAACCAAATAGGTAATTTCGATATTCCACCATTTAAAAGTTATAATCAAAATCTAGTGCTGAATTATGACATGCATCCGAATGTAAAAAAATCATGGGGCTATGGTCTTCTTATAAATAATCAACCACTTGCCCAAAAGCGCTCGGAAGGAAGTGGTAGCTGGGCTGGTATTCTAAATACCTACTTCTGGATAGATCACAAAAACGACTTGGCTGGTGTTTTTCTAACTCAGATTTTGCCTTGCTACAGTCATCAGATCCTCAAAGCTTTTGAGTATTTCGAAGAACTTTCTTACAAATATTTTGTAAAGAGCTAGCTGTTTGTTTTTTATTTTTTCAAAAATATTCAATTTTTTTTTAGATCCTCTTAATATCCTTATAATTTCTTTTCTCCTGTTCTTATTTATTATTTTTAGAGTAAGGAAAGGTAGCTTTAGGCGTACTCTTTGGTTTATCCTCTTTTGGTTCATCCTTTTATACAAACCTATACCTGAGTTCCTTTTAAAGAACCTTGAGGATCCGTTTGTCTATCAAGACGACGCCTTTCTAAAGTTAAACGGGATAATTGTACTCGGGGGCGGTACCGGTTCTGGAAAGGTAGCGAAAGACAGAAATGATTATTCGTTAGGGGAAAGCTCAGAGAGAATATTTAAAGCGTTGGAATTTGTTAGAAAAAAACCTAATAGCACCATTGTTTTCACTGGTTTTTCTGGAAATATATTCCAGGGAGGGCTTTCAGAGGCTGAAATAATTGAAGGATTAATTGAGGCCCTAAACATGAATCACACGAATATTCTCTTTGAAAGACGTTCGCGAAATACTTTTGAAAATGCCCTTCAGACTAAAGAGATTATTAATGACCTACAAATTAAAAAATGGGGAATTGTAACCTCAGCAAGTCATATGAAAAGAGCCTTGGCGACGTTTAACGCGCAAAGCTCCGAAATAAGTTTCGATCCGATACCTGTTGATTTTAAAACAAAAAACTCGATATACTGGGGACCAGGAAACATGCAAAAAAGTCTAAATTTTTGGCGCATTTATATACATGAAACAATAGGATACTGGGTTTATAAATTGACGGGGAAGCTCTAATGAAACTTATGCAACTTGCTTATTGCTCTCAGCCCTTCGGGTATAGTTTAGAAATTCTATCGGCAATACTCGTTGCCTCAAGGGCAAATAATAGGAAAAACGATATCACTGGTGCTTTAATTTGTCGTTCAGATATTTTTCTACAGCTTCTAGAAGGTCCTGAACAGCAAGTAAAGAATACTTTTGAGGCAATACAAAATGATGATCGCCATATTAATGTCCATCACCTTATCAACCAACCTGTTGAAAAAAGGCTATTCCCTGCATGGGCCATGAAGGACGATCCCGTTAAAACGTGGATGTGGAGCCGAGAGGAGGTTTCTAATGGGATAGTTAAAAGTTTGTCTGAAAAAGAAATCGAAGAGGTTTTTTTAAAACTTGCTAAAGAAGCTACAATTTTTGATTTTTAGATAATGTCTTTCTTATTTCCTTATTTAAGGTATTTTATGGCCTTTCTCTGCTTTGTTTTGAGTTGTGTTTTTTTGATATTCTTTCTACTCGAGTTTTATGAGCTCATGAATAGATGCTACAGTATCAATCGCTTTTCCATTTCAGTTTTTAAATGTATAA
>CABZEW010000054.1 GCA_902524845.1 uncultured Alphaproteobacteria bacterium
ATTTGATCAAAAATGGCTCTACACTGTCCCGGTTGGATACTCTGTATATTTTGTGCAAATTCTGCTAGAGAGACCCTAATTTACACCGCACCCATCAATACAATTGTTAAAAAGTACTCGGCTACTATAGATGAACACTACTCAGAAATATCCCCCGACTTCATACAAGGCTGTGCAGAAAAAATGCTTGCATCTCTTGTTGAGGTTGACGCTGGCAGCGCGGCGGAAGAGATAATTCGAGGATATATTCATAAAAAAATAAAGACTAAAGATGATGGATCAGCGAGAAAGTTATCAGGAATATTTTCATCTGAATTTAAAGGGGAAAGGACTCCAACGGGTACAGAAAAATATATTGTTACAAACTTTAGAGCCTTTTTATTTTCTATGAGATCGGGATCAAAAGCTCTCCCTCCTCCTGGCTGGCAAGTTGACCAGGTTCAAGATTTAGATTGGGTTGGTGAGGTCATGATGCAAAAAGTTTCAATAATGGATGTGTAGTAATTCAGCTATAGCTCAATTCTAATATCTTTTGGATTTTCAATCAACAAGTCCTTCGGGATAATAGTTTGCTCCAGAATTCTCAAAGTTTTTATTTTCCGAGATTTTAATATGCTGAATTGACCTAACGTACTTTTAATATTGAATTGATTTTTATTGTTACAGTGTTAACTTCTAATTTCCTCTATTTTAATAAAATAAGGTTTTTAAGTTATGTCAAACTACTGTCCAGAGTGGATATTAGGAGTAGCGATTGGAGTAATTGTAGGAGATGCACTCACCGGTAGCACCTCAATTTTAGCTAATGCGCAGAAATACAGCGATGGCCTGTCGAAACATTATGAAGAAGTTAGCAAAGATTTTTTAAATGACAGTGCCAATGATATAATTGCAGAATTGAATGATATAGGGATTGATGAATTCACTCCTAGATTTGTTAAATCATTTGTTTTTAACAAAATAAAATTTAAAGAGAACGGCAGCTCAAGACGCTTCAATGTGTTTTTTAACCAATTCAAGGGAGAGAAAGCTGCGGTAACTTCCAAAAAAATTGTCAGCTCCTTCAAAGCTTTTGTATTTAGGTGTAGAGCTCAAAAAGTATCCTTAGCACCTACGACTTGGAATATACATCAAGAGGAACAGATTGATTGGCTTTTGGCTTTGGTACAGCAGGATACGCCTAAGTTATCGGGATAGCTTTTAAAAGCTCATTAATGTAACGTTCTAGATCGGCATAATAATATGATCTTACGTTAACTTTGACATTTAATTAGTAGAATCTGGTCTAGGTGTAGTAAAATTTTTACATAACAAAACTAGTTCAGGAGAGAATCATGCCTAAATTGATTTTAAACAGACGTGAGTTCGCGATTGGCAGTGCAGCTTTGCTTACCGCAATGGGCTCTTTACCAGTAATGGCAAGTGGCAAACTAAAGGTCGCTGGAATTTACACAGTTCCTACACAGCAGAAATGGGTAGCTCGATTGCACCTTGCTCTAGATGCTGCGGCAAAGCGAGGCGAGATTGATTATGTATACTCAGAAAGCACGGCTAATACCGACTACGTGAGGGTAATGCGTGAATATTGTGACAGCGGCGTAAATATGATTGTTGGAGAGGCGTTTGGTATTAGTAAAGAAGCTAGAAAGGTAGCTGATGATTATCCAGAAATTGCCTTTTTAATGGGTGATCCCTTTAAGCCACATGGAAATAATTTCTCGGTTTTTGATAATTATATACATGAACCTTGCTATCTGATGGGAATTGTTGCAGGCCATATGACGAGTGCTAAAAAAATAGGTATGGTGGGCGGATATGCTATCGGAGAGGTGAACAGACTATTTCATGCTTTTATGAATGGAGCAAAATCTGTTAAGCCAGATATAAAATTTAAAGTGACCTTTATTGGATCATGGTACGACCCACCAAAAGCAAAAGAAGCAGCGTTTGCACAAATTGAGGCTGGCTGCGATATTCTATACGCCGAAAGAGCAGGTGTAGTCGACGCGTGTAGAGAAAAAGGCATTCTAGCGTTCGGTAATGTAAACGACATGAACAAAGAAGAGAACGGCACAGACGTCGTTGTTACCTCCGCACTATGGCATATGGAAGGCGCCATAGATCATGCCTTAGCCAAGGTAAAGTCAGGTAACTTTTCTTCTGAAGAGTATCATGATTGGACAATGATGGCAAAAGGAGGTGCATCTCTAGCACCATATTATGAATTCGAAAGTAAGATACCTTCTGCCGTAAAAGACCAGGTTGCGACCCTTGCAGATAACATAAAAAAGGGTAAGTTTACTGTTGAAATAAACGACGCCGAACCAAAGTCTACGTTCTAAATTAATCACTACTCCCGTTCAATTGAGTGGGAGTGGTATTAAGACAATGACCAGACTTCTAAAAGTAGAAAAAATCACGAAAAAATTTGGTAACTTCTATGCCAATAACGACATTAGCTTTGAAGTAAAAAAGGGTGAGGTGTTGGCAGTTTTAGGTGAAAATGGGGCTGGTAAAACCACCTTAATGAACATTCTTTTTGGCCATTACACACCAGACGCAGGTAGTGTGCAATTTGAAGGAAAGGCGATAGAATTTGGTAATACTAATAATGCTATAAAGCTTGGCATTGGAATGGTTCATCAGCACTTTACTCTAGCTGAAAATTTGACTGTTTTAGAAAACATCATTATAGGCAGTCGATCGATTTTCTCTCTGTCTTTGCCAAAAAGACAAGCTAGAATAAAGATCTTAGAGTTGTCGAAGAAGTTTGGGTTGCTAATTGATCCCGATGAGCTGGTTGCAAACTTATCTGTTAGTGAAAAACAGAGAATAGAGATTTTGAAAACTCTTTTTTTAGACTGTAAACTGCTAATTTTAGATGAACCTACCGCAGCCCTAACCCCTCAAGAAACAGACGCTTTGTTCGCAACTATTCGTAATATGATTAAGTCCGGTTTATCGGTAATTTTAATTTCACATAAACTAAATGAAATACTTGCGGTCAGCGATAGAATAATAGTACTACGAAACGGCTCCTCTGTTGGTGAAACCGATACCAATTCTGCGGTCAGAGAAAAGATTGCGGAAATGATAGTTGGAAAAAAAATAGATTATCCAAAAAAAACAAAAATACCAAGGAAATCCCGGGTCCTAAGCCTACTAGATGTTTCTTACAGCGAAACAGATGTCCCGAGCTTAAATGCAGTCAACCTCAATTTATATGGTGGTCAAATACTAGGCATTGCCGGTGTTGCTGGAAATGGCCAAACCACATTAGCAAAAATCCTTTCAGGACATTTAAAGCCAACTCAGGGAAAGATAGTCATTAATGAGGCCGGAAGTGTTTATATATCACCAAAATCATTTATGAATTTAGGCGTTGCCTACATACCTGAAGATCGGAATAGTGATGGAATAGTAGGAGATATGGAAATATGGGAAAATGCCATAATGACTGAAATGGATAACTTATGTTTTAGAAATCGGCTTGGAATTATAAATAAAAGGACATCGTTTGATAGAAGTAAAGATCTGTGTGCAGCATATGACGTGCGAATGCAGTCAATAAGACAGCGAAGCAGATTGCTTTCCGGTGGAAATGTACAAAAGCTTCTTTTGGGGCGTTGGCTTATGAGGAAGCCTAAAATAATAATCGCTTGTCAACCAACCCGTGGCCTAGATGAAGGAGCAATAGCTTCCATACAGAAATTACTTCTCGAAGCCCAACAGAATGGATCAGCTATCATTTTAATATCAGAGGATCTAGATGAATTACTCTCTTTATCCGACGATATTACGGTTATGTACAAAGGTATGTTATCTGATCCGATAGAAACTACTACTACAAATAAACTTACTATTGGACTTCAAATGGCAGGTGATGGTTTCTAATGCTAAAATTTAGACTAGAAGAAAGGGCTAAAAGCCCCTACTGGTTAATTATAGTCTCTCCTTTTATAGCCATAATAGTCGCAATAATATTAGCTGGCATTTTAATTATTCTCGCAGGAGCAAATCCATTTAATTCTTATTATCACTTAATTATTGGAGCCTTTGGGTCAAAAAATTCAGTCGCGGAGACACTAGCCCGAGCAACTCCAATAATTTTGACAGGCCTTGCTGCTTCAATAGCGTTTAGAGCAAAATTTTGGAATATAGGAGCAGAAGGCCAATTATATTTCGGGGCATTGGCGACAACTTTTTTTGGTACTGGATTAGTTGTCTTACCAAGTACACTTATGATCCCCTTTTTGTTTATTATGGGGGCGCTTGCTGGAGGCTTACTCCTTTTACCTTTAGTACTTTTGAAACTTTATTATAAGGTTGATGAGGTTGTCACTACACTACTATTAAACTTTGTAGTAGTGTTGTTGGTAAGCTACTTATTAGAAGGACCTTGGAAAGACCCCATGTCATTGGGTTGGCCTCAAGGAAAATCAGTAATTGACGAAGGTGTGTTGCCTCAGGTTCTTTCTAAAACCAGACTTCATCTTGGCTTTATTATTTCTATCTTTTTAGCTTTTTCTATTTGGTTTGTATTAAAGAAAACTGTGATCGGGTATCGAATAAAATCAGTTGGATTGAATTCTGCAGCAGCTTCGCATGCGGGTATACCTATTTTTAAAACTGTATTAGTCGTAGCAATTCTCAGCGGTGGAATGGCTGGAATGGCAGGGGTAACGGAAACCGCTGGCTTGAAAGGTTACCTTACTTTGGATCTATCTCCTGGGTTTGGGTACGCAGGAATAGCTGTAGCAATGCTTGCAAATCTCAATCCTATCGGGGTGATATTTTCGGGAATCTTTTTAGCGTCAATTTATGTTGGTGCTGACTCGATGAGTAGAGCGATGAACGTACCCACATATTTAGCTGATGTTATAGTTGCGTTAACTGTACTATGTGTACTTTTGAGTCTTATATTCGTGCATTATAAAATTTTGTTTTTTGGTACTAAAAAGGATGATTGATTTTATTGAGATTATTTTTACTGCCGGATTTTGGGCTGCAACTATCAGAATAGCCTGTCCCTTAATTCTTGCCACACTTGGAGAAGTATTATGTGAACGAGCGGGAGTTTTGAACCTAGGCATAGAAGGAATAATGTCAATCGGAGCAATGGTTGGATGGATGACAGTTTTTCTTGGAGCAGACCTATACACGGGCATATTGGCCGCTCTGATTATTGGCGGTATTTTTGGCCTTCTACATGCTGTTTTTACCGTGTATTTGGGGGCATCACAGCATGTTACTGGCATTGGAATAACCATGTTGGCATCCTCACTGGGCTTTTTTTGCTTCAAGCTTATTTTGCCAGCGTCCACAACGCCTCCGAAGATTAAACCATTCCAACCCTTTGATATCCCTTTTTTATCAGATCTACCATTTTTCGGCCCAGCATTTTTTCAGCACACACCCTTTACTTATATAGCAATCTTAGCTGTAGTATTTGCATTTTGGCTAATGAACTCCACGCCGCTTGGTCTTTCAATAAAAATGGCTGGTGAAAATCCCATGGCACTAGAGGCACAAGGTATTGATGTGTTTTTAGTGAGGACGATTGCAGTCGTGCTTGGAAGCGCCTTCATGGCTGTTGGAGGAGCTTACTTAACATTGTCTGCATTCGATGCATTTTATTTTGGAATGATAAATGGAAGAGGTTGGATCGCTATTGCACTAGTTATATTTGCTTCTTGGAAGCCAGAACGGGCTCTAATAGGAGCACTTCTTTTTGCCGGACTAGATGCATATCAAGTTAGAGCTCAACAATTGGCTGGAGCAGTTATCCCTTATCAATTTTTTCTCATGCTTCCTTTTTTGTTGAGCATCTTTGCAATGGTAATTGCAGCCAAAAGAACAAAATATCCAAAGGCATTGCTGATCCCGTTCCGACGTGGTGAAAGACATTGAAAAAGATAGGAATTGCATGACTGATTTATTGGTAAAAAACTGCTTTTTATTACAAAAAAAAGACCCACAAGATATTTTAATCAAAGGAGGGATTATTAAAGATATAGCATCAAAAATTAGCGTAGATAACATTCCCACCATAGACGCGAATTTTCATTTTGTTACTTCTCCTTTTGTTGATAGCCATTTTCATATGGATGCAACACTAAGTTATGGGCTCCCACGTGTGAATGAGAGTGGTACGCTCCTTGAAGGAATAAAATTATGGGGAGAATTGAAACCAACCCTTACTGCTGATGCTATAAAAGATCGAGCCTTAAGATTTTGTAAGTGGGCGATAGCTAGGGGGACCTTAGCAATTCGAAGTCATGTCGATGTTTCTGGCCAAAACCTAA
>CABZEW010000055.1 GCA_902524845.1 uncultured Alphaproteobacteria bacterium
AAGTATCTCCGCCTGAATGGTGACATCGAGGGCTGTGGTTGGCTCATCTGCAATTAGTAAACGAGGTTTACATGCAAGAGCCATTGCGATAACTACTCTTTGTCTCATTCCTCCGGATAACTCATGAGGGTATTGATTCATTCTCATTTCAGGCTCAGGAATGCGTACTAAACGAAGAAGCTCTAATGCTTCAGCTCTAGCTTTTCTTTTTGATATGTTTTTATGAACAATTAATCCCTCCGTTAACTGTCTGTCGATGGTAAAGACGGGATTAAGTGCTGTCATTGGTTCTTGAAATATCATTCCTATTTCATTGCCCCGGATATTTCGCATATGTCTTTGACTTGAGTTTGAAAGATCTATTTTTCTTCCTTCACTATTCGTGAAGTAAAGTTTTCCACCAGATAACTTTCCCCCACCAAATTCCACTAAACGCATCATAGAAAGAGATGAAACGGATTTTCCTGAGCCCGATTCACCTACCAAGCATACAGTCTGCTTTGGTTTTATCTCAAACGACACATCCTCAACCGCAACAACTTTTCCATCCTTAGTATCAAACTCAACACGCAAGTTTTCAAACGATGCAAGGGGTTTTTCTTCATCTAGCATATTTATCCTACATCCGACTCATATCAAATTTACGTTTCATCTTACATCTTGAATTACATGATTTACAATGAGAAAACGATATTGCATACTCAGTCACTGCTTATAACGGGTTGTGGAATCAGTTTTCTAGACTTTTTCTAAATTCAACCCTTAACTTGGGAGAAATAAAATGCATATAAAATCTTTATTCGTGGGATTAGTTGCGGCTTTTATAGCCACTACTAGTTTTGCAGAAAGGGGCTCAGATGGAAATGTTAGCATCATCTATTGGCAGGCGCCTTCTATCTTAAATCCTTACCTGTCAGGTGGTACTAAAGATATCGAATCATCTTCGATGATAATTGAACCCTTGGCTAGGTATAATGAAACAGGAGCACTCGTTCCGTTCTTAGCAGAAGAAATACCTACAGTTTCAAATGGTGGAGTTAGTGCAGACCTTAAGTCAATTACCTGGAAATTGAAAAGTGGCCTTAAATGGTCAGATGGATCGGCTGTAACATCCGCTGACGTTAAATTCACTGGTGAATATTGTATGGATCCGGACGGTGGTTGTGCACAGCTAGAAAAATTCGATGGTGTAACCGGCATTGCAACACCAGACACCAATACAATTGTAGTAAGCTTCTCTGCCCCAAAGCCAAATCCATACGGGCCATTCGTTGGTGGTCAGACACCAATTCTACAAAAAAAGCAGTTTGCTAATTGTATGGGAGCTAAAGCTCCAAACTGTACCGCAGAAAACTTTGGCCCAATAGGTACAGGCCCTTTTGTTGTAACGGAATTCAAGCCAAACGACGTTATTCAAATGAAGGCTAACGACAACTACAGAGATCCCAGCAAACCAGCATTTGCAACAGTGACTTTTAAAGGTGGTGGAGACGCGACAGCCGCTGGTAGATCAGTGCTTGAAACCGGCGAATTCGATTATGCTTGGAACCTGCAATTAGCACCAGAGGTTATTGCAAATATGGAAAAAGCTGGTAATGGTGTTGCTATAGCCGGTTTTGGACCACTGGTAGAGAGATTGGAGATGAATATGACTAACCCATCCTCTTCGCTTGATGCCGACACAAGATCAACGCGAAAGGCGCCACATCCTTTTCTATCAGATATAAATGTGAGAAAAGCTTTATCTATGGCAATTGATAGACCTTTGCTAGTAGAGATCGGTTATGGAAAAGCAGGTGACGTAACTTGTGACCTAGTACCGGCTCCAGACCTTTATGCTGCTAAAAATACTCATTGTCTTAAGCAAGACATAGCCGGGGCCAATGAATTATTAGAGAACTCAGGATGGAAGAAAGGTTCCGATGGTATAAGAGCCAAGGATGGTGTAAAATTATCTATACTTTATCAAACATCTACTAATGCTGTTAGACAAGACTTCCAGGCGCTAATAAAAGAGTGGTGGCAACAAATCGGTGTTGAGACTGAACTAAGAAATTTGAATGCGTCAGTTTTCTTTGGTGGTGATCCCGGATCTCCAGATACGTATCAGAAGTTCTATGCTGATGTTGAAATGTACGCGAATACATTTGATGGCACCGACCCACAAGCTTATCTGTCAGCTTATAGATGTGGAAACGAACCTAAGCCAGAAAGTCAATGGCAAGGCGCAAATATTAATAGATATTGTGACCCAGCCTATGACGCGCTTTTGGATAAACTATCGGCTACTGGTGATCTCAAAAAGCGGGGGGAGATCGGTATTCAACTGAACAACATGCTTACCAAGGACAGCTATACAATAGTACCTTTAGTGCATAGAGGAAGAGTTTCTGCTCATGCCAAATCACTAGGTGGCGTTGTTTTAAATACTTGGGACTCTGAGCTTTGGAACGTTGCAGACTGGCACAGAATAAAGTAACCTTAAATTCAAAGAGGCATGAAAAGTCATGCCTCTTTGACACTCATTTATGATTTAATCAAAACATGATCACGTTTATCCTTAGAAGGCTACTTATAGCCATTCCAACGCTTGTTGTAATAAGCTTAGTGGTCTTTTTATTATTAAATCTCGCTCCAAATGATCCAATGGCTCAAGTGCCTCTGACAGTTCCTCCTGAAGTTAAACAGAAAATGCGTGAAGCGTTGGGGCTTGGTCAACCTATTCACGTACAATTTTTAAAATGGCTTATTCAATTTTTCTGGATAGAACCTCAAGTATTCATTGACTATCTCTTCAACACGACTTTTTCCGAAGGCAAACAGAGAATTATCAGTTGGCAAACTAGGAGCCCAGTAATGGATATTGTTGTTCAACGTCTTCCCCAAACGTTATGGGTTGTAGGTATGTCCTATGTAGTTGGAATTTTGATTGCTCTTCCGATTGGACTGTACTCGGCATACAAGCAATACTCAATCTTTGATAATGTAGGAACTTTCGTGTCCATGATTGGCTATTCCGTCCCTCCCTTTTTTAGTGGGGTTTTTGTGATTGTGATTTTTTCAGTACAACTAGGATGGCTACCCTCAATCTATGACACAACCCATTCTGTAGTAGACTGGGAGACCTTTAAGTTCCAGATTAAGCAGATGATTATGCCCGTAATGGTTTTAGCTTTGCAAACTACTGCTCAAATAAATAGATTTATGCGTTCGGCTTCATTAGATAATCTTAACCAAGATTACGTTAGAACAGCGAGAGCTAAAGGGTTAACGGAATGGACAATACTTACCGTTCATGTCTTGAGAAACTCAATGATACCCGTAGTAACGGTTATTGCGATTAATGTTCCCTATATTTTTGGTGGCGCTTTGATAACAGAGCAGGTTTTCAAGGTTAACGGTATTGGACACCAATTGATAGGAGCCATATATGCCAATGATCTTCCAACTGTCCAAACGATAACCTTTATGTTTGCTTTTTTAATTGTCTCCTTCAATCTGATTGCAGACATTATTTATGGGTTGTTAGACCCAAGGATTAGATATGATTGATCAAGAAAATAAAGAAAATATAGGATCACTTTATAGAGATGTTTGGGATCAATTTAAAAAGCATAAAGGAGCCCTATTCGGTGGTGTAGTTTTTTTGACAATCATAATAGCCGTGATACTAGGACCTTTTTTATGGCCGTTTGAAGCAAATGCTATTGACATTAGATCTAGAAATCAAGGTCCTAGCTTTATTCATCCATTTGGCACGGATCAACTGGGAAGAGACACACTTGCACGAATGCTAGCAGGCGGAAGAACTTCTATCGCCGTTGGTTTATGCGCTATGGTTCTTACTATTTTTCTAGGGACATTTATTGGAGTTACCGCTGGTTTTTATAAGAGGCTCGATGGCCCTTTAATGCGACTTACAGACTTGTTTTTGTCTTTACCTTTGCTTCCATTACTTTTGGTAATGATGCTACTTTTCAGAGAACCTCTCAGCTCTGCATATGGACCAGAAAGAGGAATGTTTATTTTGATAGTTTTTGCAATAGGCATCACCAGCTGGATGCCTACAGCAAGAATTGTTCGAGCTGATGTCCTCGCTTTAAAGGAAAGAGAGTTTGTTTTAGCCGCTATTGCTAGTGGATCTTCGAATTCCTTAGTAGTCAGAAGACACATATTACCTAACGTTCTATCAGCAATCCTAGTGTCAGCGACCCTAGCAATAGCCAATGGTATTATCACCGAAAGTGCATTATCATTTTTGGGGTTAGGATTTCCACCAGATTTTCCCACATGGGGACGTCTTTTAAACGACGCTGTTGACTATTTGCAACAGTATCCTGAGAGAGTTTTCTGGCCTGGTTTATTAATTTCACTTACCGTTCTTAGCGTAAGTTATCTAGGTGACGGGCTTAGGGATGCCCTAGATCCAAGAATGCGTAAAAGATAATTCAATTTAGCTTACTTAATTTTTGGACTGTTCTAACGTTATTCCAAAAAGAACCTTTTAAGAGGATTTTTTTATACACCTTGTCATTAAAAAGTCTTGCTTAAGAAAGTTATTGGAAAAAAACTTTGCTATCAAATCTAAAGCGGACTTACGTAACTCTGTTAATTTAGTTGAATCGTCGCCTAAAGCTTTTACCAAGTTGGCTAGTGGACCAGCATTCTTCTCGAAAAGTTTTAGCATATGTGCAGGGCTCATTGTAGGGGCGTACATGGTATCTCTTCCAAATTCAATTTTTTCAAATTGATTTGCTAATCTCTCTTGTATAATCGTCATATCTCCCCACAGTACAGGTGATGCAACTCCATCAGGCATTGGCGGTGAAAAATCCTCTATTAGCTTAAAGAATTTACCCATAAATAATTCCTTTGGCCAAGTTGAAAACGCCAATATTCCTCCAGGTTTTAACACTCTTGCTAATTCATTAGTTACAACTGCAGGTCTTGGAGCAAACATATGACCATATTGACTAAGAATGATATCAAACTCATCTTCTTTATAGGGTAGAAACTCTGCGTCACCCTCTACAAACTTTGCCTTAAGACCCATTATCTTTGAATTTTCGTTAGCTCGGCTGATAAGTTCCGGGGTGAGATCAACTCCTTCAACTTCTGCGCCAACTCTCGATGCGGTTAAAGCTACTACTCCAGTACCACATGCGACATCCAGTAACTTCATTCCTTCGTTTACACTCGCAAACTCGACAAGTTTTGGTGCTGCGGTGCTGGTCAACGCTTCAAATGAGATAAAAGAAGCCCAGCCTATCTTAGCCTTTTCTTTTAAGTCTGCAATTTTTTCCATTCCTACCTCTCTTTTGTATTATCTCATTCATCGTATCACTAACAACTGCTACTTGTGCATTAAAATTTAACCTATTAGCGCATGGCTATGCGTTTCTTAGATAGGAGGTACACCAAAATGGCATTTGTAGTTGAATATTAAACTATCTATATGAAAATGTATAAACTAGTTCAATGTTAAACAATATAGGAGAGCAACATGGCCATAACAAAATCGTCAATAGCAACTACCTCATTTTTCGAGAAACTGGGCCAGGTATTCACACTTGCATACTTCGCCACTCTCGACAGAGTAAAAAAAAGAAAAGAATATCTGAAAACAATTCGAGAATTAGAGAAGATGTCCGAACGGGACTTATCCGATATAGGTTTTAGCCGAGGCGAAATTAAAGCCCGAGCATTAATGAGTATCTATAAGATAAACATCTAAGTATTTTGTTTACGCGACGGTTTGCGGTTTGTCTTTCAACCTACAACCTCTCCGAGCATCATTATTGGGCTTGTATTGTAATAGTTGGCGATATCTTTGAATACAGGCCCACCTTTCTTCATTGCAGCCCGCATCTCGTCGTTGCTTTCAAATATCACAGTGGCGATAGCGTAATAAGGAGAAGGAACGTCTTTGCCACCTGATGTACCTTTGGTCACAATCATCTGCTGAATATGGTCTGACCAGTTTTCTTTAATTATTGCCAAGTGGTTCTTGACGTAATATTCACCGTCAAAGTTTGTATCATCACTTATGGGATACGCTACTTGCATTGATACCGCCATATTTCTCTCCTTTAATTGTTAATACCAATAAGTTCTAAAACCTCTATCTCGTTATCACTCTTAAGCTTCATTAAACCTTTCGATTTGACATCTATTTCGCTTCTTACCGACATCCAAGCTCCATTAGAGATCAAAATCTCATTGGGCTCAGTTCTATCGCATATGTTAAAAGCTGTGTTTA
>CABZEW010000056.1 GCA_902524845.1 uncultured Alphaproteobacteria bacterium
CGTTCCCTGAAACTACCGGGAAATTTAGTTGAGTACAGGCCTCTTTAATCCCCTTAATACAGTTAACAAATTGCCCCATTATTTCTGGATCTTCAGGACTTCCAAAATTAAGATTGTCTGTAATAGCTAATGGAGTTCCACCTGACGATATGATGTTTCTGTAACATTCGGCAACGGCTTGCTTCCCACCTTCGAAGGGGTTTAAGGAGCATAATAATGGATTGCTATCACAAGAAAATGCCAAACCATAATCTGTTTCATTAATTTTTGTGACGCCAGCATCCAAACCGGGTCGTTTTTGAGTATTGTTAAGTATCATATGATCATACTGTTCCCATACCCACCGTTTCGAACAGTGATTTGGAGAAGACAGTAGTGCCTGAATTGCTTCTTGAATGGTTATGTCGGGTATCTTTGGACAAGATTTCTTCTGTTCACAAGTTTTCCATGCTCTGTCGTACTGAGGAGCTTGATCTGCTAAACACTTAAGAGGTAAATCAGCAACAATTTTGTTTTGAAAATTAATTAAGAGCTTATCCTCTTTTATCGTATTTCCAATAACAGCAAAATCGAGGTCCCATTTGCTGAAAATTTTCTTTGCTTGATTCTCATACCCAGGTCTTATCACTGCAAGCATTCTTTCTTGGCTTTCAGACAACATAATTTCGTAAGCAGTCATTTCATCTTCGCGCAGCGGGACGTTATCTAAATTTAAAAAAATACCGAGATTACCTTTGTCTCCCATTTCAATTGAAGAGCACGTTAATCCGGCTGCTCCCATATCTTGTATTGCAATCACACATCCGCTCTTCATAAGTTCAAAACATGCCTCCATAAGCTTTTTTTCTAAAAAAGGATCTCCAATTTGGACAGTAGGTCTTTTGGCTTTATTTCGTTCATTATCCGTATTAAAAATCTCTGACGCCATACTAGCCCCTCCAACACCGTCTCTTCCAGTTTTTGCACCCAAATATACTATCGGGGAACCAACGCCCGTTGCTTTTGAATAAAAAATCTTTTTTCTGTTTACAATGCCCGCCGCAAAGGCATTCACCAGGCAGTTACCATCGTATGTAGTGTTAAACCTAAGCTCTCCACCTATATTGGGCACACCAAAAGAATTACCGTAGTGGCTGATACCGTGAACAACTCCACGAAGAATTTCTTTGGTTTCAATTTTGTCAACTGTTCCCAACGACAAAGAGTTCATAAGAACAATAGGCCTTGCTCCCATAGTAAAAACGTCTCTCAAGATTCCTCCAACCCCTGTTGCTGCTCCGTTGAAAGGCTCAATGTAACTGGGGTGATTATGACTTTCCATTTTAAATGCCAATGCAAGGCTTTCATCAATAGCCACTACCCCTGCATTTTCACCGGGGCCACAAATAACTTGATCACCTACCGACGGGAGTTCTCTAAGCCATTTTCTTGAGGATTTATATGAACAGTGCTCATTCCACATTGCTGAAAAAATACCTAGTTCAGTAATATTGGGATTACGGTTTAAGAGCATATTAATTTGCGAATACTCTTCGTTTGTAAGACCATGAGCTTTTATAGTATCGAGTGAATGCTCGTTGTAATTAGTCCCTTCTCTCATTTATTTAAAATATTTTTTCTGGCAATAGCATTATCTTTGTCGGACAACCCGAGTAGCCCACAAAAAAGCCTCATAAAAGAATCCTCTTGATAGCTGCGTTTCCCATCTGCAATGATTAGTCTCCACGCATCTTGTAGTAAGTCAAACCTATTTTCAAAGTCTACAGTATTCTTTATTTTTTTGGTAAGCTGAACATTATCATTTAGATCTCTCTCTAATTCAGAGGCCTCTGAGATTATGTTATCTATGTCTTGTTCGACTAAGCTATATCTTTTTTTTAAAAAAGCTCTTATGACTTTAAGTTCTTCTTTATCAAAAACTCCATCGAGCCTGGCAATTCTTATAAATATTGCAGTTAGCGAAAGCATTCCAGTTTCATCAATGTTATCAGAGCCATTATTACTATTTATCATCAGGCTATTAAAGAATTCCTTGAACATTATCGATGATCTTTCTTCAATGCTCTTTTCAAGACCTTTCCTGTCGCATTTCTAGGTAATGCAGGCATAAATTTGATCTCTGTGGGTATCTTAAATTTTGCTAAATTTTTTATACAATGCTCCATTATTTTTTCTTTCGATAACTTTTTGTCTCTTTTTAATGCAACATATACCTTTCCAGTCTCCCCCCACTTTTTGTCAGGAATACCAATAACAGCCAATTCAGAAATTTCATCTAGTTGATAAAGAACATTTTCTACTTCAGCTGGGTATACATTTTCTCCACCTGATATATACATATCTTTTTCACGATCTACAATATATATAAATCCCTCTTCATCTTGTTTTGCTAAATCTCCACTTCTGAGCCAACCATCTTGGAAAGAGTTATTGGTAGCATCTTCATTTTTCCAATACCCCGGAGTAATGTTGGGACCCTTTATCAGTAATTGTCCAATATCATTTGGTTGTACCGGAGACATATTTTTGTCTACGATTTTAATGGATGTATGCATAGCTGGCTTGCCAGCAGAGCCGATTTTTCTAACGGAGTCTTCAGCAGCAAGAACCGTTCCAGTAGGAGAGGTTTCAGTCATTCCCCAACCTTGAATGACATCTACATTTTTTCTTTGCCAATTCTTAATTATTATTTCAGCACATGGCGCACCACCTACACCAACAACTTCCAGTTTATTGAAATTAATATTATCAAAATTCTTATCTTGCGTCATAAATTGAAGAGGGGCAGGAACTCCAAACAAATGGGTTATCGCAAATTGGGGATCATTTATCACTTCTAACGCTTCTGAGGGAACAAACTCTCTCATTATCACGATTTCTCCTCCCTGATGCAAAACAGGGTTAGCATACATATTTAAGCCACCAGTATGAAATAAGGGTAGAATAACTAATTGACAGGTCCTGCTCGTTATTCTTGCTGGTCCACAAACATTAATAGTATTGAATAGGTTCATCAGATGATTTATCTTTGCACCCTTTGGATTGCCGGTTGTTCCCGATGTATACATAATTGTGATGAGGTCTTCCAAAGAAGCATCAATCTCTTCTACATCGTGGTCAAGGTATTCCCAAACCGATGAAAATTCATTATTGGAGTCAGATGAATCAAATTCCAATAGTCGCATATTTTTTGAGCTATTATTTATTGATGAGACAGTTCCCTTAAATGGAGAGTCAAATATTAGAAGTTTTGGGTCACAGTCTTTTAAAATGAAAGAAAGCTCCGGAGCCGTTAAGCGCCAGTTAAGGGGAACCAAAATTACTCCCTTTTTTGCACAAGCAAATTGTAATTCGAAAAAGATGGCATTATTCTTGGATAGTAGAGCTACTCGATCGTTTCTACCTATTTCCTTTTTTTGAAAATAGGTTGCTATTTTGAGAGCCCTTCTTTCCAACTCCAAGTAAGTTAATTGTTCCCCGGAAGAACAGTCTTTTATAGCTACTTTGTTCGGACGCATTACGGCTTGATGTTTTGCCCAATCAAAATATTTCAAATCCATTTAAAGTCCTTTTAAACTAGTCTTGTTTGTTCCAGTGCTTTTTTTACGAAGATCGAAAAAATCGGATGTGGTTCAAAGGGCTTGGATTTAAGCTCTGGATGAAACTGTACTCCCAAAAAAAATGGATGAGTAGACAGCTCCACTATTTCTGGAAGTGTCCCATCTTGAGAAAACGCAGAAAAAGTTAGACCACTTTTTTCGAGAGCTTCTTGGAATCGTATATTAACTTCGAACCGATGCCGATGTCTCTCTGAAACTAATTCATTTTTATAAATAGAAAAAGCCATTGTTCCTTTGTTTATTTTTGCAGGGTAGGCGCCTAATCTCATTGTTCCCCCTTTGTTTTGAATTTTATCTCTAATTTCAACTTTTTGGTCCTTGATCCATTTGGAAAGATGATAAATCAAGTGATCTTTTGAACCTTTTGATTCCTTTTCAAATTCTTCAGAATTTGCGTCTTTAAGACCAGCACAATTTCTTGCATACTCTATTACTAATAATTGCATGCCCAAACAAATTCCTAAAAAGGGAATCTGCTTCTCTCTAGCATATTTTATCACTTTAATTTTTCCTTCGGTACCCCTTTTGCCAAATCCACCAGGTATCAAGATGCCGTCGTACTTATTAAGTCTTCTTGTTTGAGTCCTTTTTTCAAATTCCTCAGACTCTAGCCAAGTAACCTCCACATTTGTTTTATTCGCTAAACCACCGTGAATAAGAGCCTCCGAAAGGGATTTGTATGCATCTTCAAGTATTGTATATTTTCCAACAACGGCAATTTTGACTGATCCTTCTGAGGTCCGATACCGGGAACTTACATCATTCCAAATAGTGAGGTCAGGTTCATTTTTAGATTTTAAATTTAAAACTTGAAGTACTGCTTCATCTAATCCCTCTTTGAAAAAAGCTAGTGGGGCTTCGTATATTGTCTCGAGATCATTAGCTGCAATAATATTTTTTTTATCAACGTTACAGAAAAGAGCAATTTTTTCCTTCTCCTTATTAGGAATATGTACTTCTGAGCGACAAACCAATATATCTGGACTTATTCCAATAGATCTTAATTCTTTTACTGAATGTTGTGTTGGCTTTGTTTTTAATTCACCTGAAGATGATAGGAATGGCAAAAGCGTTAAGTGCACAAAAATACAAGAAAAAGGTTTTTTTTCTTGTGAAAATTGTCGAATGGCTTCAAAAAAAGGAAGGCCTTCAATATCCCCTATAGTTCCGCCAATTTCACAAAGCATGAAGTCAACTTCATCTTCATTTTGCTCTAGAAATCTCTTAATTTCGTTTGTAACGTGGGGAATAACTTGTATGGTTTCACCAAGATAATCACCCTTTCTTTCACGTTCAAGTACGGTAGAATATATTCGGCCAGAAGAAATTGAGTCAGTACTTTTGGCAGCTACACCGGTAAATCGTTCGTAATGCCCCAGATCAAGGTCTGTTTCTGCACCATCATCCGTAACAAACACCTCTCCATGTTCAAATGGCGACATTGTCCCGGGATCAACGTTCAAATATGGATCAAGTTTCCTAAGTCGCACTGAAAATCCTCTTGCCTGTAAAAGTGCTCCCAATGATGCAGAGGTGAGCCCTTTGCCAAGAGACGACACAACACCACCTGTAATAAAAACAAATTTTGCCAAAATACATCTTTCAAAAGAGACTGGTGAACAAGTTTATTTTAGATTAATAAAACTCTCAAGCTGATACTTCATTTTTATTCTGAGGGTGGGGTTAAAACGCCATCAGTACTTTTAAATTTCTTTAGATCGGGTAGTTGAGGCGTCAACTCTTTATCACCGGTCTCAATAGAGGTGTCTGACTTTTCAAAAACTGATTTACTCGATCCACTATTTATAGATATGATTGTCAGTAAAATCGCAATTAGAAAAAATAGACCGGTTAGGAGCCACGTTAGTTTCGAAAGCGGATTAGCTGATTTTGCCCCAGTTCCAAAGCCTTGACTTTCAGACCCCATGCCCAAGCCACCACCTTCCGATTTTTGAAATAAAACAACAAGTATTAGCAATACAGTGACGATTAAATGGCTTATCAATAATACGTTTGACATTTGCTAGTTTTTATCCTTGTCTACCATTTTTCC
>CABZEW010000057.1 GCA_902524845.1 uncultured Alphaproteobacteria bacterium
ATGGAATACAGATCTCAATATTATTCTAGATGCCGACGGCTTGGATTGGTTGTCGAGAAGAAAGCCAAAAAAGAGATCTGCCCCGTGGGTTGGAACACCTCATAAGGGCGAGGTAAAAAAACTTCTTGAAAATAATATCTCCGACAAATGGTCTAATATGATAAAACTGAAAAAGATTTATGGTGGGGACTGGATCCTGAAAGGACCTGGAACTTTGGTGTCAGAGGAAAAAAAGTTATGGATTAATTTATATTCAAATGGATGGTTAGGAACGGCTGGAATGGGTGATGTTTTGGCAGGTATTATAGCAGGCCTTTGGAGCTCTGGATCCAAAACACCGTTTAGAAGTGCTGTTTACTTACAAACTCAGTGTGCCAAACATTTTTTATCCCAGGAAGGAGCTGGCTTGACAGCGGGGAAACTGTCTGAACTTATCGGATTTAATATTAGTTTGATACATAAAACCTAACTTACCTTGTTAGAAGTGAGCTAGGCTTTAAATTTATTAATGAGCCGGAACTGTCATCCATCCAGAGTGTAACTCACCGACTCTAGCAGCCCAACTTACAAGCGATTGAAATTCTTCCTTCATTCCCATTTGGTCAAATACTTTTCCTAAAGCTTGAGGGGAAATTGCAGCATACGAAATAGTAATAATACTTATGTTATCTCGTATCACTGGTGTCAAAACTATAGGGTTTACATCGACCTTTTCACACATAACCTTTGCTTCTTAAAAATTTCCATAACTATTGGAGCGTTATAATTTTTTTATAAAATACCACCTAAAGTGCAACACTCGACGTGTTGGCTAATACAAGCTGTTATTCACATATTTCCAAATGCCTTTGCTACTTCTGAAATATTATTTAGTTGTAGTTTTGCCATTCTTGACGTGGTATTACAGAATTAGTTGCAATTACAGTCATAAATCCTCCATAATGTTTTTATTGTTGTACCTTAGTGCAGTTCATATTTAATACTTTTTTGTGGTCATAAGATGTCTGAGAATAACTCAAGAGAAATAAGAATTAATAATTTAAGGGATCTAGGAGGAAAAAAAACATCTGAAAACAGATCACTAAAAAAGGGTTTATTTTTTAGAAGTGCAGCTCCAACAGAGTGGAATGACAGTGTTAAAAATCAGATTGTAGCACTTGAAAAACCTATAATTATAGATTTTCGGGGAGTGCAGGAAGAGAAAAATAACCCTTCTAGGATTCCAGAAGAATATATAAGAAAAACAGTGCACCTACCAATTGAACCCAAAGTAACGGAGCTATTGAAGAGTTTGAGTGAAATCGACAAATCAACGACAAAAATAGAGGAAGTTTTTCAAAAAGCGTATCGAAAATATACGATTGAGAACATTCAAACCTTTGAAGCATTTTTCAAGATATTATTTGATAATCCAGGTTCCACAATAATGTTTCACTGCACCGCTGGAAAGGATAGAACTGGCTTTGCCTCAGCTTTAATTTTATCTCTTTTCGGTGTAGAAAACAAAACAATCATAGATGATTACTTAATTTCAAACAAAACATATGAACCGACTCAAAAAGTCAAAGGCGAAGTTCAAAAAATCGGCATTAAACAACTTTTGAAAGTGGATGAAAGTTGGTTAAATGCTGGACTGGAAGAGTTTTCAGAAAGAGTTGGAAATATTAGAGGTTTTTGTACCGGGATAATAAACGGAGAGCATAGGCTTAAGGAATATTTAAACTATTGCCAGGATTGAGGAAAGTAGATTTATGTCGATAATGGAAAAATTTAAGTTGAACGGGAAAATTGCTTTAGTGACGGGTTGTAGTAAAGGTATAGGTTTTGGAATTGCTAAGGGCCTCGCAGAAGCGGGAGCTGATATAATTGGGGTTAGTTCTACACTGGGTACAGGCAGTGAAATTGAAAAATATGTTAAATCGATCGGAAAAAATTTCCATTGCTTTAACTGTGATTTTTCTGAAAGACGGAATACGCTTGGCTTTTTAAAAGAACTTGGTAAAAATAATTTAGAACCAAATATTCTTGTCAGCAATGCAGGATCTTTAATTCGAACGGAACTGAAGGAGCATAGTGATGATCATTGGGATAGAATACTAGAAATTAATCTATCATCTCAATTTATTCTCGCGCGGGAACTAAGTCGACAAATGGTTTATAAAGGTTGGGGTAAAATTATTTTTACGGCATCAATTTTATCTTACCAAGGCGGCTTATTTGTTCCCAGCTATACTGCTTCTAAAGGTGGGATAGCACAACTTACGAAAGCTCTTTCCAATGAACTGGCAGATAAAGGAATAAATGTAAATTCTATTGCACCAGGCTATGTTGTAACAGATATTACCTCTGCTCTTCGAAAAGATAAAATTAGGTCTGCTGACCTAATGGCAAGAATTCCCATGAAAAGATGGGGCACCATCGACGATATGGCAGGGGCTGCAGTTTACTTAGCTTCTGATGCATCAAGTTATGTCAATGGGGAATTACTAAATGTGGACGGTGGCTGGATGGGCAGATAGATACTAAATTGCCTCCAATTCCTCTAGTATTTTATCTGTCATTTCGGTTGTTGAACAAAGCTGGCCATTATCTCCCATCATGAGATCTGGAGTTCTATACCCTTTCGCAAGGACCTTTTCTATGCATCTCTCAAGAAGATCAGCATTTTTTAGGTCTGAAAATGAATACCTCAAAGCCATTGAAAAGCTCAAAATACAAGCAATTGGATTAGCTTTTGATTGACCAGTAATATCTGGTGCTGAACCATGTACTGGTTCATACATAGCTCGAGGTAATCCATTTACTTTTTTGTTTCCCAAACTCGCAGAGGGCAGCATTCCCAAACTACCTGTAAGCATAGCCGCGCAATCAGATAATATATCTCCAAAAAGATTGTCGGTAACAATTACATCAAACTGTTTAGGATCTCTGACCAACTGCATTGCTCCATTATCAGCATACATATGGCTCAGCTCCACCTCTTTGTAATCAGCATGGACTTCATTAACAACGTCTCGCCAGAGAACGCCACTCTCCATCACATTAGCTTTTTCCATAGAACAAAGCTTTTTACTTCTTTTTAAGGCAAGTTCAAAAGCACTTATTGCTACCCTTCGAATCTCAGATTCGGTATACCTTTGAGTGTTTATACCAATTCTCTCATTCGAGCCATCAGTATGTATGCCCCGAGGCTCTCCAAAATAAATACCAGATGTAAGCTCTCTCACGATGACAATATCCAGTCCAGAAACTATGTCTTTTTTTAAGGAAGAGAATGAAGCTAATGCATCGAAACACTGTGCAGGACGGATATTGGCGAATAGATCCAGCTCCTTTCTCAGTTTCAAAAGTGCACGTTCTGGTTTCAAATCGAACCTAAGATTGTCGTAATCAGGGCCACCTACTGCTCCCAGCAACACGGCATCCACTTCTAATGCTTTTCTTAACATCTCTTCTGTAAGTGGAATTCCATGTTTATCGTATGATGCTCCTCCAACTAAACCTTCTTCAATATTTATTTTTAAACCGCGTTTATCCTGAAACCAAGAAATCACACGCTTTACCTCTGTCATAACCTCTGGACCAATTCCATCTCCCGGGAGAATAAGCAAAGAAAACATCAATTGTACCTTTCAAGCCCAGCTAAATTTATTAGAATATTCTTTTTCAAATCGGAATATTTTATCAGAATTCTTGAGTGTTAACCCGATATCGTCTAAGCCATTTAGCAAACAATATTTTTTAAATTTATCAACTTCGAAGTCTAATTTATCTCCATTTTTACGAATAATTTTTTGATTTTCGAGATCAATTTTCATATACGATGTTCTCTCAGTATCTGCGTCCATTAGTAGGATTTTATGTGTCTCCTCAGATACAGGTATTGGGAGTATCCCGTTCTTAAAGCAATTATTAAAAAATATATCAGCGAAGCTTGTTGATATTATACACTTAATTCCAAAATCTTTAAGAGCCCAGGGTGCATGTTCTCTAGATGAGCCACAACCAAAATTAGCTCCTCCCACTATAATTGATGATTTTGAATAGTGTTCTCTGTTTAAAATAAAATCTGTGATTTTATTTCCATCTTGATCATACCGCATTTCAAAGAATAGGTTCTCTCCAAGACCTGTTCTTTTTATCGTTTTTAGAAACTGCTTCGGTATTAACATATCAGTATCTATATTTATTAGGGGCATTGGAGCCGCTATGCCGTCGAGCGTCTTAAACTTTTCCATTAGAAACTTCCAATTAAATCTCTCTTACGTCAGTCAATCGTCCAGTGATTGCTGCTGCTGCTGCCATTGCTGGACTCATTAAATGGGTGCGTCCCCCACGACCTTGTCGTCCCTCAAAATTTCTATTTGACGTAGCAGCACATCTTTCTTCAGGCAATAACTGATCAGGGTTCATTGCTAAACACATTGAGCAACCTGGCATTCTCCAATCAAAACCCGCTTCCTTTAGTGTACTCGCTATTCCTTCTTCTTCTGCTTGTTTTTTTACCAGTCCAGAGCCTGGAACCACCATAGCCCTAACACCACTCCTCACTTTCTTTCCTCTAACAATTTTTTCAACTTCTCTTAAGTCCTCTATTCGCCCATTTGTGCAAGAGCCAATAAAAACGGCATCAACTTTTATATCTTGTAATTTCTGACCTGGCCTTAAACCCATGTATTCAAGAGATCTTTTAGCAGCCTCTATCTTACTTCCCTGAAAGTTATCAGGACTAGGTACGAAATCTGTAATAGGAAGGACGTCTTCTGGGCTAGTACCCCATGTAACAACAGGAGCGATATTCTCCGCTTTCAATAAAAGCTCTTTCTCGAACTTGGCATTGGGATCAGAGTACAGAGTTTTCCAAAACTCAACAGCCTTATCCCAGTTTTCGCCTGTCGGTGATTGTGGTCTCCCTCTTACGTATTCTATGGTCTTTTCGTCAGGTGCTATCAATCCTGCTCTTGCCCCACCCTCAATAGCCATATTGCACACTGTCATCCGTCCTTCCATTGAAAGGCTTTCAATAGCACTACCACAATATTCAATTACGTATCCAGTACCACCAGCAGTACCCGTCTTTCCAATTATTGTTAATGTAATGTCCTTTGCTGTCACTCCATTACCGAGAACACCGGACACCTCTACTTTCATGTTTTTGGACTTCTGTTGAATTAGTGTTTGAGTCGCAAGAACATGCTCTACTTCAGATGTTCCAATACCGTGTGCTAATGCACCAAAAGCTCCATGGGTTGCCGTATGGCTATCGCCACAAACAATGGTCATACCAGGCAAAGTCCAACCTTGTTCAGGTCCAATGATATGCACGATCCCCTGCCTGATATCATCAACGGGATAATAGTGAATACCAAAATCTCTGGCATTTTTGTCCAGCGTTTCTAGTTGTATTCGGCCTTCCTCACTACCGAAGTTAGTTAATCTATTGGAAGTGGTGGCCACGTTATGATCAGGAACCGCAATTGTTTTATTTGGAGCATAGACCTGTCTACCAGCATCTCTTAAGCCCTCAAAAGCCTGAGGACTGGTAACTTCATGAACCAAATGCCTATCAATGTATATCAGAGATGCATCGTTTTCAGAATAGATTAGATGGTCATCCCAA
>CABZEW010000058.1 GCA_902524845.1 uncultured Alphaproteobacteria bacterium
ATGTGTCATCTATAAAAAACGATGAAAGAGTCATCGAGGCCTATTTAGGAAACTAAGAATTAAGATGTTTTTACATGCTAAAAATATGGTAGGGGGTTACGGAGAAACTACAATCCTGAATAGGTGTTCTATAAGTGTAAAAGAAGGTGAAATAACCGTAATAGTTGGGCCTAATGGTGCAGGAAAGTCGACTGCGATGAAAGCAATTTTTGGAATGCTCAATTTAAGGGAAGGAAATGTTTTTTTTGATAACGAAGATATCACGTATTTAAGTCCGCAAGATAGAGTAACAAGAGGAATGGGGTTCGTGCCCCAAACAAATAATGTTTTTACATCGATGACTGTTCTAGAAAATTTAGAAATTGGGGGTTTCACGAGCTTGGATAAAATGAAAAGTAATATCGAAGAAATTTTTGACTTATTTCCAATCTTGGCAGAAAAGCAAAATCAGATTGTTGGTGAATTATCGGGCGGACAGAGACAACAAGTTGCTGTTGGTAGGGCTTTGATGACGAACCCCAAGCTCCTAATGTTAGACGAGCCAACAGCTGGCGTGTCTCCAATAGTAGTTAAAGAACTATTCGAAAAAATAATAAATATTGCTAAGGCAGGAATAGCCATCCTTATGGTTGAACAAAACGCAAAACAAGCCCTCGAAATATCGGATAATGGTTTTGTTCTTGTACAAGGTGAAAACAAATTTACTGATAAGGGAAGCACCCTATTAGCAAACAAAGAAGTACGAAAAGCTTTCTTAGGTGGATAAATGGATTTTTTTAACGCTATAGCTTTGGTGACAAACTTTATCTTACTACCTGGTTTGACATATGGTAGTCAACTCGCTCTAGGTGCTTTGGGCGTTACCCTAATTTATGCCGTTTTACGTTTTTCAAACTTTGCCCATGGCGAATTGATGTCTTTTGGAGCAATGGTATGTATATTATTTACTTGGTTAGGACAAAGCTACGGAGCTTCTTTTGGTTTCTTGCCGACGGCGCTATTATTTGTACCCATAGCCATGATTTTTACAATCCTCTATTGTATATTGATAGAGAAATTTGTGTTTTCCTACTATCGAGAAAAAAAATCAAACCCTATAATTTTTCTCATTGCTTCAATTGGGGTAATGTTTTTCACTGCCGGGCTAATTCGCTTCATTATCGGGCCGAGTGACCAGAGCTTTAATGACGGTGTTCGATTCATTTTCACAGTAAGAGAATTCAAGACTTTAACAGGTTTAAATGAAGGCTTTGGCCTAAAGACCTCCCAGGCTATTACAATCCTAACGACAATTATTCTTTGCTCGCTATTGTTCTTTTTTTTAAATAAAACTCGAACTGGCAAATCAATGCGAGCTTTCTCAGATAATGAAGACCTTGCTCTATTATCCGGTATTGATCCCAACAAAGTAGTGTTGCTAACGTGGATAATAGCAGGTGGATTAGCTACATTTGCTGGCGTATTGTATGGATTGGACAAAATCTACAAGCCATTTATTTTTCTTCAAATGCTATTACCAATTTTTTCTGCTGCTATAGTAGGAGGAGTGGGAAATCCACTTGGAGCATTTATTGGCGGCTATATTATTGCTTTATCAGAGCTATTTGTTACTTTTGCTTATAAAAGAGTCTTAGGATATATGCTACCTGAGAATTTAGAACCAACAACTATGATGCAATTTTTGTCAACTGATTATAAGTTTGCTGTTTCTTTTATAATATTAGTTATTGTTTTAATTATTAAACCTACTGGTATTTTTAGCGGAAAGACCATATGACAAATATCCAAAGACGGACTTTCATATTTGTTTCTTTCTTTATTGCCATCACTTTTATCGGCTTTTTTCAAAGCTGGAATGTAGCTTTGGGTATTCTTAATCTGTGTATTATCTCTGCCATTATGGCATTAGGCGTAAATATTCAGCTGGGATATGCTGGTATATTTAATGCCGGCGTTATGGGATTCGCGGCTCTAGGAGGATTGGCGGCAGTAATAATTTCATACCCGCCCGTTCCTGAAACTATTGCGCTTGGTGGGTCAGGAATTTTTCTTTCTTTAGTTATTTTAACAGTGGGAGCGACCATAGTAACGATTATATATAAATCCACTCTCTCAATTAATATTAAGAAAATTACAATACCCCTTTCAATATTAACCTTAATAATTTTGTTCAACTTGATTGGATCGCCGGCTATTGAAAGGATAGAAGCGTTCAAGCCAGCAGCATCAGGATTTCTAGGCGGATTTGGTTTGCCCATCATATTGTCATGGTTTGTAGGAGGGATTTTAGCGGGTTTTGTAGCATTCTTCATAGGAAAACTGACTTTAGGTTTAAGAAGTGATTATTTAGCGATAGCCACATTAGGTATTGCAGAAGTTATAATTTACTTTCTCAAAAATGAAGATTGGCTCACGCGGGGAGTAAAAAATGTCAATGGTCTTCCAAGGCCGGTTCCATATGAAGTCGATTTACAAGGAAATGCATGGTTTATCGAATTCTGTGAAAGATACAACTTTCCTTTAGTTGAAACATCATCAATCGTAGTTAAAATAAGCTATTGCTTTCTGTTCTCAGGAGTTTTAATTACACTTTTTATATTATCAGAAATAGCTCTTAAGTCCCCTTGGGGTAGGATGATGCGAGCAATTAGAGATAATGAAGTTTCTGCTAGGGCGATGGGAAAAAATGTAAAAGCCCGGCATTTAGAAATTTTTATTATTGGTTCCGCAATTGTCGGTCTTGCCGGAGCAATGCTTACTACTCTTGAAGGACAATTTACACCAACCACATATCAGCCGCTTAGATTCACTTTTACTGTTTGGGTTATGGTAATCATTGGAGGAACAGGGAATAACTATGGGTCACTCATTGGAGGATTTCTTGTTTGGTTTTTGTGGGTAGAAGCAGAGCCTTTAGGCCTTTATTTGGTTGAGTTAGTGACATCGCCGTTGAATGAGACCAATCCTCTCAGGATACAACTGATAACTAATGCCGCCCATATGAGATACATTATGATGGGTCTTTTATTATTGTTAGTTTTACGATTTGCACCTAAAGGTATTTTTCCAGAAGGCAGATAGGATTTAAAATGAAGAAAAAAATTATGCTTCTTGATGGTGGAATGGGACAGGAACTTATAAAAAATTCAAAGTCAGACCCACATCCACTTTGGTCAACATACGTTATGTTAAAAGAACCAGAATTAGTGAAAAAAGCGCATGTAGATTTTATTGAAGCAGGGGCGAGTATTATTACACTTAATACATATTCGACAACACCGGAGAGATTAGAAGCTAACAATTTATTGGATAAGTTCAGTTTTTTTCATAAACAAGCTATTGATTTGGCAAGGAAAGCAATTGATCACACACAAAGAGATGTACTCATAGCAGGATGTCTTCCTCCACTAGTATGGAGTTATCGACCTGATAAGGCGCCCGATTATAACAAATGCATTGACCTGTATTTACAAATAGTTAGGGAACAAGAAAATTTTGTTGATCTTTTTGTTTGTGAAACAATGGCTTCAATAAAGGAAGCAAAAGCGGCTGTGATGGCTGCCAAAACTAGTGGGAAAACAATTTGGTGTGGCTTTACATTGGAAGACAATCAAAATTGTGAGTTGAGATCAGGTGAAAAGCTACTTGATTGTGTAAAAGAATTGCAATCTCTTGGACAAGAGGAGTTTGTTCTTAATTGTTCATTCCCTGAAGTTATAGATAAAGGCATGACGATTCTTAGTCGGAACTCAAAATTCTTTGGGGGTTATGGCAATGGTTTCACATCAATAGAACCCTTAAAGACAGCTAGCAATGTCTCTGTATTGTCAGCTAGAACAGATTTAGGTCCTAAAGAGTACTCTAAACACGCTTTAAATTGGGCAAACCAGGGAGCGAGTGTTGTTGGAGGATGTTGTGAAATTGGACCAAGCCACATAAAGCATTTACATGATACGTTAATTGAGAACAACTTCGAGATTGTAAACTCTTTAGTTTGAAGTTCCTGTTTTACCTACTGCTTCTTTCCACCCCTTATATTTTTTATCTCGTTCGTTAGCAGAAATTAAAGGTGAAAACGTCTCTTTAAGTGCCCATTCTTTTTCAAAAACTTCAAGCTGATTATATAGCCCCGCTCGCATACCAGCCAGCCACGCTACTCCTTTTGCAGTAGACTCCTGAATTGTGGGTATATTTATCTCTACCCCTGTAAGATTGGCCAAGATTTTCATTGATAAACTTGATTGAGTCATACCACCATCAACACGTAATTTTACATGGTCTCTTTTCATCCCCTCCACATCTTTTATCATTGCCTCTAGTAAATCTCTTGTTTGGAAGCCAATGCTCTCAAGAGCAGCTAAAGCAATCTCTTCTCTTCCCGTATCTCTTAATAATCCAAAAATTGCCCCGCGAGCATTTGGGTCCCAATATGGTGCACCTAATCCTGTAAAAGCAGGAACGAAATAAATATCTTGGTCCTTTGCTTTTGATGCAAGATGCCCCACCTGATCTGCTTTATCTATAATGTTAATTGAATCTCTAAGCCATTGAACAACAGCACCAGCAATGAATATTGATCCCTCCAGCGCATAACAAATCTTTCCATCGATTTTATACGCTATAGTCGATAAAAGCTTGTTTTTACTGAGTACAAATTGATCCCCAGTATTTAGTAGCGCAAAGCATCCTGTTCCATACGTGGATTTAATCATGCCCTTTTGAAAACATGCTTGGCCTATTGTTGCAGCCTGCTGATCACCTGCCACTCCTCTTATGGGTATTGGAGAACCAAGTATTTCGGAGTCCATTTCTCCAAAGTCATCTGCACACTCTTTGACACTTGGAAGAATTTTTTTGGGAACGTTAAGATCGCCGAGAATGTCCTCATCCCATTCCAAACTTTTTATATTAAAAAGCATGGTTCTCGACGCATTTGTTATATCAGTTGAGTGACTTTTTTTATTGGTAAGCCTCCAAATCAAATAGCAATCAATAGTACCGAATAATAATTTTCCAGAGTTTGCCATAGTTCTTTCAGGATCATGTTTATCAAGAAGCCACTTAACTTTTGTTGCGGAAAAGTAGGGGTCTATTAATAGGCCAGTCTTTTCCTGATAAATTTCCTCTTTTCCATTTTTTTTAAGTTCATTGCAAAATTCTGAAGTTCGTCGATCTTGCCAAACTATTGCTCTGGAAAACGGCTGGGCAGTTTCAGCATTCCATAAGGCTGTGGTCTCTCTCTGGTTCGTAATACCTATACTTAATATGTCTTGGGAATTTATTTTTGCTTTTTTTACAGCATCACGTAGAGTGTCCATGACGGTTGAATATATTTCCTGTAGATCATGCTCAACCCATCCAGAAAAAGGATAAAATTGCTCTATTTCCTTTTGGGAAGATGCGACTATTTCTAAATCTTTGTCAAAAATTATAGCTCTGGTTGATGTTGTCCCTTGGTCTATTGCCAGAACGTAACTCATAGTAAGGCTTTCTCTAATTCAAATTATTAATGTAGGAGTTAAGTTCCCTGATTTGCTCGCCTGTTAAGCG
>CABZEW010000059.1 GCA_902524845.1 uncultured Alphaproteobacteria bacterium
CTTCCGATGGGGCTGAAGGCTACGAGGGATGCCCCTAAGCTTTTGGTTCTTTGCAGAAGACCTAATTCTGGATATCGCGTACTCAAAGAATACTCTGACTGTACTGCTCCAACAGGGTGGATTTTTGCAGCTTTTTCTAATGATGTTGGAGCTATTTCTGAAAAACCAAACTGTTTTATTTTTCCTGCTTTTATAAATCCCACTAGTGTTTCTGTTACCTCTTCAATAGATCTATCTGCCTCTCTACGATGCACGTAATAAAGCTCAACACACTCCACACCAAGTCGTTTGAGAGAATTATCTAGCTCTTCCGTTAAGAATTCCTTCGAATTATCAAACACAACTGTGCCCTTATCATCAAAATTTTTTCTATCTATTCCACCCTTTGTTGCTATTTTGAAAAATTGCCGATCGTTTGGACTAAGGGTATTGAGAAATTGACCTATCCTCTTCTCAGATAGCCCCATTCCATAAACTTTTGCCGTGTCAATATGATCTACGCCTCTATCCAATGCTAATTTTAAAATCGCATGGCTTTCTTGAGTATTTGTTGGACCATAAAAGTCAGAAAAAGACATTGCACCTATACCTAGTGCACCAACCATTGTTCCTGTATTGCCAAGATTTCTTTTTTCCATTATGTTCCTCACAGTAATAAATTTCGATGATAATCTATTTAACGCTAATCGGTGCGACTTGCAATATTTGACAATAAGAATGTGAGAAATTTTATGAGGTGGAAGATATATCTATCAGGAGAAATTCATACAAATTGGAGAGACGACCTCAGATTAGAAGCTCATGAGGCTAGGCTTAATGTAGAATTTTTGGGACCTGAAACTGATCATGATCTCTCTGATAACTCTGGAGCTAATATACTTGGTAGCGAGGATAAAAAGTTCTGGCATGATCATAAGGGAGCAAAATTAAACTCTATAAGAATAAGAAGGAATATAGAAAGTGCCGATCTGGTTGTAGTAAAGTTTGGAGAAAAATACAAACAATGGAATGCAGCCTTTGACGCAGGATACTCTGCTGCCAAAGGTAAGTCACTAATAATTATTCATGAAGACGACAACCAACATGCTTTGAAGGAGATAGACGCGACTGCCTTAGCCGTCGTTCAAACCAACCAACAATTAATAGAAATTTTGAAATATGTTACCAAGGAGTAGGTGCTTAATATGCGTAATCAATGTTTTGATTGTAAGTTTTTTTGGGGTAAGTTTAGCAATGGCGTCAGAAAAACCTTTCGAGAGCTTTGATCCCAACAATAGTAGGAGCTGGTCATTTTTTACCGATGGTGTAATGGGTGGCATTTCTAGCGGAAAGGCATTTTTAGGTAAGAGTGGTCCCGATAACTTCGTTCGGCTGGAAGGAAAAGTGTCAACCGCTAATAATGGTGGTTTTATACAGATTAGACATAGTTTGGCAAATTACCTCGATAAAGATATTAAGGGTATTTCCCTAAAGGTCAGAGGAAATGGAGAAAAATATTATGTCTTTATCAGAACGAGCACAACATTACTCCCTTGGCAATTTTACAGCGCTTCCTTTGAAACGTCAAAAAACTGGAATCTTATAAAGATAAATCTCGAGGAATTTCAACCTTCTGGCAGATTTCTCAGAAAAACGATTAAAAGCTCATCTATTAAAAGTATAGGAATTGTCGCTTACGGTCGTGATCATAATGCAAAAGTTGATATATCTGAAATTAGCTTCTTAAAATAATTGTTAAAAAATTGTTCTAATTGTCGTTTATACTTTCTAAGGAGATCACACCATGCGATTAGCTGCTTTTTTTTCTTTTTTGTTCATTTTTGGGTGTACGTATGCACCTCAGTTACCCAATGTAACTAATGCACAGGGCACTAGTGCTTCAGGAAACACTTCTCAGGGAACTATACCCGCTCAAGGGTTGGGAAACGTTTCAGTTCATCCAGATCAAAGTTTGAGAATGAATAACTCATGTACAAAAATAATGAAACTTAGTTTTGGTCAAACACAAGACTACCGAAGTGTTATGATGGAATTAAAGAACAGGGCCTTAATTATGGGCGGTAATTCTGTATCACTTGTGGACTGGTTTGAAAATAATAATTCAACGGGGTATGTTGGTAATATATACCTATGTAAGAAAAAAAGTTATCATATCCATCCTCACCCTGCATGATTGTTTAATCGGACATTTTCAAGGCGTCTATGAACGCTTGTTGGGGGATCTCAACCCGCCCAAATTGGCGCATTTTCTTTTTACCCGCTTTTTGCTTTTCGAGAAGCTTCCTTTTTCTTGTAATATCACCACCGTAGCATTTGGCCGTTACGTCTTTTCTAAGAGCCGATATAGTCTCTCGTGCTATAATCCGACCCCCAATCGCAGCTTGTATGGGGACTTTAAATAAGTGTTGTGGAATGAGAGTCTTTAGCTTTTCACATAAGCTTCGCCCACGACTCTCTGCTTTAGACCTATGAACCATCATTGAAAGAGCATCAACAGGTTCATCATTAACAAGAATTTGCATCTTTACTAAATTATCTTCCTGATAACCTTCTATCTGGTAATCAAAGCTGGCGTATCCTTTAGTTACCGACTTAAGTTTGTCATAGAAGTCAAATACCACTTCATTTAAAGGCAAATCATATATGGTCATGGCACGGTTACCGACGTAGGTCAGATCTTTCTGAACACCCCGTCTCTCTTGACATAGTTTTAAGACGTCTCCCAGATACTCATCGGGAACCAGTATAGTTGCCTTAATTCTTGGTTCCTTGATACAAGTGATTTTGGAAGAATCTGGAAGGTCAGCAGGGTTGTGGATATTAAGTAATTTATTATCAGTAGTCTCAACGCTGTAAACGACACTGGGTGCTGTCGTAATCAAATCAATATTGAACTCGCGCTCTATCCGCTCTCTTACAACCTCTAAATGTAGTAAGCCAAGAAAACCACACCGAAATCCAAATCCCAGAGCCAGAGATGTCTCAATTTCAAACGTAAATGAAGAATCATTTAAAGCCAATTTTTCGATAGATTCTCTTAGATTTTCAAATGCTGAACTATCAACAGGGAAAAAACCACAAAATACAACAGGCTTGGCTGGTTCATATCCGGAAAGCGGCTCACTGCAAGCGCGTCCCTCAATCGTTATTGTATCTCCCACACGAGTATCTCTAACTTGCTTTATGGAAGCAGTAAATACTCCTATCTCGCCTGCTGATAGACTGCCTACATTTTGAATTTTCGGTTTCAAGACACCCACCGTGTCTACTGTATACTTTGCCCCACTCTGCATCATCAATATTTTGTCTCCTTTTTTAAGTACACCATCAATAATGCGTATCATAACCACAACCCCAAGATAACTGTCATACCAACTGTCAATCAGCATCGCTTTTAGTGGACTATTTTGGATTCCATTTGGATGCGGTAACAGAGTCACAATTGCCTCTAGGACTTCTGCAATTCCTTGGCCAGTTTTCGCAGATATTTGCAGAGCTGAGGAAGCATCTAAACCAATTACTTCTTCGATTTGCTGCGCGACTTTATTGCAATCAGAGGCAGGGAGGTCCACTTTGTTTAGGATTGGAAAAATCTCGTGATCGGCCTCTAGTGCTGTATACACATTCGCTAGGGTTTGGGCTTCTACTCCTTGACTTGCATCTACTACTAAAAGGGAACCTTCAACGGCTTTCATTGATCGGGAAACTTCATAAGAAAAATCAACGTGTCCAGGGGTATCTATCAAATTTAATACGTATTCTTCACCGTCCTTAGCGGTATAAGACAAACGAACCGAGTTGGCTTTAATTGTTATTCCACGCTCTCTCTCTAACTCCATCGAGTCAAGAAGTTGCTCCTTCATCTCTCTAGAAGACACTGTGTTCGTAAGTTGGATCAGTCTGTCCGCTAATGTCGATTTCCCATGATCTATGTGAGCTATAATTGAAAAATTTCTAATCTTTTCAATTGCTTGCATACGTAACTCTTATAATTCTTTTTAACTGTATTTAGTCGTTAGTGTGAGCGTCACTTTTGTAAAGGTGCTTTTTCTATCTCTATCTTTTCAATGTCTTTCTTAATTCTCATAGCATTGGAAGACAAATTTTCTCCATCGGCCTTCTTTAGAAAGTGGTCCAGCCCTCCCACTTTATTTATCGTACGAAGTGCTGACGCTGAAACTTTAAGCTGAAAGTCTCTACCGAGAGTTTCCGATGAAAGTGTTACATTGTTTAGGTTTGGTAAAAATTTCCTTTTCGTTCTATTCTTTGCATGGCTCACATTATTTCCGCTCATCGCTTTTTTGCCAGTTAACTCACACTTTCTAGACATTCTTCCCTCACAATTTTGATGCTGTTTTACTGTGAGTATTTTTCTCTGTCAAGACATTTAGCTAGACTTATACCTAATCAGTGATTTATAAGAATATAGCTAATTTAGTGGAGATTGCTCTTGTGCGGTATTATTGGCATAGTTTCAAAAAAACAGGTTGTAGACCGCTTAGTAAGTGGTTTGGAACGACTAGAGTACAGGGGCTATGACAGCGCAGGGGTGGCCACTATCAATAACTCAAAGATAGCCTATACCAAAAGTACAGGAAAACTTAACTCATTAAAAAAAAAGCTAAAAAATGAAAGTATAGATGGCCTTGTGGGAATAGGTCACACCAGATGGGCCACTCATGGCGAACCAACAGAAATTAATGCGCATCCCCATGTAACGAAAAATGTTGCTTTGGTGCATAATGGAATTATTGAAAATTTTGCAAAGTTTAGGGATGAGCTTCTGAAAAAAGGGATAAGCTTTAATTCGCAAACGGATACCGAAGTTATTGTCAAGCTCCTAGAAGAAAAAATTTCTCAGGAAAAATTTAAGCACTTAGAAGCAGTTCAGCAAGTTGTTAAGAAATTGAAAGGTTCCTTTGCTTTATGCCTCATTTTCCGAGGGGTTGAGAACCTCATGATTGCTACCAGAAGAGGATCCCCGTTGGCGCTTGCTTTTGGTGAGGGAGAAAATTTTGTGAGTTCAGACGCGACATCTTTATCAATATTTTCAAAAAAAATTTGCTATTTAGAGGAGGGTGACATTGCCGTAATTACCCCAGAGAAAACAAAAATATTTG
>CABZEW010000060.1 GCA_902524845.1 uncultured Alphaproteobacteria bacterium
ATTCCTATTCCTCTAGAGGAAACAAACCTTTTGTGGTCAGAGAAGACCTCTTTTGTTTCTTTGTCTCGCCCGCAAGCTAGCACTTTATATTTATTTAGGTAGACAAATGGTCCCTTTTCTCAGAGAGTGTTAAGAAATTTAATAGGATTTATAAGTACGTCCCTTGAATATGGATCAAAGTCCCATGGTGAAATATTTCGAGGGATCTTTACTGCTTTGTGACCTTGAAAGAGGCGCATAACCAAAGTATCAGCCACTTCAAAACGAAATCAATGCCATTTTACGGCTCTATTATTCTTTAGGACGTTTAAAGACATATTCTGTCAAAGCTCTTCCTCCACCGACACGGCTAGCACTTACCAATTCCCAGCCTTGGTCACCGTATTTATTTAAAGAGGGCGCATAATTGCCCTTTCTGATTTGATCTGCATATAAATCATCATCCTTTGCGAGATCCTCCAAGCTCTTTAAGCTTCTTACGTTTTCAACCAATACCAAGTATTCCCATTTTCTCATTTATTAGCTCCATACAATCCCTAACTAGTAACGACTTAGTCACAATGCTTTTAAGAGTGTTTAAATATTATTAATAAGTTGGTTTGGTCTATTGAAACTTTTCTCGAAAACTTTTTGATATAAGCATAGACAGAACCATCCCTTGGGTTATAAAAAACAGAGGAGAAACAAGGTAGAAAATAATTAGGTAAAAATAATCTCGGTTTATTTGCATTGGATTTAAAACCTCGCTTATAAACCCTAGAACAATAAAAATTAATATTAACGGTAGGTAACTCGTTCTACCTAAGCTCTTAAATTTAAGTAGAAAAAAAGCATTCAACAAGTAGAAAACAGAAAAAACCATAAATAGTAAGTTTCCTAGATCGGTAATGAGGTTATCGTCTGATTTAATACCAAGACTTGTTGTGTTATAGCCACCCCAAAGAACTATCAGCAGAAAAAGAAACGATTTTACCAAAACCACGTTTTTGAAGGTATTACTCATTTACAGACTCTAGAGTGCCACTTTACAATGTGCCGATCTTGCAAACTTCCAATCGGCAAATCTATCATACAACTTTCCTAGTATAAATCTAATGCCAGGTAAAGCACACAAAACCGCTAAGAGGTGCCACCTGGGCAGCTTTCTCCATATCGCTATAAAGGCATCTATACCAATGTAAAGTTTCCCTTCTTTATCAGTAACGTGCAACCTTTTTAAAGCATTACTTTGTGATACATTGATTTTCTTCAGATGTCGTGGTTCGTTTGCGACATCTCTCCAAATAAAGGTTGAGGGAGGGCTTATTTTCATATAATGCCCTATCTCTTTGCTACAAAGTCCACATTTTCCATCATAAAATACTGTTATCATCTCAATTCTCCTCATTCGGAAATAGGATAAGATCTACGAACGTCAATAGATCACTTATCAATTTATTTATGTAAATTAAACCTCGCTATACCTTTATAGAGTATGTTTCATTCAAATAGTAAAAAGTCTATACCCCCTAAATGAATATTATTGTTTGTGAAAAACCCCTTACTTACTGCCCTTTTTTCTACCTCGGATCTTTTTTCGGTATGTATTTGGAAGGCCGATACATACTCAGATTGTGACTGAGTATTCCTAATAAAGTTTATATTTGATCTTTCTAAATTAATCGAATTACTGCCAATTGTCGTTTTCTTTCCCAGTGCTTTTTTCCAAGTAGATAATAAATTATCCGGATGTGGACCGCAGATGTTGACGCCAGATAGGTGACTCACCAGCGATTTATTTATGTCTTTTCTCCAATCTGTTCCCGCCCAAAGCCAAGAAGATGTAGGAGTCATATTATCTATCGACAAAATAGCACCACCAACTTGTTTTGGATGCAGATGAAGAGATTGACCATGAATACCTTCAGTCTTACGATTTTCATGCCACACAATATCCATGTCTACAGTTTCTAGCCTTCTTCGTTCTTGTTCAAGATCTGGTGCGTCAACAATAACCATGTAGCCTCCGTCTCCTCCTCTTTTTTTAAGGAAACGCCCCGCAGAAGTATTTTCTTTAACGGGCGTTACAAGCTCTAAAAAAGTGTCTCCAAGAGGAATAAGAACATTTGCCAAGCCAAACACAATTAATTCTGGATCACTGAATGTTCTTCTCAGTTCGAAAAGGTCACAAATGCTTTCCGCCAGTACGTCCATTTCACTTGTAGCAATCACCAATTGTCTTAATCGCATATTTTATCCCTATTAAAATTTTTTAGTAAAAAAGTAGAGTACAACAAAAAGTCCAGTCATAAAGGCATTTTAAGCGTACAGATAGTTTTGATGCAGTTTTTTCTAGAAAAAAAGTATACTGAAATTATGAAATTGAAAAACACAAATCAGATTGGTTTTCTTGATTGGTGGATACTTATTCCTTTGAGTGTAGCGATGTATTTAATTTTTCACATATTTGCTTATTTTTTTTTGAACATTCTCAATCACAAGCTTACTGCAAAAGGCAAAGGTATAGTTCAATTTATTGGATACACGATATTTATCATTTTCATGTTACTTTCATTACTGTCGTTTCTTTAATTATAAAACCAAAGACGATCTAAGCAACTTACAGCGTGTAAACAAATTAAAATTTTTCTGCCATCTTTGAAGTCAAAGGTTCGCAAAAAAATCCTTAAGGTTTATTAAAACGAGCAGGTCCTTTTACTTTCCGTTAACTAGGCTGCAGGGGGACGACGCCTTTTGTAGTAAACGAGATCTTTAGAAGTTGGATCAAAAGGAAGAAACCTCAATCTGCATCTCTTTTATTTCTCGGAATCGAATGCGATTTGCGACATTTGGTTTTTTCAATAGATTTATCTCTCTGAATGAAGACATTAGCCTTAAAAACGCAACTTTTGCCTCTAGACGAGCAAGATTAATACCTGCACATATATGGATACCTAGTCCGAAAGATAAATGTCTATTTGGACTTCTTAGTATATCGAATGTTTCGGGTTCAGAAAACTGTGATGGGTCTCTGTTTGCTCCAGCAATAATCATGTGAACTGATGTTCCCTCTGGAACCATAATATCCCCAAGCATTGTTTTTTCCAAACATCGCCGATTATTAATTTGAATTGGTGGCTGAAAGCGGAGGATTTCATCGATAGCTGTATCAATTCTGCTAGGCTCTTTTTGCAACAATTTATACTGATCTCTATGGTCAACAAGCTCGTTTAGTCCATGGGACAACATGTTTGTTGAGGTTTCGTGACCAGCATTTAGCATAAAAATGCATTGATGAAGCAGCTCCGTTTCAGATAATTCGAGACCTTCGGCTTCAATCAAGATTGAAAGAATTTCATTAGCTTTATTGATATCTTTGTGTGTTTTTCGAAATTTTATTTGATCCTTAAGATATTGCTTGAAGTTTACTACAGCAAACGAACCCTCATCCAATTGTTTTGATGTGAGTTTAGGTTCTAAAGCTCCAAGAATTTTATGCGCCCAATCTCTAATTAAATGCCGATCCTCGCTTGGTATCCCCAAAATGCCACAAACAACATCTACTGGCAGTCGAAAGGAAAAATCGGAAACAAAATCAAACTTCTTTTTCTCGTGCATCATAACTATATAACCATCTACTAATTTACTAATATCCTTCTCCAAACAAAGAATTGATTTAGGAGTAAAAGCCTGCTGAAAAATTTTCCTTATCCTTGTGTGATCTGGAGGATCAACAAAAACAAGGGAGGTCGTATGGTGTTCGAAAAGGGGAGATGTACCAAATTTTGCCCCAAATTCCGTTTTTTTGTTGGAGCTCCAGATTTTGAAATTTCTATAAACACCAATAAGATCTTTGTATGTTGTTAAAATATAAGAGCCATCAGGGTTTTTATGAATAGGTGACTTTTCTCGGAGTAAATTATAGTACTTATAAACGTTATTAACAAAGTCACTTGGCGGGTTATAAAGGTCAAAGGATTCGATGTGCATAAAATCGAGTTTATAAGATGATTTCAGTTAATTGTAGTAATAATCCACTTTCCGTTCTGATAAGATTCAGTTTGAATCACAGTTCCATGCACATCAAATTTTTCCCATAAACCGTCTTTAGTCCCTCCTGTAAAAAGTTGTGTCTCTTTAATACTTGCATTTAAAAAATAATGTACCCATGTGCCGTCCTTTTCTCCGTTAACAAACTGACCTTCGGATTTTTTAATTCCACTCATATAATATTCAACCCAGTTCCCAACTTTTTTGCCATTGGAGAAGTCTCCGATGATTTTTAGTTGACCATTGGGGTGATAGGACTCAATGTGACCAGAAAATGGAATGTTAGAAAACTTTCTATAAAAAGTATTGTTTCTCTTTACAACTTCGTCGATCTGAATTGAACTTTTTTTCTCGGAAGGTTTTTTTAACTTTTTTATACTTTTTTCATCTAAAGTTGTGTCAC
>CABZEW010000061.1 GCA_902524845.1 uncultured Alphaproteobacteria bacterium
GCGGTCATTTAAACTTAATTTCTAATTTGTTAAACGACATAATTATATCAGAAACGCACCCCTACAGAAACACTTACCCTATTACTCTGTAGGGTCAAAAAAACCCAATAAAATCAATGATTTATTCGACTGTGACCGATTGCATCCAACTGATGAAATAAGTTGTTCGCATTTTCATATAAGCAAACTGAGAGACTAATCTTAATCTATAACCCACGATAGTATCCAGAGAGAAATCTCAATTACTCTTTACTCATCAGTTCTATTTTGATTAGACTATCATCATGAAAACGTTAGTTTTTATTATTTTTCTGTTTATCTTTAATTCTCCTGCATTTTCAGAAGGCACAAGTAGTCTCGTTGCAGATGAACACAAAGATAATGAATGGATAGTTAGTTATATTACAAAAAACTCAATACATGCATCAGTAAATGGTCAAGTTACTTATGGGGATGGATTGCATGTTAGATTTGTTAAAGGAAGGTGTGACGTTGGTAATCTTCTTACTTTTGTTTATTCATATTCTAAAAATCCTGACCTTGTGAATTTTAAGAACAAGTATGTAACAACTAAATTCATGGGGGAAAAAATAATTGTAAAAGTTTTATTTACCTCACCATTTTTGATGGGGCATCGTTCAACCGTTGATTTAGGATGGATGCCAAAAAATGATTTAAAAAAATATCTGACAAAAGATAACGTAATTTCTATGACTTATTTAGATTCAGAAGAAACAAAAATTACAGAATACTTTGATGTAACACAAAATAATTGGGATAATGTAGGATTGGGTGATGCATTAGAAAAAGCGTCAACTATGTGCAAAAAACTTTAAAAAAAATTCGTGCAATACACCCTTAAATTTCAATACAATAACTCACTAAAATATATAATTTTTCAATAAAAAATTTGTGAGAAATTAAGGGTTAAATTGAACTTCCCTAGTAATTTCTTTTCCAAATAACCTTCATTCTTCCCCATTCTGGTTCATACTCTCTTTGCATATCCTCTAATCGGTTTTCTTTCTCTTTGTGTCTCTTGAGTACCGAATAGACAGAATTCCCAGTTACACCCCACTCTTTTCCAGTATGAGTTGTTATACCCTTCTCATTGAGGAGTTTGGTTATCCTACGATAAGACATTCCATTGTCGTGAAGAGACTTGATGTATTGGTGAAGTTCTTCTTGTTCTGGAGTGTATTTCTCGTTCTGTTTATAAACAAACTGGTTTGTTTTCACGGAAACGCGGAAACAAAGATAATGAGAAAACTTGGAATTTTTTATTTCATCAGTAGAAGAAACAACCGAAGTTATTTCATCAGTTGAAATCACTCTACGGTAGCATTTGTGCGGTGTGATGCAGTAAGTTCTTCTGCTGACCTCACATACAATTTTACCATCACTTACCTCCGTCCACCTTTTAGCGTTCCTCTATATTCACAATACCAATTCTTTCTTTATGAGACAATCACTGAACAAAGAGAAAAAGGAAAGACCTTTGACCAGATTGCAGAATGGTTAAACAAGAAAGGGTATTTATCCGTTCGTGGAAAGAAGTTCAAAGGTAATCATGTTCATTCTATAGTAAAGAAGAAGAGACTGAAAGATGAGAAGTTAGAGAAAGAATACCCTGAGGTTCGTTCCGATTTTAGTTTGGAGGTATTTGATAAATCTATTTTAAATAGAATAAAATAATTATTCAAAGAATGCAGATTTTCCAAAAAAATCTGAAAATTGTCTTGGTTGAATTTCTTGTCCTGACTTACTGAAGAACTTACCTTTAGTTGGATTATATCTTCTATCAACCTCCCCAATAAATGTTGTTCCCCCTTCAAATGATATTTTTATTTTATATACTCTTCCCGCTCTAAACTTTCCTCTATACCATCCATAATCAAGAGAAATTTTTTGCCCTGTTCTACCTGTTAAAATACCATCCGAGGGTAAGTCGTTTATCCATCTTCCTTCAAAACTTCTTCCATCTTTAAATACTATTTTACCGTGTCCATGCTTTCCATTTTTACCAGGACCCTTTCTTGAAAATTGACCTGTATAAACAGTTCCATCCTTCCAAGTAAAAACACCATCGCCTTCTGCAACTCCACCTAACCTTGTACCCCTCCATTGACCCTCATATTTTTCACTATCAGACCAAGTGTAAGTTCCTAATCCGTGTTTTGCTCCATTTTTCCATTGTCCTGAATACACATTCCCAGAAAAAACAAATTTTGTATTGGGTGCAAAATAATAAGTCCCGGTCCCATGAAATTTATTATTTCTAAACTCTCCTATGTATTTATCACCCTTTTTATGCCCAGAAACCCAAATATATGTTCCAAAGCAATTATGATAAGGTCCGTCAGGTGGGCATTTTGGTAACTCCGATGCAAAAACATGTGAGAATACAAGTGTCTTTAGAGCGTAAAGGAATAACGCCCAACCTAACCATTTTCTAGAAATGTAATCTAACCTAGTTCTTCGCATACTTTTTTTGCTTTATCGATAGAGTCTTTAAACTTAAACAAAGACCAAGTGTTAAAATCAACATCAAAGTAATCTTTTACTTGGAATGAGGAATTACCTTCTATTTTCAAAGTAACTTCATTGGCATTGCCAAAAAATGTTCTAAGTCTATCCATCGGTAAAAAACCAAGGTCGATTAGCAAAGTCTTTCCTAAAAGAAAAGGCATTTCATGAATCACTTTTACTCTCATTGGATAATTTAAAAATTTGGCATCTATTATTTTCCCTTCTAGAACTTTCTCTCCAAGGGGAATAGTTGTGGTGTAAAAAGATGCTAGCATATTAGGCAAATCGCAATTACCTTTTTTAAATCTTATTCTTAGTCTGTCCCCATGAGTTATCTTTCCGTTCACGGAAGCATGTACAGTATCTTGTATAATGGATTCCAAAATCCATTCATTCTCTCTCCACTCTTCCAACTTTTCCATCTTAACATTCTTTTCTGCTGATGCGTTGGAGAACGTTAAAACTAAAAGCAAAATTGATATGTATTTCCAGTAACAAATATGCATTAGATGTTGTTCCTAAAGTACTTAATTCTAATAGTTATATTCTATCAGAAACGCATACCTACAGAAACACTTACCCTATCACTCTGTAGAGTCAAAAAAACCCAATAAAATCAATTATTTATTCTACAGTGACGGATTGTGTTGAAAAGGACGCACTTATAGACATTTTATTCCCTTTGAGCATCAAAAATAGATATGTAACCGTCTCCAGTCTTTAAAAGCACACTCACACCTTCAACATCTGCATTAATGTTTGCGTTACCAACTTTTGCAGAATAATTATAATTAAAATTAACGGTTACAAAGTCTGCTGTCTCTGACCTAGACGTGATTTGAAAAGAGTTTACTTTTCGTTCTACGTCTTTTACGCTTGCCATTAACTGTCTGTATGCGTCTTTGGTAACAAACAAATATTGTTCATCTGATATTACGAAACTTTGGTATCCATCTACAAACGTATCCGAAATAGTATTAAATTCAGTCGCGTTTAATTGTTTCAATAAAAAATCTCTTACTTCATCTGCATGTGTTAATACAACCGAAGAAAAATAGAACATTGTAGAAACAATCACCCCATAAAACCAATTCATGTTTAAACTCCTCCCTAAAAATTCAAATATACAACAATTAAAATTTTAATACAGTGCGTCCCTTGGACGTTATTCCACGGTGACGGATTTTGCTAAATTTCTAGGTTGATCAACATCGGTTCCTTTGTCTAAGGCTGTATAATATGCTATGAGCTGTAAGGGAAGAGAATATAAAATTGGAACTAGAAAGTCGGAACACTCGGGTAGCTGAAAAATTGACTTAGTTAAATTCTTAGATAAATATTTTCCTTTTTCGTCGGTCAATAGTATTATTTTACCTCTTCTAGCCTTTACTTCCTCTAAGTTTGATAACGTTTTCTCAAATACTTTAGTCGATGGGTTCAGAGCAACTACCGAGATACTTTTGTCAATCAATGCTATTGGCCCATGCTTTAACTCACCGGAAGCATACCCCTCTGCGTGTAAATAGCTTATTTCTTTTAACTTCAATGCACCCTCAAGGGCTATGGGGTATAATACATCTCTTCCTAAGAATAGTACGCTGTGAGAACGTGTAAATATTTTACACAATTTTTTGATGTCTTTGTTTTGAGACAGGACTTCTGAATACAGCCTGGGCAACTCCAATAATCCTTTCAAAAAAATAGATCTCTTTTTTAAAGTTATTTTCAGTAAATCACTGGCAAACTTAATATTTAAAATTTTTAAAATTATAAGTTGGCATATAAAAGCTTTTGTAGATGCGACTCCAATC
>CABZEW010000062.1 GCA_902524845.1 uncultured Alphaproteobacteria bacterium
TAATTTTTATAAGTCGATCTTATGTAGAGTTATTTTTTCTCTTCTTCCTCTGATTTCAAACCCTTCAATAGTTTCGGAGGGAATATTTTCACTCAATCTTAGTTTCATTTCATCAGTAATTATTACCTTGGCATTAAGATCTTTACACGCATCACAGACTCGACTAGCTACATTTACCGTATCTCCTATTACAGTAAATTCGACTCTCTCAGCACTACCAACATTTCCAACAAAACAGGGGCCAATGTGAATTCCTATACGGTGCTCTATTTTTGGTTCCCCATTGTTTTCTCTTTCTTTCTCCCACTCTCTCATCTCTATTTGCATCTGCCGAGCACATTTCAATGCATTTTGAGCATCATTTCCTCTAGAAATAGGAGTTCCAAAAGTAGCCATAACCGCATCCCCTATAAACTTATCGACGGACCCCCCACATTCAAAAATAGTCTTTACCATTTTCGATTGATACTGTGAAAGAAGGCCCAAAACTTCTTTAGACCCCATCCCTTCAGATAATTTTGTGAAACCAACAATATCTGTAAACATTACAGCAACATACTGTTCTGAATCATCGTTCTCAACAACTGAATAAGATGATTTCTTTATTTCTTCTCTTACTTCGGGAGAGAAATATCTTCCCAGCACCGTACATGATAGTTTTATCGTTCCTTTTGGAGAAGAGAACAGACTTGAAAAGCTTATGAAAGAAGCCTTTGTTTATGTGACGAATAAGGACAGAATAAAGGTAAAATTTAACAAAAATCGTACTCTTGTTCAGGTTAACCAATCCAAGTTTGCTACCGGTCTTGATAGAGATTATTATTTAGATAATATGCATTTTGTGAATGAAAGTGTATCGACTGAGGGCTACAGGAAGAGGTTGGAAAGGCACAGAAGACATTATTCAGAGTAATTGGAATAGTCTAATCATGATTAAAAAGTTATTATTTATATTTATTATTTAAGCATTATTTAAGACCAGCTTTTCTCATTCCATCCAACAGAGTATCTTTAATTTGTTGGTTAAGCTCCGGAATAACATTTTCATAGTCTTCTAAAGTTTTGATTTCTGGTCTATTCTCTTGATATTTTTTAAGCCACTCTTTGCTTTCTTCGATTTGACCCTCATGAGCCAAAACAACAGCTTTATATGCATGATATCTACTGTGATCATTTTCTCTCATGCTTCTTTCAACAGACTGATTAGCACTCAGCCAATCATTCTTTCCTAGATAACAGAATAAAAGCATTGTTTCATAAAATGGCAATGTCTTACGATTACTTTTATTTGCTCTATTAAATAAATCAATTGCATTATCATAATCACACTCTTTTAAGTAAAGCATACCTTTACTTTGAAGTGATCTCGAATGGTGAGGATTTATTTCAACAGCTTTGCTAACAAATTCTCTATATTTTGTTTCATCGTTTGACATTCGAAACAAAAATGCGACATTTAATACAGAATCAGGATTATTAGGATCAAGACTATAACTTTTTTCTGCTACCTCTCTGTATCGAGCTTCATTTTTCTCACGATCATGTTGAAGAGAAGATTCAAACCGAAGAAAGGCCAAGCACGAAGCAAGGACATTATATGCATCCGTTAAATTTCTATTTAAAGCAATTGATTTCTCTGCATGCTCTATTGCTTCATAAAGATATTTAATTTTCTTTTCAACATTTTTAGCTTCACTACTTTTGTCATAAGAATTCAATGATTGAAGATACTCATCCCAAGCACTAAAAATTTTCAAGTCCTTATTATTTAGAGTGTTTTGTTCGTTTGATATAATTGCTGGTGAAGCTAAAGCTGAAACTTTTTGAGACACCTCATCCTGCACTTCAAATATATCATCTAAAGATCTATCCCAAGTTTGAGACCAAATTTGAACATCTACTAATGCATCTGTAAGTATAGCTGATATTCTTACTTTATTTCCACCTTTTCGAATACTACCTTGCACCAGATAATTAGCATTCAAAGCATTGGCTATATCTTTAGTTGCTTCTTTAGAGTTTTTATATTTCATTACTGAATTTAACGAAACAATGGGAAATGTCTTTGATTTTGAAAAATAAGAAATTGTGTCTTCTGTTATACCATCAGCAAAAAATTCTTGTTCCTGATCAGTACTAAGATTAGCAAATGGCAAAACAGCTATGGTTGGAGGGACACTACCTTCATTGATTTTTGCAGAGGCAGCTGCAGTAACTGTTTCATCTATATTAGAACGCTTTTCAAGATCAGGGTTACTTAAGTCAAATGCATGAACAAGTGTATTTTTTATTTGTTGTTCACCTAGATCATTAAAAAGTAGTTCTGTCTTTTTATTTACAAAATCCATTATACTTTTAGATAAACAAACACCACTAGGCTGTGATAATGCTTCCAATCTTGCAGCAACATTAACTCCATCACCGTATAGATTTTCACCTTCAACTATAACATCACCCATGTTAAGACCAATTCTGAAGTGCATTTTTGCGTCATCAGAAACTGAATTATTTCTCTCTTTTAAAAGTTTTTGAAATTCATTAGCACAAACTACTGCTGAAACAGCACTTTGAAATTCTGCTAAAACGGAATCTCCAGCTGTATTGAAAATTCTTCCACCATGTTCAGCAAATAATTTATCTAATATATCCCTACAAGCTCTAAAACTTCTTAAAGTCTCATCTTCGTTTTGCTCCATTGACTTGCTAAAACCTACAACATCAGTGACAAAGATAACTGCAATTTTTCTTTCTATGACTTGATTAAAATTATTGTCTAATTTTACTACATTTTCACTCATTCATAACCACTATTTTTAATTATTAATGACGAGTTATCTTACCCAAGTTTTATCCGAGTTACAAGTTTACGTAACACCCCATCTGCTGCACACTCCAAGAACATACAACGTGTACAACACTAGTGTCCCACGCGCTGCAGAGAAATAAAAAAATAGACAGTATATGTGTTTTGAAAGTGAGAGATTTTTAAATTTTTTGAAAAAAGATTTAATATTAGTTTATCATGTGGCCGTTGAAAGTGGAGTGTTTAATGCTTGATTCTGAACTAAAAATTAAGAGATATGTGCATGGCCTTAGATCGGTCTGTATCATTCTTATTTTTGTCGGCTCGGTTGAGTTTTTTTTAACACTTATATTTTCTCATCACATCAGCGAGCTTGCATATACCATCGCAATGGCTCGTTGTTTTGTGGGGAGCGCACTTTATTTAACGATCCTTTATTTTGCCAACGAAAAAAATTATAATTGGCTGCTTGCGGCGCTAATTATCCTGTATTTAGTCACGGGTTTTGTTTACAACTTTGAATATGGCCTTAATACGAAAAATGAAAGTGCTGAAATACTTGGAATAAGGTTGCTTGATCTAAACTTTGTAGGCGTCGGTGTTGGTTGCTTGCTTGCACTTCAATTTGGAAGGTTTTATGTAACGCTTGGTGCTATGATTTTTTTTCAGTCCTTGCTGGCATTAACTTTATATGAAATTTTTCAACTTGATGGTCTTTACTTCACACTTGATCCTACAAAAATTGCATCGGATCCTCTCGCAATAAATAAATTCTCCTTCGTAAGTTATATAACGGCGGCAGCTGTAATTATTTTTGGCACTATTCTATTAGCTTGGAGGAATGAAAAAAATATTGAAGATGCTGCCAATCAAGAAAGATCAACGGCGGTGCTGGGAAGATATTTCTCTCCCGAAGTAAGAGAAGAAATAAAGAAATCATCTTATTCAGTTGTTGAGAACGATGATTCAGAACAGTATGTTGCTGTAATGTTTACAGATATTGTTGGTTTCACAAAATTATCTGAAGGGATGGGGTCTAAAGAAGTTTTGGGCCTTCTTTCACAGTATCAATCGAAAATGGTAAAGACTATTTTTGAATGTGGGGGGTCCGTCGATAAGTTTATAGGGGATGCGGTTATGGCTACTTTTGGAACTCCTATTTCTAGAGGAAATGATGCTCAAAATGCATTGAAATGTGCTCGGCAGATGCAAATAGAGATGAGAGAGTGGGAGAAAGAAAGAGAAAACAATGGGGAACCAAAAATAGAGCACCGTATAGGAATTCACATTGGCCCCTGTTTTGTTGGAAATGTTGGTAGTGCTGAGAGAGTCGAATTTACTGTAATAGGAGATACGGTAAATGTAGCTAGTCGAGTCTGTGATGCGTGTAAAGATCTTAATGCCAAGGTAATAATTACTGATGAAATGAAACTAAGATTGAGTGAAAATATTCCCTCCGAAACTATTGAAGGGTTTGAAATCAGAGGAAGAAGAGAAAAAATAACTCTACATAAGATCGACTTATAAAAATTA
>CABZEW010000063.1 GCA_902524845.1 uncultured Alphaproteobacteria bacterium
CATTAGACAGAAACTGGCCCGCTTGCGGTATCAAACCGGTTCCCTGCTGTGTTTGTCGAGTGCCTGTAAATTCTGTTGTGTCTGCCATAATTTATACCTTTTACTTTTTATACGGGCATGCTCATAATATCTTTATAGGCTGAAAGCACTTTATTTCTTGTGTTCAATGTAAGCTGAAACCCTAAAGAAGATATTTGCTGATTAATCATAACTTTTGTTAAGTCATTTTCGATGCCAAGTTCAAAATTTTTCGTAGTGGTCGCTGCTAATTTCTGCGCGTCTGCTACTGAGTCCAGGGCTTTTTCCATTGTTGTACCGAAGGCACCCCCGGAGTTATTATTCCCTAGCTTTTGATTTGCCGTTTCTATGATTTGTTTTTGGGACGATAATACTCTGTCCGTTATGGATCCTATCTGTGACATTAAAACCTCAAATTGCTAGCTGTTGTTTATTGTTACCGACAATTGAATCGCTGGTGATATTTAACGGATTATTATCAATAACAATATCGGTTGAACAAATTTGTTTTTCCGTGCAAAGAACGAGAGCTCTTTGAACTATATTTTCTAATTCTCTGACATTTCCAGGCCAGCTATGATTTAGAAGTGTTTGCAATGCTGACTGGTCAAGCCACGGAAGTTCATCAAGTGACTTGCAATGTCTATATAGAAGAGCAGTTGCTAATGGAATAATATCATTTTTTCTACTTGCGAGGTGTGTAGTCGCTAATGGGAAAACGTTGAGTCTGTAGTATAGGTCTTCTCTAAAATGTCCTATTTTTATTTCCTCAAGCATGTTTCTGTTAGTTGTAGCTATCACTCTAACATCTACTGGTAATTCTTTTTGGGACCCTATGGGGGTAACTATTTGCTCTTGAAGGACTCTCAGTATTTTTGCTTGCAGAGTTAGAGGCATCTCACTTATCTCGTCCAATAACAGAGTGCCGCCGTCAGCAGCCCTAAAAATTCCTTTATTGGGACTAGATGCTCCTGTAAAAGCTCCTTTTTCATGCCCAAATAATATTGCCTCAAGCATATTCTCTGGAATGGCTGCACAGTTTATTCCAACAAAGGGACTATCTCTTCTAGATGATTTTTTGTGAATAAATTTGGATAAAACTTCTTTGCCAGTTCCCGTTGGTCCATTTATGAATACCGTTACATCTGTCTTGGCAACTTTATTGGCAAGTAGTGCCAATTTCTTCGTATTATCGTCGCCGGTAATAAATTGATTATTTTTTGTAACAAGCGTCGCAATTAACTGAAGTCCATATTCATTAAGCGCGTCTTCGTCCTCCGGCTCGTCGGGCAAGTTTATATAAAGTAGCTTACCTCCTAATTCCTGTTTGATGGAAAAAATTTTCTTTTTATGACCTACGACTACGATGAAATGCGCCTTATAATTTTTAGCTAATGCTACTAGGCCTGGTTGCCCATGGACAGAATTTAAAAAGTCTTCGGAACACAGAAAACATCTCTCTGAAGTTTTATTATCTTTTGTTCTCTCCAACGCTTCCGTATCTTGTTTTGTAAATTCAACATGCGAATTACGATCCTCAAGAACTTTCTTTAACTTTGTTTCGAAGGGTAAGCCCTCAGCTTCTATAATTACGTTTAACATACCTTAGTCTCCTTTGACAGATCAGTAGAGGCAAAAAGTAGGCCAAACAGCTTTTTTACATCAATTTAATTTCAAGACACTGATTTTATTACATTTTTTTTAAAAATTTACTCTTGCAATACTCTTTTTGAATGAAATACAGGGTTCAAAAATTTGACCTTTTCACTATATTTTTCTTGATTAAGTGCTAGTGTAAGTAAAAATATTGACGATTGGGCAGTTTATATGAAGGCAATTGAAGAAATAATCCTAGGTAACTCTTTGGCAGTAAAGGAAATGAAAAAACTAATTGAAATGGTTTCGGTTTCTAATACAGCTGTTTTAATACAAGGAGAAACGGGTAGTGGAAAAGAACTAGTCGCAGAGGCTTTACATGTTGCGTCAGGGAGGAAAGGCAATAATATTTCTGTTAATTGTGCCGCTATTCCGGCGGAATTGCTTGAATCCGAACTCTTTGGGCATGAAAAAGGAGCCTTCACAGGGGCAGATAGAACAAGACCTGGGAGATTCGAACAGGCAAACGATGGAACCATTTTTCTAGACGAAATCGGTGACATGCCCTTACCGTTGCAGTCTAAATTGCTTCGCGTTCTAGAGGGAAGAAAGGTACAAAGGGTGGGCTCTAGTAAAGAAATTGATGTAAATTTTAGGCTGGTTTGCGCTACACATCAAAATCTTGATAAAAAAGTGGAAACAGGGGAGTTCAGAGCTGACTTGTTTTACCGAATAAATGTATTTCCTATCGAGGTACCAACATTAGCAGCCAGAGCAGTAGATGTTCCGATACTTATAAAAGGTATTGTAGAAAAAATAAAGTTTTCTGGCCAAGAAATTAACGTTAATTTTAGTGAAGATGCTTTAAAGGTCCTTTCAAATTACAGCTGGCCTGGAAATGTAAGAGAGTTGAGAAATGTCATTGAGAGAGCGTCGGTACTCTTTAATGATAGAGTTGTTTCTGGAGATAATGTAAAAGACAACCTTTTACGCTTAAAGGTGCCCGACCCCGATGAAGAGCAAGATGAGTTATGGGCTGCATCCACCGAATTAGTTGAAACTGGCAGCGAAGGAAAGGATGAAGAACAAGTAAGCCTACCTATACCAAAGGCTGAACAATACAAAGATTGGTTTATGTATTTTGACAAAATGGATTTGAGAAGACATCTAAGTGAAATAGAAATTGTTATGATTGAAGCCGCACTTGTAAAGACTGATGGCTCAGTAAGCCAAGCCTCTGATGCTTTGAAATTGAGACGTACAACGCTAATCGAAAAAATGAAAAAATATGGAATATCAAAATAGGAAAGAAATTATCCGCGATGCTGCTTATATGCCTCATGCATCTTTCGGCTTTTTGACACACCATAAGTATAGTGTTTAAATTTTTCTGCCGTTAAAGCCTCATATTTTTTAACTTTTTCAGCTAACTTAACAAGTGTCTCAATTTCGTGTTTTTCTAGGGAGGTGGGCCCATTTTCAGCACTTATCATCAGATTTACGAGGGACTGCAGCCTGTTAGAAAGCGTTTCAAGTTCTTCGAAGTTGCTTTTCTCTAAGGCGTCCTCAATTTTTACCTGTAATACCGCTAGTTGATCAAACGGTTGCTGTATCATCGCGCACTCTGTTCCATTCTCTTCCAACTATCTCTTATTTCTGCCAGAGCCGTCAAGGCTTTATCACTTTTAGTAATTTTACAGCTTTTAAACTCTTCAATTAATGCAACTCTTGTGTATTCATAAATTTGGAACAAACTCTTTGCGACGCCCAAGTCTTTTTCAAAGTCAATGCTGCCCTGTAGAGTATAGAGAATTGTCAGCGCTTTAGAAAAGCTCGATGACTTTCTTCTAAAACTATCTGGGTTAGGGACTATATTTTTATGAAAAGCTTTTATTGAATTTAATAATTCATCGAATATCTTTATCAATAATGCTCTCGGATCATCGGTTTGAGGAGCTTGAATAGTGTCCGTGTTTTTATAAAGACTTGCTATTTTTCCATTTATCATTAGACACTATTGCTTTCTTCGTCATGTTGTGCTATATCTTCAACATGGTTGATTCTATTATTGCAAATTCTACAGCTCCACAGCTACAGCCTGTTCAAAACAGGTCTGTTGGTAACGCTGCTGTGTCCGATGCAAGTTCAATGCCAATTACTGACGTGGTTGATGATGTAATCGATGTTACACCTCGTACAATGGATAGCGATGCAAATAATGCTTTTTCTAGCGCAGGGGCACCTGAACTTAGACCACCAATTGAAAACAATATTACGTCAGGAGCTCAACTCAGACCGGCGCTCGAAAACTTTCGTCCGCTAGAAGTAACAACAGAGCGTGCTTTGGAAACTAGAATTGCGGACATTGAGATTACGCCAAACAACGAGATTGATGAAATTGATACAGAGTTGTCGGTTAATAATGCCAACGCGATAGCGGCATTTTCGGACCAAAACACAGAATTGCAACAGTCGGTTGATTTGTCCGCTTAATCTAATCTTTTTCTATGGATGATATAGCGTCTTGAACCTTTAAGTATTCAAGAAATAAATCCGCTTCGTTAAGAACGCCCAAAAGTTTATTGTGGCCATCTACAATAGGTATGCTCTCGCCGACGAAATTACTGACTTTTACAATAGCCTCAGAAATATTTAAATTGCTATCAAGTGTTAATGGTAACGGGTCCTTTGGAATACTCTTA
>CABZEW010000064.1 GCA_902524845.1 uncultured Alphaproteobacteria bacterium
ATTCGAAATTCCTGTACAGAATATTTTTTGGATGAATGCTGGCTTGCCAATTGGTAAATACATACCGATAAATATCACAGATTATACAAGAGTGGGTGGATCGGTGGCGCACTCTGCATTCGACATTTTGGTTGAATTTGGCTGTGGACCTATCGCATTGGTCGGGCAAGATCTTGCTTACAGTAAGGAGGGTAACGCGTACTCGGTGGGGAGCCCAAGAGAGCTAGGGCGTAAAAAGGGTGATGCGTTCATGCAAAATAATTATGGAAATGATGTTGAAGTGAAGGGACATAATGGGGCTCCGGTGATAACGAGTGAAGTCTTTTTGGCTTTTGCAAACCTTTTCACCATTTTTGCTGAGCGTTTGCAAGAGTCAAAAATAAAGCTCTTCAACTGTACTGAAGGAGGAATGTACATTGATGGTTTTACGCATTGTAGGCTTGAAGAATTTATTAATGAAGAGTGTAAAGAACCTCTGGAAAATAAAATTGATGAAATTTTTTCAACACAAGGCATTGGAGAACAAGAGAGTAAGGATCGTCAAACCAAGATAAATAAATTCATTGGACAGTGTATTATTTTGACAGATGAGATACGCTCTCTCTTAATCAAGACCAAAGCTGTGCTCGAAAAGAAGCTAAAAACAGATGATGATATTCATAAGTTTAATAAATTTCAGAACAAGATTATAAGGTCAATGGGCAAGAACTATTTCTATAGTCTTGCCCTTCAAAAAAATATACATATTTTGGATGCCGGGCTAAAAGCCGATTCGAGTATTGAAGGGCAATTAGGGTTTCATGAAGACTTTTTAGATCGGGTTGAGGTGATAAATGATCACTTTAACAACAGTTTATCTAGGCAGAAGATTTTATTCAAAAAAATTATTTAACAAATTCCTAAACATAATTTTGACCCTGTCGTTTAATCGGGTGGAGAGAAGTTTATGGAGAGATAAGTTGCCGGATGTATGGATCGGGTAACATGAGGTTAAAGATAAAACCTTAGCTTTAGTCAGCAGGAAATCTTCATAAAAAACAATAGCTTAGGAAATAGTATGTTTTCTAATGCCAGGATAATTATTTGTTTAGAAAAGTGATTTTTTTCTAAACAAATGATAAAGCCGTCGTACTTAACTATAGGGTTTATATAGGGAGTATGACGGTGATTAGTATCAATACTAATTATGGCGGCATTTTTGCTGCTAAGGCATCTAGCCAGTCTCAACAAGTTATTGACGAAGCTATGCACAGATTATCCACTGGAAAACGGATAAATAACGCTAGAGACGACTCTGCAGGACTGGCTATTGCGGTTCGACTAACTGCGCAGGTAGAGGCATTAGCGGTCGCAACACGTAACGCAGCAGACGCGCAATCTATGCTCGATACCGCTGAGGGCTCTATGACAGAAATCCATACATTACTTTTAAGGATGCGCGAATTAGCGGTTCAGTCAGCGAATGGTACCCTTACAGATAATGATAGAGATCATACCGATGCTGAGTTTCAACAGTTAGAAGCTGAAATAACGAGGATCTCGGATAATACAAAGTGGGCTGGTAAGGCTTTAATAAATGGATCCGCAACATCTCTAAGTTTTCAAGTTGGAGAGAATGCCAGTCAAACCATATCTGTAACAATTGCTGACATGGCCGCTTCGGCTACAGGATTGGCGTTAGACGATGACGATCTTCAAACAGCAGCCAGTGCGCAGACAGCAATATCCGCCTTAGATACTGCAATAGCGACTGTATCTACAGAGAGGGGTAAACTTGGCGCTGTATCAAACAGGCTAACGAGCACTATGGCGAATCTAGATAACATCTCTATAAACCTTTCGGCTTCGAAAGGAAGAATAGAGGACGCGGATTTTGCGGCAGAAACGGGAAACTTAGCCAAGGGTCAAATCTTACAGCAGGCTGCTATGGCTATGCTCGCTCAAGCAAATGCTAGCAAACAGCAAATCCTCACTTTAATACAGTAAGCTATATAAAGTTTACAATTTTCTAATTGTGACCTTAAGTAAGATTGGTGCAGAAAGATCTGCGCCAAGTAATATAACTCATACTTCAGTTAACTTCGCATAGGCTAAAAAAAATCTATATTCTATTTAAAAATATTTTCGGCTCTCTCTAAATAAATCAAATTTTCGGTCGTTAAATAGATAGGTTTATTTATATTGGGAGATTACAAATGTTAAATATCAACACAAACTATGCAGCAGCATTCGCTTCAAACGCCGCCAAGAGTTCTTCGCAGGGTCTCAACAGCGCTATGGAAAAGTTATCCACGGGAATGCGGATTAACTATGCTAAAGACGATGCAGCAGGACAAGCAATAGCTACAAGACTTACAGCAGAAGTTCAAGGGTTAGCGGTTGCGTCAAGAAATGCGGCCGATGCGCAATCCATGATTGATACAGCAGATGGCGCTTTGCAGGAAACGCACACAATTCTTTTAAGAATGCGCGAATTAGCCGTCCAGTCAGCAAATGGAACACTTACCGATGATGATAGAGTTCATACTAATGCTGAGTACCAACAGTTACAATCAGAGATAACACGGATTTCAGATAATACAAAATGGGCGGGTAAGAACCTGTTAAATGGAACAGTATCATCTTTAGATTTCCAAGTTGGAGAAGGAGCAAATCAAAAAATTACAATATCCATAGCTGATATGGATGCTACTGCACTTTCTCTTTATGCTGATACAACACCTGCGGATTCGGTTAATGATCTAGGAGTATCGAGTGCTACTGCTGCACAAACGGCAATAGGAGCGCTAGATACAGCAATAAAAGATGTATCGATTGAGAGAGGGAAACTTGGCTCTGTGTCAAACCGATTGACAAGCACCATGAATAATCTTGATCAAGTTAGTATCAACCTTTCGGCCTCAAAGGGCAGAATAGAGGACGCGGACTTTGCGGCGGAAACAGGAAATCTAGCAAAAAATCAAATTCTACAACAAGCTGCTACCGCAATGATAGCACAAGCGAACGCCAGTAAATCATCTGTACTGGCTTTAGTGAGAGGCTAATATATCTCAACCGGCTTTCTCTTCTTAAGGTTTAAAAGAAAAGGAAGAGAAAGCCGAAATAGGTTTAGTTAAGAATGTCTCTTTTTTAAGCTTTCATACTCAATTAATGATCGTAACGTCAGGTATGCTGCCAATTTATCTGTTAAAGGTTATTTGTCGAATGGTTACCTAGTTGAAGCTAATGACGAAATTCTAACTTATAATTTTTTTTTACATTTTTTACTAAACTTTTTTGACCCTGCGTCGTTAAGTAACTTGGGTGTTTATATTTTAATGGGAGATTAGGAATGGTTACAATCAAATGCTGCCAAGCAGACGACATCAAGCCTGAATAGCGCAATGGAAAAGCTGTCGACAGGTACGAGAATTAATTATGCCAGAGATGATGCCGCTGGACAAGCAATTGCAACGAGATTATCGGCCGAAATCCAAGGTCTAGCTGCGGCTTCAAGAAATGCGGCTGATGCTCAATCTATGATTGATACTGCGGATGGCGCTTTACAAGAGACGCAAAATGTCTTGTTAAGAATGAGAGAATTAGCGGTACAATCAGCTAGTGGAACACTCACTGATTTGGATCGAGATCATACTGACGCTGAATTTCAGGAATTAGAAGCAGAGATAAAAAGAATATCTGATAATACAAAATGGGCAGGACAAGGGCTTATAGACGGAACAGCGGCTTCTGGCATTTCATTTCAGATAGGGGAGGGAGCTAACCAAACTATAACGGTATCTATAGCCGATATGGCTGCATCTGCTGCGGGATTGGCGTTACATGATGACAGTCTACAAACTGCCTCCGATGCGCAAACGGCAATAGGAGCGTTAGACACCGCTATTGCAAATGTATCCACGCAGCGAGGCGTACTTGGTGCAGCATCAAATCGATTGACAAGCACAATGAATAACCTTGATCAAGTCAACGTTAATCTTACAGCATCTAAAGGCAGGATTGAAGACGCCGATTTTGCGGTGGAAACAGGGAATTTGGCGAAGAATCAAATCTTGCAACAAGCAGCTACGGCGATGGTAGCACAAGCGAACGCAAGTAAGAGTACCGTCATGACACTACTGCAGAGCTGAGCCGATTTAGAAAAAC
>CABZEW010000065.1 GCA_902524845.1 uncultured Alphaproteobacteria bacterium
GTTTTTGGAGGAGCAGCGCGATTTACTCGATCGAATGATTATCCATATATGCCGAGGGCTGAAAAAATTAGCGAGAACTTATTAACTGATTGGGGCACAGGAAATTCTGGTTATATATTTTGTCCGCAAAAAATGCCGGCCAAACAAGTGGAATTTGCTAAACTGGAACGAATGGTTTGTAATCCAAAAACTCTCGCAAACATTTTAGAATTACTGGCAAGGGTAGATATACGAGCAACCTTGTCCGATATAAATCTGCCCGTATTAATATTACATTCAAGAGATGACGTGGCAGTTTCTAAATTAAATGGAAGGTATTTAGCAGATAATATAGGCGGTTCAAAATATATTGAGTATCCAAACGGAGGACATCTTCCCTGGCACGAGGAAAGGGAAAATATAGTAAAGGACTTGATCACATTTTTCTCTGAGACAGGAAGCGAAATAAAAACACCCGATAGAAATCTAGCTACTATACTATTTACTGATATAGAGGACTCGACAAAGCAGATGACCGAAATGGGCGACATACTATGGTCAGAAAAAATGAATAAGCATGATGAAATAATGAAAAGTACAATTGAAAGTCTCAATGGCAAGTTAGTAAAGAATACAGGGGATGGCGTTCTTGCAGTTTTTGATGGGCCTGCGCGATCCATCGAAAGTGCAATTTCAAGTATAGCGAGACTGAGTGAAATTGATTTGAAAATCAGATGTAGCTTACACATAGGTGAAGTGATATGGAGAAATGATGATATAACAGGAATAGCGGTTAATATTGCAGCAAGAGCGCTAGATAAGTGTCCTGGAAATGGAGTAATTATTACAAAAAATTTAAGGGATCTTTTAGGCCGATCAAAATTCTCTGTCGTATCAATGGGAGACTTTAGTCTGAAGGGCCTCGAGGGTAATTGGGAATTATTTAAAGTTGAAAACGGTCAATGAGGAGAGGTTGTGTTACCTAGATTTAAGCATAAGCAGCTAAAATTCAATGAGGGGGACCTGATTTACTCAGTTGGAGATGACGCGAAGAATGTATATCTAATTCATAGTGGTCATATTAGTATAAGGTCTAAAAATGGACTAGAACTCGGAAACCTTGGACCTGGAGAAATTTTTGGGGAGGTAGGCAGAGTAATTAATTCTCCCCGAACAGTGACCGCCAAGGCAAAAACAGATTGTGTTGTATATGAAATTGATTGGGGAAATCTCCAAAAAAAGTTAGATGAAGCTGATCCAGTATTAGTTGCTATTACAAGAGGTCTATCTTTAAGAATTGGAGACGCCAATGAGCTAGCTGAAAAATTGTGGCTCGAGTTAAGTGTTTACAAATCCCTTGAATAAAAAAAAGGAAATCATTTTTTGTTGATGAGGTTTAGCCAATTTTCATAAATAAGCTTTGCTCCATCAATAAGCGATCTTCTGTTTTTTTGTTGGTATTCAATCATATTAGAAATGCCCTTTTGGCCAATAGCTTCATCAAAGTCGCGCTTTATTTTTGGAATAGATATCCAATCTTCTATCGTTTCATTGTCAACTTCTGGGTGGAACTGAACAGAATAAGCATGGTTTAGATACGAGAGCGCTTGAATTGAACAGTCTCCAGAAGATGCTAGCACGGTTACCGCCTTATCAGAGAGATAGGATATTTCTGCCGAGTGGCCTTGCAACACAAGCATATCTTCTGAAAAATTTCTTAATAAATTATTCAAGCGTACTTCTCGACTCAAAGAAATCTCTTTAAATCCAATTTCTGGTTTTTTTGATTTAATTACTGAAGCACCCAAGGCGGCACCAAGCAACTGATGCCCTAAACAAATTCCAAAAAATGGTTTTTCCAACTTCAAAACCCAATTCTTTATAAATAATTTTTCTTTAATTAACCAAGGGTATCTATCTTCTTCCCATACATTCATAGGACCTCCCATAACCCACATTGCATCAAAATCGGCGGGGCGGGGCGGATTTTTCAGTGAAGAAAAATTAAATTTTATAAAATAATGGTTATCGGAGTGAAAGAATGTCTCATACGATCCAAGATTAACCTCCGGGACATGATTTATTACAAGTATTTTGATTTTGGCACCTGGCTTTGCTTCTCATTTTCTAATTACTAATAAATATATTTACTGAAATCAAAGTTGAAGATATTTTTTTTTTTGAACAATGATTTTTTTTAAAAGTCTGTCTAATAGACCTAGACTAAAATCACACAACAGATAAAGTACACCCAACGAAATAAAAATTGCAAAACGATGAAATATTCTGGGTTTAAAGTCTTATGGGAAGGATTAGGTGGCAATAAGGGTTGGAAGCCCTTGTGGAGAAAACCAGATCCCAAAAAAGGTTACGATATAATTATAGTTGGTGGGGGTGGGCATGGTTTGGCAACGGCTTATTATCTCTCAAATAAATTTGATATCACTAATATTGCCGTTGTGGAAAAAGGTTGGTTGGGATCAGGAAATATTGGTAGGAATACGACGATTATCAGATCTAACTACTTGTTGCCTCAAAACCAGCCCTTTTACGAGTTTTCTCTAAAGCTTTGGGAAAATTTAGAACAAGAATTAAATTATAATTCAATGGTAAGTCAAAGAGGTGTTTTAAATATTTTCCACTCAGATAGTCAAAGAGATGCTTTCGTAAGACGTGGTAATGCCATGCTTATGTCAGGAGCTGACGCTTCACTCTTAGGGATAGACGCACTCAAAAAGCTTGCTCCTTTTTTAGATTTTCAGAATTCAAGATTTCCTATTAAAGGGGGGTTATGGCAACCAAGAGGAGGGACGGTAAGACACGACGCTGTGGCATGGGGTTATGCTAAAGAAGCGGACTCACGAGGCGTTGATATAATAGAAAACTGCGAAGTAACTAATTTCTTGGTAAAGAATGGGCGCTGCTATGGAGTCGAAACTACCAAAGGTATTATTAAGAGTAAAAAGGTCGGAGTTTGTGTTGCTGGGTCATCAAGTGCAGTAATGGGAAAAGTTGGAATAAACCTTCCAATAGAAAGCCATGTTTTACAAGCCTTTGTATCAGAAGGGTTGAAACCCCTAATCCCTGGGGTAATAACTTTTGGAGCTGGTCATTTTTATGTGAGTCAATCTAATAAGGGTGGTCTAGTTTTTGGAGGTGACATTGACGGCTACAACTCCTACGCGCAGCGAGGGAATTTACCAGTTATAGAGGATGTGTGTGAAGGAGGAGTTGCTCTCATGCCAATGATCGGACGTGCCAGGCTTTTGAGAACTTGGGGAGGAATAATGGATATGTCCATGGATGGCTCTCCAATTATTGATAAGACTGAGATAAAGAATTTATATTTCAACGGGGGTTGGTGCTATGGAGGCTTTAAAGCAACTCCAGCGAGCGGCTTCTGCTATGCCCATCTCTTGGCTACGGGAAAACCACATAAAGATGCCAAGGATTTTCTATTCAATAGATTCGAAAAAGGAAGGTTGATAGACGAAAAAGGCCAAGGCAATCAACCTAATTTGCATTAGTATGGAAATATAAGATGCTCATTGATCATCCACTGCTAGGCTTGAGAGATTCGTCTGAATTCATTTACATGGGTGACGCAAAATTATTGAACAGACCAAATTGGCGAAGCCAAAATATAAAATCTAAATTTGTAGAATATGGATATTTACGAAAAAATCCTGCAGGGATACATAAAGAGCTTTGGTACCACGAACAGGGTGACAGATCTTGGCTTGTAGTAACTAGGAATACCGTGACACATGAAATTTTAAAAGTCGAGCTTGCTCGAAATCTCAAAAGAAAAGTAAATGCGAAATAGTTCACATCCGATAACAAATAGGCAAAAACTATCTTTTACCTTTAATGGGAAAAAATATTTTGGATTCAAAGGGGATACGCTAGCTTCTGCTCTTGTCGCCAATAACGTTAAAACTGTTGGAAGATCTTTCAAGTATCATCGACCAAGAGGTATTTTTAGCGCGGGATCTGAGGAACCCAATGCTTTGGTTGAAATCGGAGAGGGCGCGTTTAGGGAACCTAACACTAAAGCTACCAACGTAGAGCTGTTTGATGGAC
>CABZEW010000066.1 GCA_902524845.1 uncultured Alphaproteobacteria bacterium
TTCAGCTCAAATCCACCAGAAACTTTTCTTGCTTTTGTTGTCATTGAAGCTGGATCCGAACCAGAGTTTGCTTCAGTGAGTCCAAAGCACCCAATGCTCTCACCGGATGCCAATTTTGGGAGATATTTTTCTTTTTGTTCTAGGGATCCAAATTTGGATATTGGATACATAACAAGAGATGACTGAACTGACATCATGGATCTGTAGCCTGAATCTACCTTTTCTATTTCTCTTGTTATTAGTCCATACGTTACGTAATTAGCTCCTAATCCCCCAAATTCCTCTGGTATTGTACACCCTAGCAATCCGGTTTCTCCCATTAGTTTGAAAATGCCCTCTTCTATAATTTCTTCGTTATAGGCTCTTTCGACTCGCACGCTAAGTTCCTTATTAGCGAAGGAGGCGGCTGTTTCGCTTATCATTCTTTCCTCTTCTGAAAGCTGATCGGATATCAGAAATGGGTCAGCCCAATTAAAGGAAGCTTCCTTATCTTTTTTTTCTTTTACTTCGATTGTGTCTTTCATGGAGATTCCTTTTTGACATTTTAGGATTTTGGTATTTTAATTATAGTGCTGTGTTCGAAAAAATACAGCGTTTTGGGGGGAAGTTTTTCATTGCCACCATTTTTAAACGTTAAAAATAGGATTTAGACAAATGGCCAATAACATTATTAAGAATTCATTAGAAAATCATTGGATGCCGTTTACCGACAATAGAGGTTTTAAAACAGATCCAAGACTTATTACGGAAGCCTCAGGTGTGTATATGACCAGCCATAAGAATACGAAAATTATTGATGGTTCTTCAGGTCTATTTTGTTCTCCAGCTGGACACTGCCATCCCAAAATTATTGAAGCAGTTCATAATCAGTTGAAGAGGAATACTTACACGTCGCCTTTTGGGATGGGTCATCCGGCCAGTTTCGAGTTAGCAGATAAAGTTTCAGAACTTACTCCAGAGGAAATGAACCACGTATTTTTTGTAAATTCTGGCTCAGAAGCTATAGATACCGCTCTAAAAATAATAATGTCCTATAATTCCGCTACTGGTCAAAATCGCCATCGTTTTGTAAGTAGAGAAAGAGCCTATCATGGGGTCAATATCGGTGGAGTATCTTTATCTGGAATGGTGAACAATCGAAGAACATTTCCTGTGGTTATGCCCAACGTAGTTTTAATGCGACATACATGGACTGGGGAAGAGCTAAAAGTCAAGGGGCAACCCAAAAATGGTGTTGAGCTAGCCAACGACTTAGAGAGGTTTGCTCAAGCTTATGGGGGCAATACGATCGCTGCTTGTTTTGTTGAGCCAGTGGCAGGGTCCACAGGAACTTTAGTACCCCCAGAAGGTTACTTAGAGAGACTAAGAGAAATATGTGATGAACATGAAATTTTACTTGTTTTTGACGAGGTAATTACTGGCTTTGGCCGAATGGGGACGCCTTTTGCTTCTCAAAAATTTGATGTAACGCCAGATATCATGACAATGGCAAAAGCAATTACAAATGGTTCGATGCCGATGGGAGCCGTGTGTGTTAAGGACCATATTTATGAAACTGTTACTGATAACTCTAACCCAGATACAATTGAGTTTTTTCATGGATACACCTATTCAGGTCATCCAGGTTCGTGCGCAGCTGGTTTAGCAACGCTTGAGATATATGAGGAGGAGGATCTATTTAATAGAGCGAATGAAATGTCTGACTATTTTCTTAATTCGCTATTTTCACTTTGCGATCACCCCCTAGTAAAAGATGTAAGAGGAATCGGAATGATGGGGGGAGTAGAGCTCCATGCTGACAGCCATCCCGGGAAAAGAGGAACAAAATTCCAAAAAGAGTTGTTCTGGGAAGGTCTACATGTCAAATTTACTGGTGACTCAGGAATTGTAGCTCCAATGTTCATTTCTGAGCATAAACATATTGATGAGATTATTGAAAAGTTTAGGAGCACCCTAAACAAACACGGGAATTAAACGAAGATATAGTCATGAATTCCATTAATTTGGAAAATACGTATACATCTCTGCCTCAAGAGTTTTTTAGATATACCGAGGCCGAGACTATGCCAGATGTAAAACTGATAAAGATAAACGAAGAATTGGCTGACTTGTTGGATATCGATATTGGTTTTTTAACAAGCCAAGCTGGCCTTAGATTTCTTAGTGGAAAAAATTCCGAAAATCTTCCCAATTCTATTTCGCTAGCATACGCAGGGCATCAATTCGGGCACTTAGTGCCGCAATTGGGTGATGGACGTGCTGTTCTTTTGGGAGACAAAATTTGTAAAGATGGTGTAAGACGAGATATACAATTAAAAGGCAGTGGCAAGACATACTTTTCCCGAGGAGGCGATGGGAGAGCAGGAATAGGACCTGTAATCAGAGAGTATCTTATTTCAGAGAGTATGCATCATTTGGGAGTTCCCACAACAAGATCTTTAGCTGTTTTATCAACTGGAGAAAAGGTTGTTAGAGAAGAAGTAACTCCTGGAGCAATGTTGGTAAGGGTTGCAACAAGTCATGTTAGAGTTGGTACATTTGAATTTTTCGCATTAAGAAATCAAAAAGAAAATATAAGAAAGTTGGCAGATTTTATGATTAAAAGAAGCCATCCAGATCTATGTGAAAAAACGAAAAAATATGAACTATTTTTTGAGAGAATCGTTATAGGTCAAGCTCGTTTAGTGGCACAATGGAACTCAGTTGGTTTCATTCATGGCGTAATGAATACAGATAATACCTCCATATCTTACGAAACCATCGACTATGGGCCCTGTGCGTTTATGGACTCTTATGAGGCAAATAAAGTTTTTAGCTCAATAGATCAGTTTGGAAGATACGCTTTTTCTAACCAAGCACGTGTTGCTCCATGGAACTTGAGTAGATTAGCAGAAACCATTTTATTTTTAATTTCAGAGAATACATCAGAGGCGATAAAAGTCGTTGAGGAAATCCTTTTTGATTTTGATAAAAATTTTAATAATTCTTTAGATATTTTATCCTCACACAAATTAGGGATCAAAAATAACTCAAAAAAAACAATCTCGCTTTATTCCGAGTTACTTAATTTAATGGAGGCAGGTAAAGCAGATTTTACCCACACCTTCAAGTCACTCAGAGCAATTTTAATTAAAGAAGATAACTCTATTTTCTTAAATAACTTTATAGGTTTAGATGAAAACAACCAACGTGCTTTAAATAAATGGTTAGGTGATTGGAAAAAATTAATGAAGGAAAATAATGAGAGTAAAACAAAAGCAATTGAATTGTTAAGTTCAAGTAATCCTGAATTTATAATGAGAAACCATCTTGTTGAAAAATCTATTGTAAAAGCCACAGAGGGTGACTTTTCTGATTTTAAGATTTTGAGTGATTTATTAAGTAATCCTTATGAAATGAAAGAAAACTATGAAGCGTTTTACAAAGTACCAACAAATAAAGAAGTTGTTCATAAAACTTTCTGTGGGACATGACGTTTGTAGATAAAAGTTTTAATGTTCCAACACACTACAATAAATTTCATATTCTTATCCATTGGCTCGTAGTCATCATCATATTATTACAAATGATCACTTGAGATAAAATTGCATTAGAGTTTTTAGCACTTTCTAATGAAGGCATCAAGAATGATGGGAATACAAGCAACAGTCAAAGACACATATTAGGAGGCTTACTTTTAATTCTACCAATGGCTATACGAGTTTTTCTACGAATAAAATTCGGGGTCCCTGCTCCTACCGAGAAAACAAATGACCCATTGAAGTTTTTATCAACTTTTGTGCATTTGGGGATTTACTTAGTTCTTTTTGCTATTCCTATTAGCGGTCTATTGGCCTTTTCAACAATCAATGTCGATCTAGGTATAGCTCTCAAAATTCTAGTTTATATATTATACTTCTTTTTAAAAATTCATCTTCTTGAGGTAGCTATCATCAAATTTTTCTTGGAGATAATATTATGGAAAGGATAACCAGCTGGAAATAATAGCTTATTGTTTTCCCGAAACTCCTGCTTCCTCGAAAGTTGCCATTTCTACATGACACTTAAAAGCCGCT
>CABZEW010000067.1 GCA_902524845.1 uncultured Alphaproteobacteria bacterium
GCAACTCGCGAAGTTGCTCTAGTGAGAACGGGTGCTGGTGGCCAGCGCGTCATTATCGAAAAGGGTTTCCTTGCCTTTCCCTTCTTGCATAAAGTTTCAGAAGTGAACATGAAAACCTCCAAACTGGAAATCGAACGCCTGGGGCCAAAATCCATTATCACCGCAGATAGACTGCGCGTTGACCTAGGCGCAGAATTTTATGTCCGCGTTGCACCCAACGTCGAGGGCGTACAAACAGCCGCACAGGCGCTTGGGGGTAAATCTTTTCGAACGGCAGATTTAGGAGAAACACTTGAGGGTAAATTTGTGGATGCTCTCATGACAGTCGGAGCTAAGTATACGATGGATAATCTTCAGGATAATCGTGGAGAGTACAGTCGTGAAGTGAATGAAATAGTATCTAGTGAACTGGCGAAAAACGGTCTGTTGTTGGAAACTGTAGCAATCACGCGTTTAGACCAAACGCCCTTTCATGCGCTAGACGAAAATAACGCCTTTAACGCTGTTGGCATGCGTCAGCTTTCCGAAGTTATCTCAACCAACAAAAAGGAACGCGCTGCCATCGAATCTGAAGCCGAAGTATCTGTGGCGCAAACACAGTTGGACGCAACAAAGCGTAAATTAAGCATTTCGCAGGAAGAGGAAGAAGCCTCCATCAGTCAGCAAAAAGCAATTGAAACAGCACGTGCTGTGAGTATGGCTGATATTGCAGAACAACAGGCTGTGTCTGAACGCCGCCGCGATGAAGCAAGAATTTCAAGAGAGCTTGAAATAAAAAAATCAGAAAACGCGAAGGATCAAGAACTAAATCGCGCGCGCCTAGCAAAAGAGCTTGCATTGGAGTCATCAAAATATGAAAACTCTGTAAAGCTTTCTGAAAAGCGTATAGAAGATATCCGCTCGCAAATTGAACTACGCGAAATCGAAGCTAGCGAAGTGCTGGCCACTGAGGAAGTCTCAACCAAGCGCGAGAAAGAGGTCGCTAAGCGCGAGAAGGATATCGCGCTTATTCGTGCCACGGAACAGGCCGAAGTCGATACGCTTCGCGTAGCGTCTGAAGCAGAGACTGTATTATCCATGGCTAAGGCAAAAGCAGATGCAACTCGGCTAAGGTCGGACTCCGAAAAAAGTGATATGCTGGCCAAAGCTGCCGGAAGAACTGCCATAATTGCGGCAGAAAACGAACAGAGCAAAGAGATAATTGAAATGAAGTTGCACAGCAAGAAACTGGCAGTTCTGCCCGAAGTGGTTGAGAAAATGATGAAGCCAGCCGAGAAGATCGAAGGCATTCGTATCAACAATATTTCAGGCTTTGCAAAATCAGGGGGCAGTAATGGTTCTAGTACGTCAGAAGGCTCAAGTGTTAATAACGTCATTGATGGGGTTCTGGATCTCGCCCTGCAATTGCCAGCGGTTAAAAAAATCGGTGAAGAAGTAGGGTTGAATGTCTCCGAAGGTCTCAAAGGACTTTCTGACTCTTTAGACAGCACCATTACCTCAAAAGAGACCAAAGAAAAAGGCAAAAAGATCATCCAAAAGGAGAAAAAAAATGACCTTAAATCGTAGACGTTTTCTAAAAACAACAGCGGGTACACTTCTAGCAGCGCCTGCACTGGTGAATGGAGCTTTGGCAGGCAGCCACGGTCCAATTAAATTTGTTTCCATTTTAGACCAATCGGGCGGGCTCGACATCTATGGTAAACCCATGGTCGACGCCACTAAAATGGCAATTAATGAAATGAACGAAGCGGGTGGGCTTTTGGGTCGTCAGATTGATCTGAAGGTATACGACCCACAATCTTCCATCCAGTTTTATACTCAATTTGCTACCCAAGCTACAGCAGGTGATCGCGCCGATGTTGTGCATGCAGGAATAACCTCAGCTAGCCGGGAAGCGATACGACCAACTTTTTCACGCTATAATACACTTTATTTTTACAACGTTCTTTATGAAGGTGGTGTATGTGATATTAACAATTTTTGTACAGGATCCACTCCTGCCCAGACAGTTGAGAAACTAGTACCCTATGCAATGAACAAATGGGGTAAGAAAGTTTATATTGTGGCAGCAGATTATAACTACGGCCAGATTACAGCTCAGTGGGTGCAAAAATATGTACGTGATAATGGCGGCGATCCTGTCGAAACCGAGTTTTTTCCGCTCGATGTGACAAACTTTGGCCCAACCATCAAGAAAATCCAATCTTCTGGTGCGGATATGGTGATGTCAGCCCTTGTTGGCGGTGCGCATATTTCATTTTATCGTCAATATGCCGCTGCTGGTATGAACAAATCCGTCCCAGTTGCTTCAACAACATTTGGCGTTGGTAATGAACACAAGCTGATTTCTGCCGAAGAAGGTGACGGCATGATCTGCGCCTACTCTTACTTTGAAGAAATCAACAGTCCTGCAAACGCTGATTTTGTAGCGCGTTTCAAAGCGCGTATGGGGGCAGATGCACCTGCCTTAAATGAGCTGGCAGCGCGTTCTTATGAGGGGGCTTACCTTTGGGCAGAGGCTGTAAAAGCAGCAGGCACAACTGAACGCATGCCAGTGATAGAAGCCCTTCGGTCCGGTCTTGGTATTGATGGCCCATCGGGTCGTGTGGAAATTGAACCAAAAACAAACCACGCTCTTCAAAATGTATATCTGGCAGAGTTGAAGGATCAGTCCTTTAACATTATTGAGTCGTATGAAAGCCAGCCTCCCGCTGATACTTTAATGGTCTGTGACCTTGTAGCAGACCCTAATCAGAGTGTTTTCAAATTTGAAAACGGCCTGAAAGCTGCAGGTATTGATATCTAAAACATTACATAGGCCAGTTCATAAAACGAACTGGCCTTTTTGACCGGAGCCTTTAATGGATCTTTTTTTTTCCCTAGCTCTACAGATATTTTATGGGATTGCTAACCTTGCGCTGATCAGCCTAGGGCTAGCTATTGTTTTTGGCATGATGCGCGTGATCAATCTGGCACATGGCGAGTTTATTATGCTGGGCGGTTACACGGTAGTGGTGGCTACTAACAATGGGGTGAATTTATGGTTTGCCATGCTGATCCTTGCTCCACTCGTCGTGGGCCTTATCGGGCTTATCGTGGAACGATGTCTTATACAGTGGCTTTATGGCCGAATGATTGATACGCTCCTAGCAACTTGGGGATTATCCCTGTTATTCATTGGAATCATTACATCAATTTTTGGAGCTTCAACTTCAACTGTAGTTTCACCACCCTTAGGTACTGTTACAATTGGAGAGTACACATCATCAGGCTATGAGCTCTTTTTAATCTTTGTGGTGATTGTTTTATTGGCTTTAGTCTATCTGACTTTAAAATTTACTTCTCTCGGGTTGGTGGCACGGGCGACTATGCAAAACTCCGACATGTCAGCATGTCTGGGGATTTCAACATCCAAAATTTACATGGTCACATTTTCTCTTGGTGCGGCGGTGAGTGGATTGGCAGGCGGCCTTTTAGCACCAATCACAGGCGTGTTGCCTAACATTGGCGTCATATATATCGCCAAAGCCTTTATTACTGTCATCTCGGGAGGCTCTGCTATACTGGCGGGCACTACCTCTGCCTCGGTTCTGCTGGGTGGGGTGAATGGAATAATGTCCTATATAACAGGACCAACCTTTGGCGAGGTTGCGCTTTTATTTACGGCAATCATATTGCTCAGACTGATGCCAACTGGCATTACGGGCCGTTTCTTTAGGAAAAGCCAATAATGCGACTTTATGGAACTTTTAACGGAACATTAGTAATCGCAGGGCTGGCGATAATTTTTACCTTAATCGCGCCGAGTGTTTTTCAATTTTTCACGATAATAACACTGACGCAGGTTATTGGCCTATCAATACTAGCTCTCAGTCTGGCGCTTGTGTGGGGATTTGGCGGTATTTTATGCTTTGGGCAAAGTGCTTTTTTCGGGATTGGGGCGTATGCATATTCTGTTGCAGCCGTGAATATTGGTGGGTCTACAGGTTCAATTTTTATCGCCATTCTTGCAGC
>CABZEW010000068.1 GCA_902524845.1 uncultured Alphaproteobacteria bacterium
TGGTTTGAAAACCTTAGTGTGACTGAAAAGAAGTTTGAAATATCACTAAATTTTAATAACACTGTGGAACACTTGATAATTCCCTTTAGTAGCCTTGAATTATTTGCCGATCCATCGGTTGATTTTGCTATAAGTTTTAATCAAAGCGATAACATTTCAAGTAGTGAAACTAAAATCAAAGAGGAAAAAAGTGATCAAAGCACTGATAATAAAAAAGAAAAACCAAGTACAATAAACAAAAATGTTATTGACTTGAAAAAATTCAAAAAATAACTCAAAGATCGGAGTAAAACATGAAGCCAACTAGAGTAGAAACCGATAGCTTTGGTAAATTAGAGGTGCCTAAAGATAAGTATTGGGGTGCCCAAACCCAAAGATCTATAAAAAACTTTGCTATAGGACACGAGAAACAACCTTACCCTTTAATTATGGCAATGATAGTCATTAAACAAGCAGCAGCTAAAGTAAATATGTCTGAGGGAAAGCTGAATAAAAAATTAGGCAACGCGATCATAAGGGCATGTAAAAAATTACGTCGAGGCGGTTATGAAGATAACTTTCCACTATCCGTTTGGCAAACTGGCTCAGGAACCCAAACAAACATGAATATCAATGAGGTAATTGCAAACGTCGCAATCAACGATTTAGGGGGTAAAGTAGGTTCTAAGGACCCAATACACCCTAATGATCATGTCAACATGTCCCAGAGTTCAAATGACACATTCCCTTCGGCGATTCACATTGCGATTGCTACAGTGTTTTTGGAACAGACTTTGCCACAATTGAAGCTTTTACACAAATGCTTAAAGCAGAAACAAGATAAGTTTCAAAAGATTATTAAAATAGGTAGAACGCATACACAGGATGCGACCCCTATAACTCTCGGCCAAGAATTTAGTGGGTATGCATTTCAAATTGAACAAGCAATAAAACGCATAAACCATTCATTAAAGGATGTACTTTTCTTGGCTCAAGGGGGGACTGCAGTTGGTACAGGAATAAACGCATCAAAAGTATTTGGAAAACATGTAGCAGAAGAGATTTCTAAGATTACAAAAATAAATTTTAAAACAGCTCCTAATAAATTTGAAGCTTTAGCTGCTAATGATCCCATAGTAGAGTTTTCTGGTTCGTTGAAAACAGCCGCTGCAAGTCTTTTCAAGATAGCAAATGATATAAGGTTTTTAGGTTCTGGTCCCAGATGTGGTCTTGGTGAGTTAAGTCTACCAGAGAATGAACCGGGTAGCTCTATAATGCCAGGCAAAGTTAACCCGACTCAAGCAGAAGCAACAACTATGGTCTGCATTCAGATCATGGGAAATGATGCAGCAATAGGATTTGCGGGAAGCCAGGGCCATTTTGAATTAAATGTTTACAAACCTCTATTAAGTTATAACACACTTCAATCGCTGCAATTGCTTGGCGATGCTTGTAATTCCTTCGCAAACAATTGTGTAAGGGAATTACAAGCGAACGAAGTTGAAATTAAAAAACATCTGGAAAATAGTTTAATGCTTGTAACAGCTCTGGCTCCAATAATCGGTTATGATAACGCAACTAAAATTGCAAAAAACGCTCATAAAAACAATACAACTCTAAGAGCTGAAGCCATAAAATCGGGTCTAGTAAACGAAGCATTATTTACTAAAATCGTGAACCCTAAAAACATGGTTTAAAAAAACTAACCAAATACACCCAAAAAAGGTAAATATTCTAAAATAAAAAACCCAATTAACTGGAAGGATCCACTTAAGAATAGAAGCCCAATAAGTAGTAAAAAGATCCCTGTGAAGCGCTCGATGTAAAATGAATAATTAGCTATAAATCTTGTGATAGTTACCCCTTTAATTAAAAGATAGGCTACACCTATAAATGGAAGACTAAGTCCTAACGAGTAAAATATCATTAAAATCAATCCTCTAAATACTGATACATCCTGAGCAATTATAGCCAATATTGATCCCAGTATGGGTCCAATGCAGGGTGTCCACCCAAACGCAAAAGTTAATCCTAAGAAAAAAGGTGGTAATAAGTTGCCTCGCTCCTTTATATCGATGTTGAGCCGAAGTTCTTTTTGTAAAAAGGCTAGTCTCAATATTCCCATGAAATGTAACCCAAAAATCATAATTAACACTCCTGACCCAATTCTTAACTCATTTTGAAAGAGAATAAATATTGATGCCATCGAATTGGCCGCTAGCCCTAAAAGAATAAATACAACTGAAAGTCCAAGTGAGAAACTAATAGCACTTAACAAAACACTTCTTTTTACAGTTCCTTTATTATTTTTAATCTCACTAACAGTTGTACCTGTCATGTATGCTAAATATGGCGGAAGTATTGGTAAGACACAAGGCGATAGAAAGCTTAGTAATCCAGCAACTAAACATAATAAAGCACTAAGAATTATTGATGAAGAAAATATATCTATCTCGTACATATGACTTTATATAGGGTTATAAAGGGCGAATTACACTTATTCTGCTGCTGAAAGTTTCTGATTGGGGTGATCCCCAGAAATTATCCCTATAAGATTTGATCTAATCTTATTAGATTTAATGATTGCTTCCTCTTTAACGTGACCAAATCCTCTTATTTGTAGTGGTAAAAGAGTAACGTTAATACAGGCATCGTGGTTATTTTCGTTATAGTTCTCTAATATATATTCCACATCACTTTCGTAGTCTCTTATGAGTTTACGTTCCGTTAACCGCTCTTTGGTAAAATGAAAAGGATCCAGCCAGGTACCACGCAAGAATTTTCCTTTCGCTAATAGTTTCATAACAGCGAACATCCAAGGGCCGAACTCTCTTTTTATAAGATGACCATTCTTGTCCTTCTTGGAAATAAGCGGTGGGGCCAAATTAAACCTTAATTGCTTATATCCTGAGAAACTATTCTCAACTTGTCCTTGCAAATACTCGGTATGCAGTCTTGCAACTTCATACTCGTCTTTATATGCAATCAACTTATAGTAACCTCTAGCAACAGCAGATCCTAAGTTTTCATTTATGTCTTTGGCTTTATTACACAGTGCCTCATATTTTTTTGATAACTTCTTACTCTGATATCCCTCAAGTCGCTTAGATCTGTAAGACACAATCGAGTCAAAATTATGATCGACCTGAGAATTTTCTTGCACTTTCGTTTCCTTGAAAAAATCAGGGTTATAGACGTAGTATCTTCCTAATTCGAAAGCTAGCAGGTTTCCCTCCACAGCGGCTCCATTCAATCTAATTGCCTCTAATAAACTTTCTCTCCTCAAAGGTAACATTTTTGACTGATACGCCATACCCAATAAGACGGTATTAGAAAATATGGAGTCTCCTAAGTACCTTGATGATATTCTATTTGCATCTATGTATTGCACATTGTCAGGTCCTACTTTTGCGTTAAGGGCTAATTTCATTCCGTCACTTGGCAACTTAAACTCTGTATTACGCGTAAACTCACCGGTAATTGCTTCAATTTCATTACAGACAACACTAGACTTGTCTCTCTTTAGAAGAGCCAGAGTTTTATCACCAGCAGTCACTAAAAGGTCTCCACCGATGAGAGTGTCCGCTTCACCTGATGCCACTCTGACAACACTAATGTCTTCTCTACTATTTGCTATTCTGCAATGAATGTGAACCGCACCACCTTTCTGTGCGAGCCCAGCCATCTCCATTACCCCAGCACCTTTCCCCTCTATATGTGATGCCATTCCTAGTAAGGCGCCTATTGTAACCACACCTGTACCACCAATCCCTGTCACAACTATGTTATAGGTTTTATCTATACCTGGCGCTGTTATATCAGGTATTTTTGGCAATTTCAGTTGCTCTGTACCTTGTTTCTTTATCTCGGCACCAACTACTGAAACGAAACTAGGACAAAAACCACTGACACAAGAAAAATCTTTGTTGCATGAGCTTTGGTCGATTTTTCGCTTTCTGCCAAGCACTGTTTCCTCAGGAAGTATAGACACACAATTAGACTTGATACCACAATCACCGCAGCCTTC
>CABZEW010000069.1 GCA_902524845.1 uncultured Alphaproteobacteria bacterium
AGCTCTTATCGGAATATTTCTCAAGTAAATCGTCCCTTGCTCTGAGTATTATTGGGTCCAAAGGAACTGGTGCACCTTGACCTAAATTAATTGTTTTTCCTGAAGAGGTCATTTTTTTTTCCTTTATTTATCAAGTTGGCATTTTATTTGCAATTTTCACACCAGAATTTGAAAAAATATTGATAATTAAACATCACAATAGCGAAAATGAAAACAATCGAAAATCATCTAAGTATACACTCAAATGCCTTAAATTTGCGAGGAAAACGCAATAAAATACTTGCTTCAAATATTGCCAACGCTGCAACCCCTAACTTTAAGGCGCGGGATATTGACTTTGATGTTGAAATGAGAAAAAAGGAAAAGATTGGAAATATCGCTGTCAATCATGAAAAGCACTTCGCTTTGCTTTCAAAAGTTAGACCAAATGATGTTATGTTCAGAGAGCCACTAAATCCATCATTGGACGGAAACACTGTTGAAATGGCAGTTGAGCAAATGGAATTCTCTGAAAATGTAGTTCGTTATCAAACTACTCTTCAGTTTTTGACCAATAAAATATCTGGGCTGATGTCCGCAATTAAAGGTGAATGATGAGCTCGGTTAAAAACATATTTGACGTTTCAGGGAGAGCGATGGCAGCCCAAATGATCCGTCTTAACACCGTAGCAAGTAACCTCGCGAACTCAAACAACATATCTTCCACAAGTGAAAGCGCCTATCGACCCTTAAAACCAATTTTTAGGACGATATACTCCGATAAGCTTCATGATAATGGAATAGCTACGGTGGATGCTATAAATGTCAAAGAACTTAATAGAGAACCAGAAAAAGTATATATGCCAGATCATCCAAAAGCTAATGAAGACGGATATATATTCAACGCAGCAGTCAACATAGAGGAAGAAATGGTGGAGATGCTTGAAGCAAGTCGTCAATACCAGAACAATATTGAGGTTATCTCAACTTTAAGAGCTTTGATGATAAGAACCATCAATTTAGGAAAGTAATTTTGGAGTACGAATATGTCGAGTATAGAAAGCACTAATCAATCACTTAATAATATCTTAGAGAAAATAGGTGTAAAATCACCTCAAAGCTCTGCTACCACAAGGAAGAGCAGTCTTGGACAAGAAGATTTTCTAAAATTAATGACAACGCAACTTCAAAACCAAGACCCTTTTGCGCCTATGGAAAATGGTGAGTTTATTGCTCAGATGGCTCAGTTTTCAACCGTAACTGGAATTACAGAAATGGGGGAGACCCTCAAAGGTTTGTCCGACAAATTAAGCGAATTTAGGATAGCAACCGCGTCTGACCTTTTAGGAAACTCTGTACTTGTTCCAGGCAACGTTGTGAGACCAAACAAAGATAGCGAGATACATGGCATTATTGACCTTCCATCCGCTTCGAGTGAAACGTCGGTAGCATTTTTTGATGGATCAGGAGAACTTGTGCACTCTGCAGAGCTTGGCGCTCATGGTAGGGGATTAGTTGGATTTGAGTGGTTAAACATTCCAAAAGAAATAGTTGATAAGAATGAACCCTTACGTGTCGAAGCATATATCAACACAGGTAAGGGGTCAGAGGGTTTAACTCCATCTGTTTTCTCCGAAGTAATAGCTGCCTCGGTAAATGGTAAGGATCAGGGCGTAACAATAGATGTAAAAGATTTTGGTGAGATGGCTGCTGCCGATGTCATCAAGTTTAGAAATTAATTTAAGAACATAGAGTTTAAGTAAACGGAGTAAAAAATGTCATTCTATACAGCTTTAACAGGATTAAATGGTGCACAATCAGATATATCAGCGACATCAAACAATATTGCCAACGTTGGTACGACTGGCTTTAAAAGAAGCCGAGCAGAATTTGGTGACATTTTTGCAACATCTCCCCTCCAGAATTCGTCTTCATCGATCGGTTCTGGTACAATCCTTAAAGGAATTAAACAACAATTCACCCAAGGTAACATATCTTCATCGCTTAACGCTCTTGACTTGGCTATTTCAGGACAAGGATTTTTTGCTCTAAAGCCTTCTCTTACTTCAGCTCAGACCGTTTACACTAGAAATGGTTCTCTGAATGTAAATAATGACAGATACGTTGTTGACTCAGCTGGGCAATATTTGCTCGTCTACCCAGTAAACGAGGACGGATCTGTTACAGCGAAAGATTTAATTTCAGCACTCCCTTTACAACTCCCAGTGACATCTGGTGATCCTAAGGCGACATCAAATATTGATTTAGGAGTAAACGTGCCTGCTGCTGCAGCGGTTGTTCCTGATCAACCACAATTTGCCGATGGATACACATTTGACCCAAATAACCCTGAAACATTCACCAACTCAACATCCATAACAATATTTGATGACCTGGGCAACCCAACTATTGCGACGATGTTCTTTATTAAAACTCAAAATGCATCAGCCACCGATCCTACAAATAAATTTGATACGCGTCTCGTTATTAACGACACAATTATTGAACCTGACTTGGTTAGTGCCGTGGACGACGCCGGAAAACAGATCTTCATCGATGAGTTTGGTGCACAGACAACAACAGTTCCAGATGATAACTACTTCCTAGAAGGAAAGGGCTCTCCATTATATAAACTGGACGATCTTAAGACACAAGTGCCCTCGACAGCAGCTAACATTCAAGGAGAATTGACAGCTTTTGATTTTGGTGAAGAAGGAGATAAGCTAGTTGAAATAGTAACTGATCCCTTACTGTTTAACGCAACGGTTGAATCTGGAAAACTTACTGATAGTGATATTTATTGGGGAAAGAATTTCCTTACACTTAACGTGGATAGTGCTGACCAGCCTGTAAATATTGATATAAGGCCAGGAAAATACAACGCTTCTCAACTGGCAGAAGAAGTAGAACGAGCCATAAACGAGTCTTACGGTGACGATAAGAAAATACAAATAATTAGAAACGTCGACGATGAGATAAACATCGATTTGTCGAAACTTAACGCGGATGGCTCTACATCCTCGCTCGATGCAGCGATAAGCGTTGACCTATTAACCGATAGTTTCGTAACATCACAACAAATAAATGGTGCGAACAGAATAAATCTTACGGGGGCCTCGCCAGATTTTACACGAGATGAATTTCTTGCTCATGTTCAGGCCCGAGTTAATGAAGCTCTTAATTCATATGCTGATGATGCTACGCAAAAAGCTGCTTTAGGCATTGAAAAACTGCAGTTCACCAGAGCTAGTGGAACAACTATTGATACTATTTATGAAACAAATGACGTAATAAAATTTACTCATACTTCAAATTCCTATGATGCAGCTAGTAATCCACTTCCCGCAACGCCTCTCGCTACTAGCGTACAAGATAAATTTCTCGTTTATTCTTATTTTGACAACAAGCCAAATTTGAGCGTCTTCGATGGACAAAAATATCTCGCGGCAAATCCTGCTGACGTTCCCGATGCCAATGGAACCGGAACCAATCCTGATGGGCACAAAATCAAATACTCAACAACTGAGAACACACTTCGTATATATTTTGACGCATTGAATCCTACAGCCGGCAATCAAATCTTTTCTGCAAACGGTAAGATAAGACTGAGCGGTAATTTTGATGCAAACGAAGCTGCTTCCGCAGCTTACCTCAATGGTAGAGAATTTACTATTTCTAGTGTTCAATATAGTGCCACCACGAACCCAACTACTGGATACATTCAAATTAATACAACTGGTTTAGGATTTCCTGATCAGGACTTTGATATAGCTGCAACGACAGCAGGAAATAATGGGAATCTTCAAGTGCTCTACAGTCCATCTACAAACGTGGAAGCATTTTTTGAGGGAGC
>CABZEW010000070.1 GCA_902524845.1 uncultured Alphaproteobacteria bacterium
GTACCACACAAAATTTCGAACTCGTTACTCATCTAGGTTCTCCAATTACCTGAGCAAATCTAGAACTGATTGCATCGATTGGTTCGCCTGAGCCAGCATCGCGGTAGCAGCTTGTTGAAGAACTTGGCTCTTTGAGAGGTTCACAGACTCTTCAGCCATATCAGCGTCTTCAATTCGACCACGCGAGACAGTAGTATTTACAACGATATTTGAGAGATTATCGATTGTATGTTCCATTCTATTCATAGTTGCACCAAGATCGCCTCTCTCGGCATCGACTTTTCTTAGTGCTCCGTCAACAGCAGACATCATTCTTTGAGCATTTCGTACACTCAAGACATCCATATCAGAAATCTTTCTAAGACTTGCTGATTCTGGGTCATCTCTAAATAGGCTTTGATCACTTTTGGGATTAATAGTAAAAACGCTTGGGGACTCAAACATTACCTGACCTGTTAATCGAGCAGAGTTTGGAGCCGCGGGGGTTCTTGTTGCTAGAATTTCTTTATCAAATAAAGTGACGGCAGTACCTTTAAGGTTTTCATCACGATCGAGTGTTTGGATTTTCAATCCCTTTTCAATTTTTGTGAACGTCATGGCTGCAGTATTATCTGCTGCTCCATGATTTATCATTTTTGTCTCAGTTCCATTGGCGTCAAAAGTTGAAAGAGTGAACTGGTCATCGTCTATAACGGTTACGACGTACTCTCCACCATGGGTAAGCCATGTTTGATCCTCAGTGGCTCCTAACTCAGCTCTTACGATATCACCGGTGACAAATCCATGAGCGGCAGTACTTTGAGCCACAGCCGCTGTAGTAGCATTTGCACTTAAATTAAAAGCCGCAGCATTAACTGTTGCTGTTGAGTTATAATCATCTCTAGTTTGAAGCGGTAGGTCATAATTATCTATTAAGATATCGTAACCATCCGCACTTGTTAAATCTATGTATGCACTATTGGTCGAAAGCTTTGCGGTAATACCTGTATCACCCGAGAAAGCGTTGATCTTATCCCGTAAATCTGACAAGTCGGGATAGGCGGAGTTGTTCCCGGTCCCAAATTTCACACTAGCAGTTATTGGAACAGCAGTTGAATTCATTCCATAAAGATCAAAGGATACCGTCGTAAATGCATCTGTAGAGTTATCGGGTTGCAGTGTAAGCCTTGCGTGTGTGGAAGCACTGGCAACAACTCCTGTTTTACTTTCGACAGCATTAACCGCGGTAGCAATATCTCTAGCACTTGCACCATTTTTAAATTTAGCAGTTTCTTTTCCAACATAGCCGTAAATCTCTAATTCCTCGGCACCGAGTACTTCAGAGCTTGCAGGGTCAGCACCTACTTCGCCCACTGTTGGGGCATTTCCTAAGGAATTTAAAAAGAATTTGGCACCGGCGCCTTCTCCTAGTGGATCGCCTCCAGCTGTACCTTTACCATATCCAACAGCGCCACCATCAAAATCTGTTAGTGTAAATACTTTCGTTCCTATTGTCGCAACCTTATAAGTTCTACCCGATACCAGGCCAATAATCTGTTCCGTGTTACTGCCACTTCCAACATAAGTAACAACATCACCAACTTTAAAGTCGTGATCGGTTGTAGTTGTGATTGAGCCAGCAGTTGTGGCGTTGACATAATCGGCGACAGTAGAAACATCTACTGACTTTTCTGTTTGTGAAGACATATTCCACATACCAATTTTATTGGGACGTATGTCTTCAATACTCAAGGAGTGCGTGTGTTGTGGAGATTCGTCAAAACTTATTTCAAATTCGGTATCTTGAAATGTTCCATTCAATAACTTCGTCGTGTTGAACGTAGTTGTCTCACCGATACGGATGAGTTCCTTTTTTAAGGAAACAACTTCTTGATTGAGAGATACTCTATCGGCACCACTGTAAGATCCATTAGCAGCCTGCACAGCCAACTCTCGCATTCTTTGCAATACTTCTGATACTTCGTGAAGAGCACCTTCAGCGACTTGAGACATGGATATAGCGTCACCTGCATTTCTTATAGCGACATTCATTCCAGCGATCTGGGAGGACATCCTATTCACAATAGCAGCACCCGCTGCATCATCGCCAGCACTGTTTAATCTCTTGCCGGATGACAATCTTTCTGTTGCCTTGGCAAATCCATCTTCATTTAGTCTCAGATTATGCAGAGACTTCAATGCTGCAACGTTAGATCCTATAGTACTCATTTCGTTCTACCTGTTTTTTTTTTGACATTTACACTATGCATTTACTATGCCAACTCTTTACTATCTAAGAAAATCAAACAGACTCTGCTGTCCAATCCGTACAAATGCGGCTTGCGCGGCGTCTCTATTTACTATGGTCGCCTGGAGATCAGTAACCAATTTTGTTAGATCAGCATCACCCAGTTCGGATACTTCGGCTGTAACAATAGTCAAACGTTCTCCAAGAAAATTCAGCTGTTGATCTGTTTTTCGTGTTTGTGCGCCAATAAAGGCGAGTTGATTACTAATGTGATTAATTGATTTCTTTATATCACCAACGGACGTTGACATTACTTGATCTTGATCAACAATCTGTCTAGGGTATCCAATTTTATTACCTTCACCGTCAATACTTTCCATCTGAAAATAGAACTCTGGCTCTCTCGTAGCGCCATCAACGCCTTCAATATCAAGATTTGAAACGGTAATGGTTCCGGCAAATTTCTCAGAGAGGGTAATCTTTTTTGTGGTATCGTCGTACGTTGCTTCAATGCCTGTTTTATCGGTATGGAGGTTTATTTCATCCCTTAGATCAGAAATACTTGCCTGTGAAAGGTTCATGTTAATATTTATTTTTCCCTCGCTACCCTCAAGATCAAATGACCAGTTTTGAGGATTTCTCGAAACGGCTAATTCGAGCTCTGCTTTGGCCGGTGCCGTACCTTTACTGCTGACCTGGCTTGCCGTCTTGGCGGCGTTGATCGAATTTTCAAGAATTTCAAAAATACTTTTTCGGCCATAATCTGTTTTTATGGATCCGAAAACGGTTCCCCCATCAAGGCCTGAAACAACTTTCATATTTTCTGAAACCTGCAGTGCATGATTGCCTCGGTCTCCGACATATTCAAGGCGTTGGTTGAAAGCACTTGTTGCTGCTTTGAACCCTGCAAAAATACTCTTTCCATTCGCGTCTTGTGTATTTGTAATTTCCAAAACCAGGGTTGCCAGCTCTTCCATTTCTTTAACCATGGCTAATCTATCATCAACACCATTAGTATCATTCGCCGCTTGAATTGATATTTCACTAAAGCGTGTCAAAACATTTATTACTTGGTTAAGACCGCTGTCCGCTAAATCCAAACGCGTTTTCGCTGTATGCCCATTTTTCACAAACCTATCAAGCAGGATTTTCTGTTCTCTTTTGGCGGACAAATTTGACGCAGTAACGGGGTCATCTGACGCTTTTAGAAAACTTTTTCCAGAGGCAATTTTTGCTTGCGTATCCTGTATTTGCTCATTTATCTTACCAAAATTTTTAGTAGCCTGAGCATTAAATAATTTTGTACTAACTTCCATAGTTTACCTCATACTGTGTCAATTAATGTTTGAAATAATTCTCTAGCGGTTTGAAGAATTCTAGCGGATGCCTGATACGCTTGTTGAAATTCAATTAGCGCAGCAGCTTGGCTATCCAAGTTTACTCCCGAAAACTGTGCTTCGGCCTCTTCACTTGCCGCACGCATTGCCTCCGCGGCCTCTACATTTAGCTTTCCGGATTTTACTTGTGAGCCTACTTTGGAAACAAGGTTTGAAAAGATTTGCTGAAAG
>CABZEW010000071.1 GCA_902524845.1 uncultured Alphaproteobacteria bacterium
TTTCAAAAATATTTTATTATTTTCCTAAACATAATCTCACCCTGGTCGTTTAGGTGGGTGGAGAGAAGTTTATGGAGAATATGGTTACCGGATGTATGGATCGGGTAACATGAGGTTAAAGAGAAAACCTTAGCTTTAGTCAGCAGGAAATCTTCATAAAAAACAATAGCTTAGAAAATAGTGTATTTTCTAAGGCCAGATAATTATTTGTGTAGAAAAGTGATTTTTTTCTAAACAAATGAAAAGGCCGTCGTACTTAACTATAGGGTTTATATAGGGAGTATGACAATGATTAGCATAAACACTAATTACGGTGGCATTTTTGCTGCCAAGGCATCAAGCCAATCACAGGCGACTGTTGATTCAGCAATGGAGAAACTATCGACTGGGAAACGCATTAACTTTGCAAGGGATGACGCGGCCGGTCAGGCAATCGCAACACGATTAACTGCTGAGATTGACGGACTAGCTATGGCATCACGAAATGCCGCTGACGCGCAATCTATGTTGGATACCGCGGAAGGGGCATTAACAGAGACGCATACTATTCTCTTAAGAATGAGAGAATTAGCTGTACAGTCAGCAAATGGTACACTTACCGATGCCGATAGGGATCATACCGATGCCGAGTTTCAACAATTGGGATCTGAAATTAAGAGAATTGCGGAAAATACTAAATGGGCTGGACAGGCTCTTTTGGATGGCACGGCTTCTTCACTGTCTTTCCAAGTGGGAGAGGGTGCTAGTCAAGTTATAAGTGTAACAATTGCAGATATGGATGTTAATGCAACAGGCATAGCTCTTGATGATGATGACCTTCAATCAGCCGCTACTGCACAGACTGCTATTGGAGCAATTGATACAGCGATTGCCACTGTATCAACTGAGAGAGGGAAACTTGGTGCGGTATCAAACCGATTGACAAGCACAATGAATAACCTTGATCAGATAAATATTAATCTTTCCAACTCAAAAGGACGTATTGAAGATGCGGACTTTGCGGCGGAAACAGGGAATTTGGCCAAAGGTCAAATATTGCAGCAGGCAGCCACGGCGATGCTCGCCCAGGCCAATGCTAGCAAGCAACAAGTCCTAACGTTAATTCGATAGGAGATATATAGCCTTCAACCTAAAAGTCCTCTCTAGTGCAAACTAGGGAGGACTTTTTAACATTTAAACCAGATTTAATTTTGTTTATTCTAAGTTTAAGGATTTAATTGGCTAGAATATAGTCTTCTAATATTTCTCGAATACATCCATCTCCACCTTTTTTATTTAATATGAATTCAGCTTTTTTTCTTACTATTACAAAGGCATCGGCGGGGCAAAATGAGAATTTAGCATATTCCAGACATTCTATATCAGGTAAATCATTACCGATGTAAGCTAACCCCTCAGGAAAAATATTATTTTTTAAACACCATTTTTTTAGTGTTTCGAGCTTTTCCTTTTGGCCTTTAATTATTTCTGTATTTAGTTTTCTTGCTCTTGCAATAACTACATTATTTTCTTCTCGCGTTAAGATCAGGGTAATTATCCCCAGTTCTTTTATCTTTTCAATGGCATACCCGTCATCACGAGAACAAGTTACACTTTCTGAACCGTCTTCGTTAACAATAACTTTATTATCAGTGAGAACACCATCAAAATCCATAACAAGTGCTTTTATTTCCTTGGAAAAATTGTGTGAGATAAATTGCACGTTTTTTTCTGGGAGTGCTTTTTTTGTCATTTACTATATCTCATAGCTTTTTTTTCTTTTTTACTATTTTGTACAATCGAGAGAAAAACATAATTTATACAAACAAAATATTCAATAAAACTCCCGCTTATAATATGCTATATCGGCAGACCTCTTTGTGATATATTATACAATAGTAGATGCCAAGAAATTCGCATATTTCAGATCTTCAAAAGTGTCTATATCAATAGGAGATCGATCCAATCGGTAAGGAAAAGTTTTTTCAGAAAACAATTGGTTGTTTAGATATGGAAGAGAGTTAGCTGGAACTAGACATGCCCAATGGCAAATTATCCATAGCTCGGGGTAGTTCTGCCGTCGATAATATAAGTTAATATCTGGGTTGTAAGCCGGATTAATAATATCATTATTACATTGTACTGCTAAGTAAGGGTGCTCACTTGTGGGTTTTACTCCAATTAACCCATTTGGGAAATTTTTATATTTCGAAAGATAAGTTTTGACAATTTTTTCTAAATCTTCCGAAGTTCGAAAAGGATATGTCGGATACAATATTAACAGCCAAATATCATCCAAATTTTTTTTACTTTCATAGAACGAATAAAATTCCTTTAAAGTGTCTAACATAGAAGCTGTAGAACTGGCATTAGTGTTACTGCGCTCATGAATTTCAGCACCTAAATGGCGCGCACTACTCAATATTTTTTCAGAATCTGATGAGACAAATGTTTCTTTTATTGAGGAGCAAGCATTTGAGGCCTCGATTGCAATTTGTACCAGACTTTTACCATCAACCAGCTGCAAATTCTTTTCTTTTATACCTTGGCTTCCGCCGCGGGCAGGTATTATTGATATGATACTCGGCATCTAATCACAAATCCAAAATATCGAAAATATTGCCATTGTTTAATATATCTCTTATTTCCAGAAACAGTGAGTCAGCCATTTTACTGTACTGTAGTAAACTACCGTCAAGTGTCTGTATAAGATCGGTAGCGTCATTTAGCTGTTCGACATAGCTTTCCAAACTGCTATCACATAGTGGCTTCCCATTGTGATATTTTATACCAAACCCATCAGAAAGAGCTTTTCTCACTTGTGGATCATTGAACATTTCAGTGCCCGGATAGGCCGTAGCCACAAACATATTTTTGTTAATTGCTTCAGAGGCCAGATTCCAAGATCTTGAATTTTTCAGATATCTCTCCATCAGCACATCTTCCTGCCATTTGATAAAGGCAACGGTTGCCTTTAGATCGTTCAGTGTTTCACCGGGATAACCCATTATCCATGTGCAATTAGCATGAATGCCTGCCTCGATCGTATTCTTGATACCCACCATCATTGTAACGGGGACATCAAACCCAAATACCTTCTCTACACCGTGCCTCAGCATAGATCCCCCTTTACCCATCAATTCAAGCATTCTAGGACTAGCGCTTTCTGCACCAAACCCTATATAACGGCATCCGGAATTGTACATGCTATTTACGCGAAGAGGAGTGTTTAATTCGATAGAAGAATTTTCAGAGGACTTTATATCGGCGGCTTCATCAAGCCGGGCATGCGTTCCCCAAACCAACCCGTGTTTGTCAACCCAATCTCCAACCAAATGCTCTAGATCAAATATTCTCTTTCTACTGACGGCGAAATTATCATCAACATATCCAAGAAAGTCTATACCGTATTTTTCTACATATAATTTCATTTCGCAAAACAAATTCTCTGGGGACCGGATCCCATAGTTCCTCTCTCCCTGGGCACCTCTGAAACAGAACTTGCACGCAAATGGACACCCACGACTACTTACTGTATTAATGCTTCGTTTCATTGAGAAAGAAGTTGCTGAGCTGTTCCTTGCCTCTTTACCCCAAATGGGGGCATTAATGTAGTTTTCTAAAATATCTTTATTATTTTTGTCTTTGGATAAAACTTCCCAATCGGGCAAGGGAATATCATCAAGATTCTTTGGCC
>CABZEW010000072.1 GCA_902524845.1 uncultured Alphaproteobacteria bacterium
TGGGCATATTGATTAAAAAGCAGTGGGTATTGACCAGGGAGAATTGATTAAAATCGGCTGTCAATTGATTTGGATCAACGTATCGATTTTGATCTAAAAATATGTTGGGATTAACATTCAAGGTAAACGTCCATTTTTAACAAATTTACAATTAGATTACAGTCAAAGCAAATCACATGCCAGTATCCTAGGGATAGATTGTAAATTTAAAAATAAGCTGATGATCCTAATGGAGGACAAGTGTCTATTTTTATTTAATTAAAAGAAAATAAAATCTGACAATAAAAAGGAGGACGAGATCGGTTAAAGTTGAACTAAAAAATCTTAATTAGATTAAGCTATTTTTATGTCTAAAAAGAGTATTGGCACCTAATTTGCAAACTTTTGGTAAAATTTTTACTTATTTTAAGGTGTATTGACAGATGACTTTCTCAAAAAAACATGCTGAGCTACCTTCCTATGTTTCTAGATTAAAAGGACTGGATGTTGAACGGAGCCAGCGCATCTACGAAGCCCTTTGTACTCTTTCTTTTAGAGCAGTTGAAGCCTTGAAGGGTAACCAGATGAATTCTTTCAGTGCGCATACGGATAAAATGCGACCCCTAATGAGCTATATTAACTCGAACACCGTCACTCTGAGTGATCACTTGGAAACTGCAAAATTTGATCAAAAATTTGACGGAAATTCCATACACAATAAAACAAAGTCTATTATATATGATTTGAGACAAAATCTGAAAATTATTGAAACTGGGCGAAAAGCGGTAGCATCTATACCGTTTACCCCTTTGGTTTTTTCTTCAAGAGAAATGACCAATGCCTACTTAGACTGCTTCATACCCCTTGCATGGGATTTTGAATACGACGCTATTATTTTGGTGAACCTTTGCGACGAACGGCTATTAGACTTTTTGGTTGAAAGGGGTCAAAAGCGTTTCTTCCTGATTGGAGGATCATTGGAAAAAGAACTTTTAAACAAAAAGCTGGGCAAAAAAGGTTTATCTTTTTGGGGGTATAAAGATGGGTCGATAATACGAGATATGTTTCTTGCCGTAACCGGCAAACCACCTGGTAAATTCATAGTGATTGATTGTGGGTCGGAAAAAGCACCTATAAAAGAAATGCAAAATATAGTGCTCGAGGCCAATCAGGGTAGAATGGCAAATTGGCATCGCTTTAACACAATTAATAGAGCAGATTCTGTAAACGTTCTAGATAACCTCAATAATCTAATGCGCTATCAACAAACTTCTGCACTTCATGGCAAATTTGAGGGCATGCCTGGTGTGATAGTGTCACCAGGACCATCTTTACAAAAAAATTTAGAAATACTTAAAAAAATAAAAGGTAAAGCAATAATTATTTGCGTTTTACGTGTCCTAGGTACGCTTCTCCAAAATAGCATAGAACCTGATATAGTAATCCAAGCTGACCCTCACAATTTAGAAGACATGATGTCGGAGAGAGATGGACAAAAAACAACTTTGTGGAAAGAATGGATTGAGAGAAACGATTTTTCCAAAGTGAAGGCATTTATCAATACCATGTACGCAAGCCCAAACATCTTTGGTGTTCCAGCGAAAAATGTATTTTGGATGAATCCGTCAACTCCACTTAACGAAGTCTTTCCCTTAGACATATTTGACTATCAAAGACCCGGAGGTTCAGTTGCACATGCGGCTTTTGATCTTTTGGTTGAATTTGGATGTAGCTCAATCGCACTGGTAGGACAAGATTTGGCTTATTCTAAAAATAATGAAGTATATGCGGATGGCTCCAATACCCACGCGAGAGACTCAAAAATCAATGATGAAAAATTTGGAAAAGAAATCGAGGCAGGGGGCCAAGACGGAAACCCTGTAAAGACTAATAATGTATTTCTAAATTTCGCGAGACTTTTCACATTTTTTGCTGAAGGCCTTAAAGGCTCTGGAATTAGACTGTATAATTGTAGTGAGGGGGGATTATTTGTGGAAGGTTTTGAGCATTGCACGCTCCTTGAATTTCTTAAAAATGAGTGTAATAATATTTTAACAGATAGAATAGAAAAGCTTCTGACTAGTGCAGATCAGCATGAAATAGCTAACTTATCAAAATCCGATGTAATGGTTAAGTTTATAGGTAAAAGTATTTTAATATCTGAGAAAATTGCAGCGTTGCTTAACAAAGTTAAACCGATTATTACAAAAAAGCACTTGAGCGAATTAGACCTTAAAAAATTTGATAAAATTCAAAATAAAATTGTTAGAACGATGGGAGAGAATTATTTTTATACTCTTGCTCTTCAGAAGGATAGTTATATCCTACAGGCTGGGCTCAGAGCGGATAATACATCAGAAACGCAAATGGGATTTCATAAAGACTTCCTTGCGGCAATTGAGATTGTAAATGAAAGATTAAAATCGAGTCTTTTAAGACAGAGAAAATTATTCAAGCAAAGGGCACGTTGCCTAAATGAGTCCAAATATGACCGAAGGTTAGCATCATGAGCCATTTCATATGCCAAAGTCGCACTACAATATATTTCTATAAATATCTAAAGGGTGAAAATACTCATTTGAGTAGATAAATTTCAGTTGGCTCTTAAAAGTTTAACCTTTTGAGCTTTGTTCTTTGAGCCTCTTCAATAGGTAGTATAGGACTCGACTTATATTTAAGTGCTTTTTGAACGTTTTGCACGTCTCTACACAGTCGTCTCAACCCCTCTGGTTCCAGACTAGCTGCGTGGTCTGTTCCTTTCCAGGTCCTATCTAGTGTGAAGTGTCTTTCTATCCACTTTACACCTAAGGTCACGGCGGCAATGTCAGGCGCAATGCCTAAGTGATGTCCCGAAAACCCAACGTCAGCTTGTGTTCCCCTCAATAAATCTGCGAGTTTCTTTATTTCTAACAAACAAATATCATCGAAGTTAATTGGATATCCGGACGTACAACAATATAGGACAAGGTCGTCAATTCTCTTTTCTGATTTATAAAAATCAAGGATATCTGCCAGTTCTTTGTCACTAGTCATACCAATGGAGAGATGAATTTTACCAGGAAAATTTTCACATAAATATTTTTGCATCTCAAAGTCTAGATTGGCTGCAGAAGGTATCTTAATTAATTCAGGCTTTATACTTGAGATCTCTATTGCCGAGGTCAGGTCCCAAACTGATGAACTATAAATAATGTCTTGATCAACACATATTTTTTTGAGTTCTTTATGTTGTTCTGCCGTAAACTCAAGAGCTTCTCTATGTTCGCCATAGGTATTTCCATAAGAATTCCAAGGTTCTGGATGTGGTTGATGGTATTCCTTTTTATTTAATAAGCTTTTAATATTTCTTTTTTGAAACTTAGCAACGTTTGCGCCACACTTTTTGGCAATCGTAATTAGCTTTTTAGCGGTTTCGAAATCACCTTTATGATTGCATCCGATTTCAGCAATTACTTTTGTCATAGCGTTACTCCGCAATTAAACCTTTTTAATAAAAAAACCATAATATTTACAGCTCTTTCGTCTAAGCAACATTTGTACCGAGAAATATACTTTATTATTAATTAGTCTTCATATCTTCTAAACTAAAAATTCGATTACTTTTTTACAAAATTCAATCTGACCTGACTGCTGATGCGGTCC
>CABZEW010000073.1 GCA_902524845.1 uncultured Alphaproteobacteria bacterium
AAAATCTTTATGGAAAAAAAAATAACAGGTGCACTCATTGTTGCCGCGGGAAAAGGGATAAGGTCAAGGTCAATAGTACCAAAACAATATCTTCATTTTGGTAATAAAACCGTTTTACAGAAGAACATTGAAAACTTTATTCATGAACCTCTTATAGATTTTGTCCAAATAGTCATAAATGAAGAACATATTGATTTTTACAATAAAGCAATTGCTAAAATCAACTCTTCTAAACTTTTATCACCATGCTTTGGTGGGAAAAGTAGGTCTCAATCTGTTAAGAATGGGCTTCAAGCAATAGTAAATAAGAATTGTTCAAAAATACTTATCCAAGATGCGGCTAGACCTTTTACGAGCAATACAATTATAAGAAAATGTATTAAAGGCCTTGATAAGTTTGATGTAGTTTTTCCTGGAATTAAAATTCCAGATACCTTATACATAAAAGAGACAAAAAAAAGTGGCGAGACTGTAAGAAACCTTGGTCCCTCTAGAGACACTATAATAAGAGCACAAACGCCTCAAGCGTTTCACTTTGACTATATTTATCAAAGACATATCGACAGTAGAGACCAATATACGGATGATGTAAACTTGGCATTCTTAGATAAAAAAAAAATCGATATTATTTCTGGGAGCGAGTATAACTTTAAGATAACAACACCAGAGGATATAAAAATTGCGGAGAAACTTTTTTAAATGTATAGGGTAGGAACAGGGTTTGATGTCCATGCATTCAAACCTGGTAACAAGATTCATTTATGCGGAGTTGAAATTCCCTTCAGAAAAGGTCTTGCCGGGCATTCAGATGCAGATGTTGCTCTTCATGCGCTGACTGATGCTATATTAGGTGCTTTAGCTCTTGGTGATATTGGGGTGCATTTTCCAGACTCAGATGACAAATGGAAAGGAGCAGACTCAGCGATTTTTCTTAGCTGGTCTTTAGAAAAAGTAAAACAAATGAATCTAACACTGTCTAATATTGATTTAACTATTATTTGCGAAAAACCAGAGATTAATAGTTATAGAGAGAAATTATTGTTAAATCTTTCAAAGTTATGCTCATTAGAATGTGAAAAAATTAATGTCAAAGCAACTACTACTGAACAATTAGGGTTCATAGGACGAGAGGAGGGAATGGCATCAATTTGTTCCGTCCTATTACATGAGATTAGTTAAATTAATAGTAACATTTTTTTTTATTGGTAACTCAAAAAAGGCGCCAGGAACTGTTGCAAGCTTTGCAACAGTTTTGCTGTTCTATTTTTTTGCAAGCCATTTAGACGTTTTTTTATTTTTAGTGATTATTTCAACAATAACAATGGTATCTTTTTTTGCCGTACGCTCTTATACAGCTGACCTATTAGAAAAAGATAAAAGTGAAATTGTAGTCGATGAGGTTGTCGGACAATCAATTGCTTTATTACCTATATTAATTTTCGCAGAGAATACTCCAACAGGTTTTTTTATGTGTATAATTGCATTACTTCTTTTTAGATTTTTTGACATCGTTAAACCTTATCCAATAAATAAATTTGATAAGATGAATAATGCTTTTGGCATAATATTTGACGATGTTTTAGCAGGTATCTTTTCAGCCCTTTTATTAACATTAACATTGGTTTTTTTAAATGCTAACTTTCCAAAAATTGTCCAAGAAACTATTGGAAGCTTGCTCCAATAGAAATATGAAATTATTGACAGCTGAAAGCTGTACGGGAGGACTATTAAGCGCAAATATTACCGGAGTAGCTGGGTCTTCGAGTGTTTTTTCATATGGCTTCATTTGTTATTCAAATGAATCGAAAAGGAAGTTTTTAAATGTAAGTAATAAAACCGTTAATAAATTTGGTGCAGTAAGTTATCAAACTGTCAAACAAATGTTGACTGGTTTATGTAATCAGGCAGAAACTAATACTTTAACTATAGCAATATCAGGTGTTGCTGGACCAAATAGATCAGAGGCTAAACCAGTAGGTTTAGTTTTTATTGGGGTTAAAATATCGTCTTGTAATACGGAGGCAATTGCAGAACTTAATTTTGGGAACATTGAAAGAAATAAAATTCAACAAAAAAGTGTGTATGAGGCACTTAAAATGAGCCTTAACATCATTAGAGACACTTCGGAATATTAACCTTTAGCTCTACTTTCAAAAGCCTTGATAATCTTTAATGCTATTTTTTCAAAACTGATGGAAACTAATTTCTCCTTGAGAAATGAATTAAAAGATGCCTGTAAAGAGAAAGTAACCTTACAAAAATTGTCTTGTTCAAAAAAAGACCACTCCGCGATTAAAGAGTTGAAAGGTTTCGTGGTGCCAGTGATCGAGATAGTGTTCAATTTTCTATTAACTGCTACTTTCGATTCAAAATTTTCAACGGCGAATTTAAATTTAATTGATATACGCGCAGAAAAATACTCTAGTTCTTGAGAAACAAACTTATTAAAAATAGCTACATCAGAACAAAAGGGAACGAAATCTGCGTATGATTCAACATCAGCTACTACATTCAGTAGATCATCTGCCTTACAATCATATACGTTTTTTGTTAACGTTTTTTTGAGCATCCAAGGCTTTTGTTCTAGCTTCTTTTAAAAGTTCAAAATCATCATCAGCATGAAAAGAAGATCTTGTTAGTGGCGATGATGAGACTAAAAGGAATCCCTTTCCTAGTGCTAATTTCTTATAGTGTTCGAATGTTTCAGGAGGTATAAATTCCTTAACTGGAAAGTGCTTAGGGGTTGGTTGCAAATACTGACCAATAGTTAAGAAATCTACTCCTGCAGCCCTCAAGTCATCCATTAGTTGGCTTACTTCAATTCTAGTCTCACCCATCCCAACCATAATACCCGATTTAGTAAAAATAGATGGTTTAGTTTCCTTTATCCTACTTAAAAGTCTCAACGAGGTGAAGTATCTAGCGCCAGGCCGTACTTCTGGGTAAAGGCTAGGTACAGTTTCTAAGTTATGATTAAAAACATCAGGTTCAGAGCTTAAAATTGGAAAGATCACGTCATCATCACATTTCAAAAAATCTGGTGTCAAAATTTCAATAGTAGTTAAAGGTGAAAATCTTTTTACGGCCTCAATTGTTCTCACATAGTGATCAGCTCCGCCGTCTGGAAGATCATCTCTATCCACACTTGTAATAACTACATGTTTAAGATTCATTTTTTTAACTGAAAGCCCTACTCGGTCAGGCTCTAACATATCTAGCTTAAATGGCACACCTGTTTTTACATTGCAAAATGCACAACCTCTAGTGCAGATATCTCCCATTATTAAGAATGTCGCATGCCCTCTAGACCAACATTCACCTATATTGGGACAACTAGCTTCTTCACAGATTGTTTTTAGTTTATTTTGTTTTACAAGCTTTTTAGTCTCTAGATAGCCTCTAGAAATAGGTGCTTTTACCTTGATCCAGGAAGGTTTTTTTGCCATAGGCATGGATTGGTTTTTTAGCTTTTCGGGATGCCTTATTTCAAATCTTTTATTCATGTCTTTCTGGTCTTTATATATGTATCTCTTTATCAGATGCCTTTAAAACGCTTTCATGAATAGCTTCTGATAATGTGGGGTGAGGGAA
>CABZEW010000074.1 GCA_902524845.1 uncultured Alphaproteobacteria bacterium
TGGAGAAAATATTTAAATCTCAGAACCAGCTAACAAAAGAAATTAGGTCCCTTTATAAAAAGAATGAAGAAATATTCAGTAAGATAAAGAGCTCCGACGGCCTTATAAAATTTCCATAAATTCAAGAGATAGAAAACTATGCAAGATGAAGAAACGCAACAAGCTCAAATTGACAGGAGAGACCCCCTTGACCGAGAAATGGCTGATGAAAATTCGACAGAATTTGGGAATACTGTTTCTGATGATAGCACGTTGCAGACCTTCCTAAAGCTTGTAGAGCACGGACAGTCTTCTAGAACAAGAGCTTTGAGATTGAAAGAAAATGACATAATTGTTGCGATAGATGGCATCAGTTATCATGACACCATAGACAATATGGTTGACCTTCTGTCGAGTGGAGAAGCAGATGATATGTGGCTTCTAACAATCTGGAGAAATGGCAAGTTCTTTGAAGTTTTTACGAGAGGACCCTTGGGTGGGATTTTTGAATTCACTCGTCCCGAGGAGTCACAAATGATAATAGAGTTATTCCAAAAAAGAGAAATGGGCCAAAAAGAGGAATATCGTATTTTTGAGGCACTAAGAGATGTCAAAAGAGTGGTAGATGTATACGACACTACTCATAGTCAAGTAGCCGTCATTTTGCCCCCCAGTATGGCTATTACAACAAAAAATGTGGGAACCTTTACTGGCTATAACCTGCGTCTACCTTATTACATTCAGTGTAAATATATTTCTCTTTGCCCTAGCTGCAATATTAGTTGGTCTCTACTTTAGGCAGGGACAAGTTACTCTCAGAAGAAGCTATGGAATGTTTCAAGATAGGCAAGTATGGGCAATTTTAGCGGCTCGGACAACCTTGGAAGCCCAAGAGATGTGTCGTAACATAGATGAAAGAGTTAATTTTATCAATGCTCTTGTGAAACCCTATAAAAAAGAGGTACCAAAAGCTAGGAAAAAAAATAAATCAGGTAATGTACCTAAGGCTAATGTACAGTATACCTAACATAGTTTCACATTTCAGTTTAATTTTTGCGGGTTGATTTTTTCGAATTAACTCGAAATAAAATCTCTGTAAAATGTTCTTATTTGTTCTTCTCCATTAGTATAAATAGAGTTAAACCCCAAGTTGGTTTTAGTCTTGTTTGGTAGCAAAAAGATGCCAACCAATATGATTTAAAAGGGTTATCGTCTGGAAAAAATGTGTGGGCATTATTTTACTAAGTAGTTACTTTTTTTATAACTTTGATACGGCAGTAAATTTTTTTGCAACATTTTCATTCGTATTCCTCATGTATTTCATAGTTTACAGAGCATCTATAGTTCTAAACCTTAAGAAATTAATCAAACCTGACCGAGGAATAGCAAAAGAATACCACTCTTAAACAAAAATTTCTTTCCTGTGTTATTGAACAAATGCCTTTATAACTACCAAACAGTTACTCTAGGAGGAATTCGAATGCTAATACCTAAAAACGACTATTATTCAAATTCGATTTATTCACCTGTCTCTCTGTACTCTTTTTTTACTTAAGAGCAACTCTCATAAATAAAAATTTATAGAAAGTTAGATGCGCTCTCTCCAAAATTAACTAATCGCTTCAGGAGCCAATCTTGTACAGAATATCATAAAAATTTTGGAGATTATTATTAATTTATGAACTTTAAATGCTTACACTTTCTTATGTATCTTATATCCCATAGTATTGGTGTGATTACTAATCTCCATGCAGTCTGACAACATACCTTATTAAAATCTTCTAACCTTTTCTTGCTACTCCAAATTAAAGTTGAGTAACATTTTCGTAAAATAAGGGCACTTAACGGGTTTCAGATTTTTTTTACCCACACCGCTATAAAAACGGTATAATTTGCTGTGTTCTAAATCAAAACTATTAAATCTAGATATTTGGTCATTTCTAAGTCTGTAGGTCCAAGTCTATTCATTAAGATCAAATACCTCAATCCATTCAGGATCACAAAAAAACTTAGTCATTTCAAACGTAGGTCTTTTATCCCTTTTGGAAAACTCCTCACTGTAGGCCTTTCTTTTCGGTTAATTTGGAGATCTATTTTAACTATGAAAAAATAATTTTGGCTAAGTTGAAGCTCTATCAAAGCTTCCATTTGATAGAACAATCAAAAATTTATTTCTATCTCAATTCTTCTATTTTTTTCTCTTCCCGCCGCTGTATCGTTTGTATCAATTGGCTTTGACTCTCCAAAACTCACAGCCTTCATTCTATCTGTGCTGATATTACCTGCTTTTTCTAGCTCTTGTACAACACTAGATGATCTCGCTGCAGCCAGATCCCAATTATCTCTGAAGTTTCCTCCAAACATTAAAGGAACATTATCAGTATGGCCGGAAACAGTAACAGTACCTGTCTCCCCTACCCCCTTGTCAGCGATTTTAGCCATGATTTGTCTTGCTTGAGAGGTTAGTTCTGCCGACCCTGACGAAAATGCGCCACCGGAACCCACGGTTACAAAAACTTTGCCGTCCTTTCTTTCTACACTGACTAAACCTTTATCAATCTCATTTTTTAACGCTATTTCCAGTTGATTAGCCGCCTCATTTGCTGAAGCCTCTTTGGCTAATTTATCTTTATCATCACTTCCTGTGGTGGAGTCTTTTGAAGACCCTTTAGTATCCCCGGCAGCTTCCGTCTGTGCAAGAGACGCCAACTCTTTTAATTTTTCTTCCAGGCCTCCAAACAAAACCTCTTGATCAGTATTCCCAGTTTTATTTTTTGCTTCTTCAATGGCCTCTAGCGTTTCCTGGATTAACTTTGGTAGGTCCTTTGCCGACGTTTCCTCATCACCGATCTCTACTTTTACTGCCTCGCCAATTGCTTCAACCTTAATCTCACCCTTATCAACGGCTTCCTGAAGGGCTTTAACTAATTCTTTAGCACTCTTGTCCTTTTCTCCTCCTTGATCTTCCTCGGTCTTTACCTCAAGTTCTTTTTTCTCAAGATTAGTCGTTTGCTGTGTCATCTGATTTGTGACTGATGGGCTAGGAGAAGGGCTAAAATTTAACGACAATACTGTAGTGCCTTTTGGTTGCTCAACAATAGGGACTAACCGCTGAACACCGAAAGCGTTCTTCAGCGATCCAGATATTTGTTTGAACTTTGGAACGTTGAATTCGGCAAATGATAGAATGAGAACAAAGAAAGCCATTAGAAGCGTAGCCATATCGGCAAATGTTGCCATCCAAGCAGGAGCCCCAACCGGAGGGCACTTTGGACATTCCTCCTCTTCTTCTTCTACAACCTCAGGTTCTGCTTCTTCTGCCACTTTTATGTTCTCTCACATTATTGTTTAGGCCGCAGCTTCAAGCTTCTGCTGTACGGCCGGCGGAAGATTGGCTACCATTTGATCTTGTATATTTCTAGGCGACTCCCCTCTTGCGATGTTTCGCAGACCCATGACGACCATGTCTCTGTAGGTAACCTCATACGCCGTGTAACCTTCCAATGCAGTTAGCATTGGCAAAAATAAAACATTAGCTATGAATGCACCATAAAGAGTAGTCAAAAGAGCAACTGCCATAGCCGGACCAATTGCTTTTGGATCTGC
>CABZEW010000075.1 GCA_902524845.1 uncultured Alphaproteobacteria bacterium
AGATATTTTATGACGATACAATGAGATAATTCACAATTGCCACTGAAGAAAACCGACAGGCATTTTTTGTCGTCGCGTTTGTCGTTCATTTCACAGTCAACGGATACTGACATTGGAAAATTTTTATATCAGACAAAAGCCCATTTTATTGTTTCTTGCATAGTTGGCTGTGAGCCAAATGGAATTGATTTTGAAACAATATTTCGACAATACAATAATCATATTCCGTTATTTAGTCGATCCACAGTTCAAAACATTCTTTATAGCGGAGTTTTGGAAAATTTTTTTATTAAAATCGAAAACTCTGAGGACCGCAGAAGAAAAACTATTTTCTAAGTTTGTCATCAATTCATTTCCTCGAAAAGGATATTAAAAATTTGCGAGGTTCCATATCCAATTAATTCTTTACCATCCACGAATAAGCGTGGGTTTAAGTAAATATCAGTGCATTACAATTGACGCATATACCCTATAGACTTCAGAATTAATTACACTTCTTTAAACCGTATCAAACTCGAAATGGCTCACCTCCTTCACCATCCACTTCCATAAATTCGTTTAAATACAATAACTAAGACTTTTCTTAGCTAATCCGTTCCCATTCCATCCCCCAAAAAGATTTAACTTGAAAAGAAAAACGATAACTATTATTTGTCGGAAAGTCGTTTAATTACCAACTTGTACGCCTTGGCATTGGGCCAGAAGTAGTAAAGCGGAGGACAACAAGACTTCAAAAATATTATCACAACACGAGCAAGGCTTTGTAGATGCACTGGCTTTGAAATTTCGTCTTAATCGAGAGCAAAGGAAAAAGAAAGAGGAACGCCGGAGCCCAGCTCGCATCCACCTTCGATACCTTTCAAAAACTGCACTTAGTCTTATGCTACGTTTCATTGATTGCCTAACGAAGTAGCAGCAGAAAAACTACTGCCCGTTAGATTTACTGATGTCAGTATTTGACCTAGAACTCTATTATATAATGTTAAAGGTTGAGCGGCCACCAAAACTATATCTCTAGGCCTCATTTCTATGATACTAGCCAACTTCGCCCTTGCTGGATTAGTGATATCCAAATGATAAGCAACAAACTCTTGTTTTTGTTTTTCTCTAAGCAAATATATTTGACTGATATCTGAAGATAACGAGTTTATGGATTGTCCAGAAAAAACAATGTCAGAGAGCACCGGTATTTGAACCGAGTTTATTGGGATTTTCACCTGAGCTCCTGTTTCTCCTATTAATTAAACATCCTCTCCAAAATAGTTTAAAGGCTCAATGATAATCTGGTCCTCAGGCAATATTCTTACTACATTCCCTTTCTTCTTGAACAGATTAAGTGCCGAAATTTTATATGTAACGCCGCCCCTTATAAGCATTACCTCAGCATCACGATTAATTCTTGCCAGATCACCTAAACCTATTTCCCCAGATAGCTTGACACCGTTAACTGTTGATGCAGACAAACTTAGGCGACTCAGGGTATCTCCGTTAGTAGAAAGTACATCTTTCAAATAGATTGCTGACGATATATAGGGCAGTCTTTTGTAATTGACAAAGAATTTTTGACTATTGTATCGCTCAATAACAAGATCAAAATCTTTCAGCAGTATATCTTCACTTGTAATTATGCGTGTATAGATTTCATCCCTTAATTCACCTAAAGTCAATCCAGAAGCATTTATAAGACCAAGGTCCAAAAGATTAATTGAGCCCTGTTGCGTAACCAATAACTGGAATGATTTTTCATTTAAAGTCACTTTATCAAGAAACGTAATTCTTATGATATCGTTTTCGCCAATCTTATATTCTCCCGGATCAACATAGGGTGGATACTTCTCGATTATCGCCTTCGAACTAGGTACAAGCTTTGACGTTAAGCCATTTGCACCTTTCATTCTAACTAAGCAAGAATACTTGGTGTTATTTGCTTTTTAAGCATTGGCCTGTGTGAGGGGTAAAAGTTCAATTTTAGGTTTTAATTGCCCAGCATCCCTTTCAGATCTCGACACAGATTCAAGTTTAAATGGGAAGTAGACTCTTCCACAACCAGAATGGAGTAAAAAGAGGAGCAGAAAAAAAAGCGAAGTTAAAGAATTTAAAGATACGCTGTAAGTGATAATTTTCATTAATTTGTTTATAACGATATTGTATTCTGACCCCTACTATATACATAAATTTTCCGATTAAAACACTGTAATTAAATGCTCAATCTCTCAGCCTGTCAGTAAGTCCAGTAATGTTCAGAAACTATGTCAATATGTCTCTGCCTTTATCAATAAAATTTAGTTACACATAGCTATAATGCTCTCTCACTGTTTGTTTATATTGATATTGTGCAGATAGCCATCATTCATTAAGGATTATGATGTATGGTCAAAAAAAATTTTTCAAAAATAAGAGGAGTATTCTAAATCCTCCGCGACAAGCTTCGTATATAACCTAATTGATGTAATAATATATATCACTCTTATTGCCCACAATTTAGTCCCCGCGAAAGATTTTGCTTGCAAAGAAAAAGGATAAATTTAACAATTTTGTATGAAAGATTTAAATGGACAACTTAGATAAACTTCGTCGTAAAATGAACGAGCAAAATGTCGATTTAATCGTTTTGTCGCCTGGAGCCAATCTGAATTGGCTACTTGGGGTAAATCCTCATGGAGATGAGCGCCCACTTTTATTTTTTTCAACACTTTCTGAGTCAGCATTTTTAATGCCAGAGCTTGAGGCTGAGAGTGCAAGACAACATACTGACATTAAATTTTATAACTGGTCAGATACATCTGGCCCTCTAAAAGCTGTAGATAGAATTCTTACAAATCTTAAATGCTACTCTTTTAGAACTCTAGCTATTGATAACACTATGCGTGCTGATCACGCAGCGCTCATCCAAGATAAACTTGTAAATGTAAATAGATTATTTACAGAAACTACTATTGGCGCTTTAAGAATGCAAAAGGACACTATTGAACAAAAGAAATTACGGGTGAATGCTCATCAAGCCGATCTAGCAATGCAAAAGGCTTGGGATACAATTAAACCTGGGTTAACAGAAGAAAAAATAGCCTTTGCTATACAGAATAGTTTCTCCGATCAGGGCGCATTACCTCAGTTTTCTATCGTTGCATCAGGTTCAAACAGTGCGTTCCCTCACCATCAAACGGGAGCGAAAACATTAAAAGAGGGCGATACAATCGTAATTGATCTGGGCGGGAAATTTGAAGGCTATGCATCAGATATAACTCGAATGTCGATGATTGGATCGCCCTCAAAAGATTATGCTTTTGTCCATCAAACTGTTGAAAATGCAGTTTGTGCAGCTTTAGCCGCCGCCATTCCCGGAGAAATTGCCAAAAATGTTGACAAAGCAGCGCGGGAAGTTATTGAAAAAGCTGGTTTTGGGAAATATTTTGTTCACAGAACTGGTCACGGGCTAGGTACCGAAATCCACGAACCACCCTTTATAACATCTACTTCTGAAACTATTTTAGAACCGGGAATGGTTTTCTCCATT
>CABZEW010000076.1 GCA_902524845.1 uncultured Alphaproteobacteria bacterium
TCCGAAGTGTTAATTCCCATTGCACAGCTCGTCTATTCAACCGATACTTCGCCTTCCATCAAACCTGTTGATGAAGACAGCTCTACAACTGAGTTTGACAGCACAACTCTTTTTAAGTTACGAAAAATACCAGGTCTTGATAGGCAAGAAAAAGGCCTAAGGTTAAACGCTGGACTACAATATTTCAATGAATATAGAAAAAATTACAAGTACAACATAAGTGTTGGACAGGTATACAGAAATAAAAACTCAAAAGATTTTTTACAATCTTCAGGCCTCAATGGTTATGAATCAGATATTCTATTATCTGGCCACATTAGTTTTCGCGAAGATTTAGACATTGCAAGCAAGCAAGTGTATAGTAAGAATTTTTCCTTAAAAAGGTCTGATACTTCTCTTAAATTCACAAAACCTCGTTATCAAATCAACACGAGTTTAATTAATTTAGTTTCAGACCCATCGGAGGGGACAAGTGCTGACCTTAAGGAATTAACACTCAATTTAAACTCTAGCTTGACACAGAATTGGTCGGGTAAAATTGGTTTGAGAAGGAATATGGTTGATAACGAAAACATTAATACCTCGATGGGTTTCAACTTTAGGAATGAATGCATTGATATAGATTTATCTTTATCAAGAAGAAATACAGCTACCAATCTTCTGCCTAAAGACTCTAGGATTGACTTAGTAGTAAATTTCGGAAACATTGGAACGAAGTACAACAAGGCTAAAAAATCCAGGTGTGTTATAGAATGAACGCTTTTATCAGTGACATAGATAGAAAAGTATGTATTGGCTTGTTATTTTTATTGTTTATACCGGTGGCGGCTTTATGCAAGTCTGATTTTAGAGTTGCCTATAAAGTAGATGATCAAATCATAAGCAATTATGATGTAGACCAGGCCAGGAAATTGCACAACCTTTTGACTGGCTCAAAGCATAATGGCATCAAAATTGAAAAAATTGTTGTAAACGACAAAATAAAGGAGATTTATGCTGATAGATTAAAGATAGTGGTATCAAATGCAGAATTGGACTCACATCTTAATAATTTTCTAAAATCCAACAAGATGAATCTTGAAAGCTTAAAATCCTTAATGAACGCCAATGGAATAGATATAGAAACATTTTACATATTTCTTAAAGAAAATATAAGGTGGCAGAAAGTTCTGGACAAAAGATTTGGATACAAAATCAATAGCCTTGTAATAAAAGATGCGATACCTTTAGCTCCAACTCCTCAGAGAATAGAGAAAGAGTATACGTTCTCTGAAATATTTATTTCCTACAAACAATGGGATCCTCAAAAGGCAGCCCTTATTGCAAATAGATTAGAGATAGAGTTAAAAGCTGGTGCAGATTTTGATAAAGCAGTTAAGAAATTTTCTTCAGCACAGTCAAAGGCTAACAAGGGTAAGGTTGGGCCGGTAAAGAAGAGCACATTATCCAACAACTTTATAAACGTGTTGGACAAATTAAAAAAAAATGAGGTTTCAAGTCCTTTTGCATCAGACGGAGGATTGACCATTTTAAAACTCAATGGAAGCCGATCATATAAAATCGTGAAAACACCAAAATTATCGGTCACCTATTCGGTTTCAACAACCTCGTCCGAAAGCGATGTAGCGTGTTCAGAAGAAAAACAAATCAGAGGCCCTGTTTTACTAACTAAGGTAGAAAAAAAAATTAGAAATGTACTTATGAAAGTCATGCCTGGAGAAAGCTACAATTTGTCTGATAGTAATGGACTTAATCTCTTAGTAACACTTTGTGAGAAATTTATTATTGAAGAGAAGAATAGTAGCTTAAGCTTTGAAAATGCGCAGAAAAATGAAGAAGCTCTTCGATTAAGTAATGCATTAATACTAGAGTTGAGAAGAAATACTACCGTAGTTAAAAAGTGACAACAAATACTATAATTTTGACCATGGGAGACCCTGCTGGAGTTGGGCCGGAAGTTCTTTTAAAAAGCTATAAAAAGGCAAGAGAAAAACAGAACTTAGTTGCTATCAGTGATTTTTATAAGATCAAAGGTTTGGCCAAGAAGTATAATGTACGACTTAGAAAGATTAATTGTATTGATGAAGCAGAAAATTTTCGAGATCACCTAAATATTCTCCATTTAGAATATAACTCAGATTTCTTGCCAGGAGAATTAAATGTTAAAAACTCCGCTTCGGTAATTGAGTCTATAAAAATAGCTACAGAACTATGTTTAAACAAAAAAGTTGGTGCCATGGTTACCGGACCAATAAGCAAATCAATTTTAAGAAGCAATAAGGCTTTTAGATTTTTTTCTGGCCATACTGACTATATTGAGCACCTTTGTGGATGCAAAAAAAATATTGCCACGATGATGATGCTTAACCCTTTTTTTAGGGTAATTCCTCTGACGATACATGAACCTTTAAACGAGGTACCAATGAAAATAAAAAAGGCTTTTATTGAAGAAAAAATCTCACTTATAATTGCTGAAATGAAAAAATACTTCCAAGGTATACCAAAGATAGCAGTTTTAGGACTAAACCCACATGCTGGTGAAGATGGTGAAATTGGGCTCGAAGAAAAGTCAGATATATTGCCTGCTATATCAAATTTTCAGAATGACAAACACTGCATTGTTGACGGACCTTTCCCAGCAGATGGTTTTTTTGGATCAAAAGATTATCAGCATTATGATGTGACCATTGCCATGTACCATGATCAAGCGTTAATTCCCTTAAAGTTACTGGCATTTTCTGACTGTATAAACGTAACACTAGGCTTGCCAATAATAAGGACGAGCCCTGGACATGGAACTGGCATTGACATTGCAAAAAACTTTAAAGCAGACTGTAATTCTTTCTATCAAGCGATAATTTTCGCGAGGCAGATGATGTTCACATGATTAAAATCATGACCTGAGTAAATCTTCAAATGTATAAGTTGCCGCCTAAAAAAAAATTTGGTCAAAACTTTTTAACCGATCAATCAGTAGTTAAAAAAATAGTTTTTAATGCTGGAAATCTAGAAAACAAAAGTATTTTAGAAATCGGTGGAGGCTCAGGAAATTTAACAAAGCATCTTTTAAAGGCTAAGCCCAAAAAGCTCGTTGTAATTGAGATAGATGAAGATTACAGTGAGATATTAGGCGGCGTTTTAGACAGTAATACTATCGAAACAAAGCTTATTTCAAAGGATGTTTTAAAAACCGAGCTTTTTAGGTATTTCCCGGAACCTCCGGTAATCTTTGGCAATTTACCTTACAATATTTCGACAAAAATTCTTGCAAAATTATTAACAGAAACAAATGGTGAAAAT
>CABZEW010000077.1 GCA_902524845.1 uncultured Alphaproteobacteria bacterium
GTTTAACAGGTCCGCAAAGGAAAACATACTTTATGGAAAACCTGATGCATCATTTGAAGAAGTTAGTTCAGCGTCCATAAAGGCAGGTGCTCACGAGTTTATTAAGGACCTTATAGACAACAATGGCCGTAAAGGATACGAGGCTTTTTTAGGAGAACGTGGAGTTAAACTTTCAGGCGGCCAACGCCAACGTATTGCTCTTGCGCGCGCGATCATAAAAAATGCTCCAGTTTTAGTACTTGATGAGGCAACGAGCGCATTAGATAGCGAAGTAGAAGCGACAATACAAAAAGCTTTTGAGCAAGTGATGGACGGTAAAACTGTGCTCGCTATTGCCCATCGATTATCGACCCTTTCAAACATGGATAGGATAATTGTATTGGACCATGGGAAAATTGTAGAACAAGGATCACATACTAATTTATTGAAACAAAATGGTATTTATTCAAATTTCTGGAAAAGGCAATCTGGAGGTTTCATTAATTTCAAAGATGCAGCCGAATAATTTGAGCTTATTTGTTCAAAAATAATGCAGAATTTGGATGTGTGGAACCTTAATAAGGCGCTGCATCCAGTTACATAACACGGCGAAAGGTCCGAAAGGCACAGTAAAAGATCGCAGCTACTCAAACAGAGCCGCAAGCCTATTATGAATATCTGCTACTATATTTTCTTCACACCTATCCATTGACTATTTATTTGAGTTACTATTCTTGCTAAGCTGCTGTTCAAACATGGAGGCATTCAATGAGCACGACCGATCTGGTATCTCGATATATCGTACTGACAAAAGAGGTCATGCCACATCTTGCACGATCATCACACAAGCATTGGCCAGTGAGTAATGATCACTGTTTTCAACGCATTATACTCGACACCGTTTGCGGTGGTGTCTGGTACGATTATCTGCCTAGACCCGCATACGAAAACCTGACCCCCGATCAAGCAGCGAATGCGGTCAAATTGTGTAATGATATAATTTCAGGCGATGCTGATTTGATCGTTTTGAATAAGCAATCACTGCAATGGCGAGGAAAAACTGGTGCAACACCGTTGCCACCGAAGGATTAATCCCATTCGTCACACCATTAGAGTTGTGGAGCCAAGATAGGTGGGGGTCAAAACTCCACCACGTCATTTAAAAAATTTTATATAGATAAATAACTTAAAATAAATTGATATTAACAGGTCCACATTGAGACCCACATTTAAGCTATTTCATACAAAGCTGTGAGAGACATCTTTAAGTTACCACTCGCATTTGCTAAAATTTATTTTCAAACAGGAGATAAATGTGTCAGAAAATTCCCAATTGAATAAAATCTATGCGTTTTTGAAAGCCATGAAGCATACCCATGGTAAGTATCATACTGAAAAAGATGTAGCTTTGGATTTTATGGGTAATCAACAATGACGTACAGCTAATTCTACGAGAAAGCTGGCTGAAGGTCCCTCTCATACCATATCCCCTGGGCATCCCCACTTTACAGTTTGGAACTCTTTACAAAGTCTAGAGATATTAATATGGGGACGGTGTATTAGAAGAATGAACTCCTTCAATAAATAAATCCATTTTCGGTATTGGGTCAGTCGGATTCTCTACTATGTTTGAGAAATCTATCTTTTACTAAGTGATATTTTGGCAGAACCCAGACTTGAACGACAAAAAAAAAGAAAAAGCAATGATCAAGTTCTTAAGTTATCTGGGAAACAAGCTGAAATACGTTTCTGCATCGCCTAATTAAAAATGTGGATGTATCTCGAAAGTCTTGCCTCTGCCTAAGGAACTCTTTCAACGGTGTAAGGGTCGCTTCGATGAATAATAGCATGCTTCACAACCCTGTTTTTGGCCTCAGCAAATCGTGCAGAGCTGGGCGCATCTTTAATATCTATGAAAGCCTGATGACTTGGATACCACACTGCTATTACTTCGTTGACATTTTGCTTTCCAACAGGTTGTCCATAAACGGGGGATCGCCACAATATTTTCCCTTTTACCTCTCTGAGAATTACTTCAACTGCAGAATTGTAAGCCTTATATGCATCAGATGCCATCGTGCTTTGACCATGAAAATACGTATTCAAATTCAACATCAATACAGGCCTATCATCGCCACTAGACGCTATTTTATAAACCTCATCCAAGGCCTGTGAATTTATATTTGGCACCTCAGCCATTCTATAACCCTTTTTTTAATACGGATCACATCTGTGAATTACGGCTCGTTCAACAATCTGCCGCTTCAAAGTGAACGATTTTGTAGCAGTTGGTACGTCTTTAAGGCCCAAAAATGCCTCGTGAGAGGGGTACCAAACAGCCCAAACCTCATCTATTTCTTGGTTTCCAACCATTTGGTCATGAACAGTAGATCTCCATAACATTTTGCCCCCAGTTTCATGCAAAATTGCATATACTGTTTCGATGTAATAATTATATTTTTCATTTCGGTTGAGAAACCCACTTCTATCAAAATATTTATTTAAATTTAGCATAAAAACAGGATGGTCATTCTCAGAGTTTGCAATCTCCTCTATCTTTGCAAACTCAAGTTCATTTCTATCTGGTAAAATGGACATATTAATCTTCAACCGTTATTACTATTTCGATGATATAATAACAATGTTTGCAAGCATTTTCTAGTACTATCCCTACAAACCTTCGACAAGGTTTAACCGTCCAACCGTTGGAGCATATGGGATATGAAAGCGTACTATTATCAGCACCAATTTTTCCTTACTCGCATTAGAAAGAACTAGATTTGATGAACAAATTTAGGTCTCGTTCAACATTATCTCTTGCATTTTGAATTTTTGAGGTTTTCCTGTGGCGGTAAGGGGCACTTCATCTACAAAACGCACCATGGCCGGTACTTTGTAATAGGCTAGTGCATTTTTACAAAGGTTCTGAATGGAGGTTTCATTGAGAGTGGCGCCTTCTTCAGCGATGATCCAGGCCACTAGTTGTTCACCAAATTTTTCGTCTGGAACACCAAAAACATGTGCTTCCACAATCCCTTTTTGAGCTGTGAGAAATTCTTCAAGTTCCGCAGGGTAAATATTTTCCCCACCGCGGATAACCATATCTTTTTTGCGGCCAACAATCCGACAGAAACCCTCGTTATCAATAGTGGCAAGATCACCAGTTTTTATCCATCCGTTTTC
>CABZEW010000078.1 GCA_902524845.1 uncultured Alphaproteobacteria bacterium
CAGAACTTGCAAGACAAATTGCTGACAGTCTTTCTCTCCCGATAATCGAGTGGAATATAAAGTCTACAACGAAAGCTCAGCAAGGATTATATGAATACGATGCTGTTAGCAGATTGCGAGATAGTCAACTCGGTGATGAAAGAGTTAAAAACATAGCAAATTATATTAAAAAAGGGAAAATATGGGAGGCTTTTGAGACCGATGGTAAGGCCGTTCTTTTAATAGACGAAATAGACAAGGCAGACATTGAATTTCCAAATGATCTACTTCAAGAATTAGATAAAATGGAATTTTTCGTTTACGAAACTGGGGAAACAATTAAAGCTTCCAATCGACCTATAGTGATAATTACTTCGAATAACGAGAAAGAATTACCAGATGCGTTTTTAAGGAGATGTTTTTTTCATTTTATTCAATTTCCGCAAAAGGAAATACTTGAAAAAATAGTTAATGTTCACTTTCCCAAAGTGAAGAAAATTTTGTTAGATGCGGCACTTAACCAGTTTTTTGAAGTTAGAGAAGTTCCTGGATTAAAAAAGAAACCATCCACATCAGAGATGTTAGACTGGCTTAAACTCTTGTTGGTTGAAGAGCTTGAAGCAGATGATCTCAAGATGGATGGGAAAAATATTTTACCAAAGCTGCATGGAGCGCTTTTAAAAAACGAACAAGATGTTCATCTTTTTGAAAGGCTCGCTTTTATGGCCCGAAGGAATAATGAGAGTAAATAGCGAAGATGTTCTTAGTTACAATTACCCTTGTAGGCCTGATAATAGGCATCCTGTTAAACCGCAAGCGTAAAGCACTGGATATCTTGCATAGATCCACAGTACTTTCTATAATGTTCTTCGTACTGGGCATAGTGGTTGCAATTATTTTTAGTAGATAGCAAAAGGTTCGTAATGTTCTTAAATCTTTTTGACGAAATGAAAAATGCTAAGATCCCTGTTTCTCTTCGGGAATACCTGACCTTCTTAGAAGCGTTAACTGCGGGAGTAGCAATTTTTGATGTTAACGATTTTTACTATTTAGCCCGCTCTTCGCTTGTCAAAGATGAGAGACATATTGATAGATTTGATCAAGTTTTTTCACATGTATTTAAAGGACTAGAAGCAATCGAGATAGAAGAAGTATTCAAAAAAATTGAAATTCCAAATGAATGGATAAAGAAGCTTGCTGAAAAAACTTTATCCAAAGAGGAAATGGATAAGATAAATAGCTTGGGTAGTTTTGAAAAGCTAATGGAAACACTTAAGAAGCGATTAGAAGAACAAAAGGCTCGCCACCAGGGCGGAAACAAGTGGGTAGGTACAGCAGGCACATCACCGTTTGGAGCCTACGGATATAATCCAGAGGGAATACGTATCGGGCAAAATGAAAGTAGGCATAAGCGTGCTGTTAAAGTCTGGGATAAAAGAGAATTTAAGAACTTTGATAGTGATATAGAGCTTGGTACTAGAGGAATGAAAATAGCTCTCAAAAGACTTAGGAAATGGGCAAGAGATGGTGCAGATGAAGAGCTAGATCTCGAGAATACCATTAGCTCCTCCGCTAAAAGTGGTTTTATTGACGTTAAAACCAGACCTGAACGTCGAAACTCCATTAAAGTAGTAATATTTTTTGATGTTGGTGGATCTATGGATGCTTATATAAGACAGGTTGAAGAATTATTTTCAGCCGCTAGAACAGCTTTTAAGCATCTCGAATATTACTATTTTCATAATTGTCTCTATGAAGGAGTGTGGAAGAACAATCATAGGAGATGGACTGAACAGACGCCTACAACAGAGGTGATGAATACATATGGTAAGGATTATCGATGTATTTTTGTAGGAGATGCCTCGATGAGCCCATATGAGATAGAATATCCGGGAGGAGCTAACGAGCATTATAACGCTGAGTCAGGAAGAACGTGGCTCGAAAGAGCCATCACCAAATGGCCAAACTATTTATGGATAAATCCGACCTCCAAAGAGCATTGGGAATATACACACTCAACTCATATTATCAAAGACATATTTGAAGATAAAATGGTTCCACTTACTCTCAATGGCTTGAAAGAAGGAATGAGATACCTTTCCTAATAAAAATGATTACTAAAATTCTTCCCATAGCTCTCTTAGTATCAGTCTTCTATATAGGATCTGTTTACTCATCCAAAAGTTTAAGCAAAAAGCTAGAAAAAAGATCTCAAATATTCCACGACCCTGTACTTGACAATTATTTAAAAGCATTTCAATCGATACTAGATTTGCGCAAATTAAAAGTTTTCGTCCTGGAAGAGAAACAAATTAATGGTTTAGTGACGCCCAATGGAAATATCTATATAACACGGGGCTTTATCAACCAATACAAGTTAGGCCAGGTCTCCGGCACAGAACTGGCCTCAGTTATTGCACACGAGCTAGGGCACTTAGCCCTAGGACATACAAAAAAGCGCTTAATCACATTTTCTGCAGTAAGCGCAATCTCTCTAGTAATCTCCACTGTTCTTAGTAGGTTAATACCATACTTGGGGTCAATAATTGGAAGGTACTTATCTCAAGTTCTCATTTCTGGACTTTCTAGAAAAGATGAGTTTGAAGCAGACTCATACGCAGCAGCTCTACTAACCAAATCAGGCATTGGAACTGCTCCACAGATTAGCTTGTTAAAAAAATTAGAAAAATTAACTGGTGTAGCTTCATCTACCATAACTTGGACACTTAGCCATCCGTCGCCTGAGCAGAGAATTAAAGCAATTAGAGACTTGGAAGCTTCTTGGACGACTGAAATTAAAGATCAAAATTAATTTCAGTGCCACGCTTTGTACAAATTTCAAACCAATCGATCATATAATCTTTGTGCGACCTTAACACCGATATGAGAACTTCATTTGAAGATTTCAATAAAATATTGACCTGTATTTCACCCAATCTTGTTCTTAAAAAATTATTTTCGTATATTTTGGGTTTACCTAAGTCTATCGGAACCCCTTTTCGCAATATATCTAAAGCCCGATCACCCTTAATTAAAAACCATACTCTCAGATCAGTAGTATTTTCAACAACGCCGGTTGTTGAGTTCATTTGCTTTGTAAATTCATTT
>CABZEW010000079.1 GCA_902524845.1 uncultured Alphaproteobacteria bacterium
TATCTGGCAAAGGATGCCGAGAAGAGATATGGATTACCAGAAAATATCCTTCTGAGTATATCGAGAGTGGAGTCCGGTTATAAAAAAGTAGATGGAGTTACGAGAGCGTGGCCATGGACTCTGAATGCTGGTGGCGATAGCGCTTATTTTCGAACAAAAGAAGCAGCGTTAGGCACATTGAAAGAAAGAATTAAAAAAGGAGTTACAAATATAGATATCGGATGTATGCAGCTCAATTATCGTTGGCATAAAAAGTTTTTCAATAACTTAAGTGATATGATGAGACCAGCAGACAATGTTGATTACAGCGCAAGGTTTTTGAAGAAACTGCACAAGCGACATGGTTCTTGGGAGAAAGCAGTAAAATACTATCATTCGTCAAAGAGTAAATATAATGTGAAGTATTATAAGAAGGTTAGGGCTGTTTGGAAAAAAGAGAATAATGAGACCTCGTTGAAACCAAAATTAGTAGCTGCTTTTCACAAGCCCGAACCTAAGAAACTAAACATTTTAAATAAGAAAGAAGAAGCCGTTCCCTTTATTAAAATAAATAAGAATGATCAAGGGTTATATATTAAAAAGAATGGCGCTGATCAGTTAAATGAAGAAAAGAAAGCCATAATCGTAAGCACAGCGAATTTTCAGAAAACGGTAGACATAGGCACCGAGTTCGATTTTACAAGTTTCGTTAAGGATGTAAGCCGCAAAAATACAGCATTACCCAAATATATTCGTGATAATTGGACAATTGTGTTATCAATAAGGAATCAATTGGAAAATAACAAGTGAATTGTGTTTATGAACGAGTCCGAAAAGAAACTATTGGATGAAATTATATCGATAATGACGAAGCATCCGGATTTTGACCCTCCTTTTTTCCGAACAGATGGCGACTTGGTTATACCTTTAAACAGCGCGCTAAAAAAAAATAGAGAGGCGCATAAAAAGTTTGCGAACGCATTTAGTCAGATGATGAAAAATGACTCTAGAAAGAGACGAAAAAATAAAGCTTGGCTTTAAAATTAAACGCGGTTTCAGCGATGATTACAAAAGAACGTCTCCTAGAAATATTGGATAAAAGTAGGCCAGAAGATAAGGTTAGCTTCTATACTGAGATCGCACTCTCTTCACTAATAATAATGAATCTGGTAGCTGTTTCATTGGAGTCAGTCCCCAGCTTAAGTGTAACATACTCTAAGATTTTTCTTTATTTCGAGGTTTTTTCTGTAGTTATTTTTGGTTTGGAATACATAGCCCGTATATGGGCGAGCGCAGTAAAAAAAGATACTCAATATACTTCGGGGTTCGGAAGAAGGCTGAGCTATATCTTTAGCTTTACAGGTATCATCGACTTCTTAGCAATTGTACCAAGTATTCTGGCCCTGTTTATAACTAGTGTCGACTTGAGGTGGTTGAGGGTGCTACGGTTACTCCGATTACTAAAGATCTCTCACTATTCAACGGCACTCGAAGACCTCTGGTCAACAATAAGGAATGAAAGAAGTTCATTCGTAGCGGCGCTTTATCTTTTTGCGATTGCGTTATTCTTTTCATCTGCAATGATGTATGTAGCCGAGAATACAGCGCAGCCTGATAAATTTACATCAATTCCTGAAACGATGTGGTGGTCCCTGATTACGTTGACTACGGTCGGTTATGGAGACGTCTCTCCTTTGACTCCTTTGGGAAAGATAATAGGAGCGGTGACGGCTATAATGGGAGTTTGCGTGGTTGCTCTTCTAACTGGTATCGTAGCTAATGGATTTGCAAATCAAGTAGCAAGAAGAAAAGCGATATTAGAGGCAGAGGTGGCTAATGCACTGCTAGATGGTGAAATTTCTGATCAAGAACAGGAAAAGATTGAGTCACTGAGGAAAAGATTTGACTTAAGCGAAGATCACGTAGACGCGATCATCGAGGTTTTTAAAGACTCAAAAAAATAGGCAATTGATAGTAGTGTTGGCATGCATTGTGCACCTTTTTTGTTAAAGAGGAGAAACTTATGACTAACAGTTCACCGGAAAGAGTATCAGATCGGATAATTTTAGACGAAGATTTTAATTTGGCTTTTAAATTAGTTTTTTTTGATGAAAATGATAAAGAATTAGAACCAGCGCAATATAAACCTTTAAGCACTTTTAGTGTTGAAAGAGACGTATCCAGAAAGCAATAACTTTTAGATTCTGAAAAGCAGGTTGACCTATAATCAAGACTAGCTTGCAGTTATCGCATCCAATCTAGCCCTTCTTTTTCTCTCAGAAGAAGATGGAATATTAAGTAACTCTCTATATTTAGCAACTGTTCTCCTTGCGAGCTTTACTCCATTTTTGCTTACTATTTTTGCTATCAGGTCATCACTTAGGGGTTTTTCGGCGTGTTCTTCATGTAAAATCTTCTTTATCATATTTCTTACTGCTGCTGCCGACTTGTTATTCTCTTTGTCAGCAGTTTCAATAGTCACACTAAAAAGTGATTTCAATGGGAATGTACCCTTAGGGGTGGCCACCATTAAGCCGTTTGTAACTCTGCTTACAGTGCTTTCATGCATTTTTACCGCCATCGCAATATCTTTCAATGATAAAGGTTTTAGAAAATCCATACCTTTTTCAAGAAAATTTCTTTGCCTTTTTATTATTTCCGCCGTGATCTTTAGCGTTGTAATATTTCTTTGTTCCAATGCTCTTTTTAACCATCGTGCCGATGATATAGCTTGGTTCGCATATCCATCGATTTGTGTTTTGTTGTGATCTTGAGGTGATAACTTCTTAACGTAGTCTTCATTTATATTAATGGACGGAAGTGTCGAGCGATTTAGATCGACTGTCCAATCCCCACCAATTTTTCTTACTAAAAGATCTGGTTTATGCATATTTGAGGTCTCTGAAGAGAACGAAGACCCTGGCTTTGGATCCACGCTTCTTATTATTATTAGCAACTCTTTCATCTTCTTCTCGTCACACCCAATTTTTCTTACCAAACTCTTAAAATCACCTTTTCCAAGTAGGGAAAGATTATCTAAAAGAACTGAAAGTTCATCACAC
>CABZEW010000080.1 GCA_902524845.1 uncultured Alphaproteobacteria bacterium
ATATTCTGCAGTATTAGAAATTGAATAATTCATATTCGCAATACCCCCTTCGTAGATGAGGTCAACTATAAGTTTGACTTCATGCAGGCATTCAAAATAAGCCATCTCTGGATCATATCCAGCCTCAACGAGTGTTTCAAACCCAGCCCTAATCAACTCTACTAATCCACCACAAAGAACAGCTTGCTCACCAAAAAGGTCTGTTTCGCATTCTTGCTTGAAATCAGTTTCAATGATACCTGATCTTCCTCCTCCTATTGCAGAGCAGTAAGCTAGCCCAATATCCATCGCTTTGCCAGAAGCATTATTATTTACAGCTACCAGGCAAGGCACACCCCCTCCTTTAATATATTCTCCCCTAACGGTATGACCGGGGCCCTTTGGAGCCATCATTATAACATCAATGGTGGGTTTTGGTTCTATCAAGCCAAAATGTATATTAAGCCCATGTGCAAAAGCAACTGCTGAACCATCCCTAAGGTTATCTCTAACAGAATTTTTATATGTTTCCGCTTGAAGCTCATCAGGCATTGTAAACATAATTAAATCCGCCCATTTAGATGCTTCCTGAATGTTCATAACCTTAAAACCTTCACTTTCAGCCTTTTTTGCTGAATTGGAGCCTTCTCTTAAAGCAACAACAACATTACTAATTCCGGAGTCCCTAAGGTTCAATGCGTGGGCATGGCCTTGGCTTCCATAGCCAAGAATAACTATGTTCATTTTTCTGAGAAGATTAACATCGCAGTCATGATCGTAGTATACCTTCATGATCAAATTCCTTTCGTTTGGAGTGTTTTAACCTATTTTTTTTTTTTCACCAGCAGAAAATATTTTTTTTGCCATTTTATTATCCTAAGCCTACCTTTATCAGCGTTTTTTTTAAAAGCTGAGTTCTCCTTTAAATGCTTTAAAAAATTCTTTCTAGCAGTTTTGAGAAATCTATTTTCTGTCATAGAAATTTTGTTTAGAAGATGGATCCCAAATACTTTGCCCCCAATTAAGGGAAATCTCACAAGGCTATATTGCCTCAATACCCTATCCTCTCCAATATCTTTATTACTTCGGAGAGCTTTTTTACAAATTTGATAAAGATAAATAATATCTTCTACAGACGTATTAAGACCTTGAGCACCAGTCGGAGGCATTACATGTGAGCTTTCTGCAATCAAAACGGTTCTCTTACTGATAAGTCCCTTAGTGATTTGGGAAGAAACTGGCCATTTTTGTTTTTCGCTTGCAAGCTTTATCTTTCCTCTCACTCCCATGCTTTTCTTTGTGATAATAGCGTTGAATTCTGTTTTTCCTAAATTAAATGCCTTATTTATTATTTTAGGATTGTCCATCCAAACTATAGTCGACTTTAATTGACTTGCAGAACTTCGCAGAGGAATGATTGTGAAAGGTCCACCAGTGTCTAATATCTCCGTGGTTCTTTCTTTGTGGTTTTCTGAATGAGAAACTTGAAAAACCATGGCCAACTGGTTATAGGAGGCTTTAAAGCTGCTTATCTTTTCTCGTTTTCGTATTTCGCTATCTCTACCTTCACAGGATATAAGTAGCTGCCCCTCCAAAACTTTGCCTTTTGCGGATTTTACAAGAATATTTGGATCAAAAGCGTAATGATCAACCAATGTGTCCTCATTGTGAAGAACGAAATTCCTTTTTTTTCTTAAGAAATCTAATAAACTTGAAGAAACTCTTTTATTTGGAATGTTGTAACCAAAGCTTTTGAGACTAACTTCATTTGGGTCAAATACGACGCTCACGGTTTCTCCATTTTTCTCAAATCCAGCGGCGTCAATTATTTCCATTTCCTTAAGAGGTTGTGCAAAGGGTTTTATTTCTCCCCAAATCCCTATTTTTTTAAAAACTTCAATTGCTGGGTTAAGAAAAGCTGTTGTCCTTTGATCTTCACTGAGCTTAGAAAAATCCCTTGGTTCAAAGCAGTGCACTTGTAGTTTTTCTTTGCAAAATAAAGAAGCTGTAATCAACCCCGATATTCCAAGTCCTGATATTATGACATTTTCAAAGCTCATTTTTCGTCTTATTCTTATATTTAATTACCATTTGAAAAAATTTACTAAATAGATGAAGACTGTCGTGAGGCCCTGGACTTGCTTCGGGGTGATATTGAACCGAAAAGATATCGCGGTGTTTATGTTTTATTCCACAGTTGGACATATCAAAAAGAGAAACATGAGTTTCCAAAATACATTCGGGCAACGACCTATTATCTATTGCAAACCCATGGTTCATGGATGTGATTTCAACTTTTCCAGTAGATAAATTTAAAACTGGGTGGTTTGCTCCGTGATGGCCGTGGTTCATTTTTTGTGTTTTTGCCCCAAGAGCAAGGCCTAAAAGCTGGTGACCTAAACAAATCCCAAAGATAGGTAATGATGTCTTTTGAACTAGTTTGTTGAGAACCTGATTAGTAAATTTATCAGTTGCAGAAGGATCCCCAGGTCCGTTAGAAAGCAATATTCCATCGGGGTTCATTGCAACTATTTCTTCAAAAGTAGTCTGCCCTGAAACAAGCTCTATCTCAACTTTATCTCTTTCGAGACAGTTGATAATGTTCGCTTTTGTGCCAAAATCAAAAACTATTATTTTAGCCAAAGCGTGTCTTTTTTCTATATCAGTTTTTTTATCTTGCTTGTAACTTAAATTAATTTTACTCGTAAGGTCTCTCCCTTTAATCCCTGGCCAACTTCCTAGCATTCGGCCTAGAAAATTCAAATCGTGGTCACCATTTTGGTTGAAATGCACTAAGGCTTTAGGAGCACCCAATTCTCTTATCTTTGTTGTTAAAGCTCTTGTATCAATTCCATAAAGTCCAATTATTTTATTTTTTTTACACCATAGATCAAAACTCATTTCATTTCTCCAATTTGATGGAGATGAAGGCTTTGCCCGTGTTATTACGCCCGTTGCAGATTGCCCCAATGATTCATTGTCATCTTTATTTGTGCCTACATTCCCTACATGAGGAAAAGTGAATGTAATTA
>CABZEW010000081.1 GCA_902524845.1 uncultured Alphaproteobacteria bacterium
GACTCTACCCTTCCCTTTTTTGCTTCTTCGCTAATCGCATCAGCCAATTGTATTTCTCCCAAAACCCCAATTTTTCTTTTTTTTAAGGTATTAAATATTTCAGGAGATAGCACATACCTACCAATAGAAGCTAAATTCGAAGGCGCGGCATCTAAAGGCGGTTTCTCTATCAACCCTGCTACAGAGCCTTTCGCATCCCCAGGCTTAATTACTCCATAGTTTTCAATCTCAGAACCATTTACCTCCATTACTGATAATTGCATTTTTCCAGACTTCTCATAGTTTCTAATAAGTTCTGAAGTCACACCTACCTTTGTCGGAACGACAAAATCATCTGCCAATAAAACTGTAAAAGGCTCATCTCCGACAGCTTTTTCAGCACAAAGGACCGCATGACCTAAACCTAATTGTTCAGCTTGTCGGACAAATATGCAGCTAACGCCCTCTGGAACAATGTTTCTTATCATTTCAGCTTTTCTTTCTTGACCCTTTGATAAAAGTGCTTGCTCTAACTCAGGGTTCTTATCGAAGTGATCTTCAATTGCCCTCTTATTTCTTCCAGTAACAAAGATAAGAGTATCAACTCCAGCTGCTAATGCCTCTTCGGCTGCATACTGAATTAATGGCTTATCGACAATCGGCAACAATTCTTTTGGCATTGCTTTGGTAGCGGGTAAAAATCTTGTTCCGAGGCCTGCAACAGGAAAGACTGCTTTTCTGATCTTTTTCATTTCTTGCCTTTTAGATTTGAAGATCATAACACCAGAGCGATGAAAACTAAGTTGAATTTGGTGATCTTATTTTTAACCATATATTGACATGCGTTTAAAATTTTCATTTTTTTCATGGCATAGACCACCTTTAATCTCTAGCGTATACATCTTCATATCTCGTTATATCATCTTCTCCAAGATATGAACCTATTTGAACTTCGATCAAAACTATCGGGTCTTTATCAGTATTTTCTAATCGATGTATAGATCCACAAGGTATATAAATAGATTCTCCTTCTCTTAATACTCTTATCTCTTGGTCCAAAGTTACTTTTGCTAAACCTTGTACCACCACCCAGTGCTCTGATCGATGCTTGTGACTCTGAAGGCTAAGTGCTGCGTACCCTTTAACAAAAATTTTCTTTACTTGATAATTACTGCCAATTGAAAGAGACTCAAACCATCCCCAAGGCCTATGATCTTTTGGGAACAGTTCAGCTTGAGATACATTTCTATTTCTCAGTTTATCAACAATCAACTTTACATCTTGCGATCTTTTCTTATCAATCACCAAAACTGCGTCTGGCATCGATACAGCTATAATATCTTTCAGCCCGAGCCCTACTATTTCTTGAGATGAATTCTCAGATCTAAGCATTACATTTTTGCAGTCAATAGCTGTTGCGTTATCTGATAAAACCACCCCATCTTTTAAAGTCTTATTTTCTTCCCACACACTATTCCAGTCACCTAAGTCGGACCAATGTTCGGTATAGGGTATTACAACTAAACTGTCTGTTTTTTCCATAATTGCGTAGTCTATAGATATGTTTGCACACTGATCCCAGCTTCGCTTGTCTAATCTCCAAAAATTTAGATCTCGAGTTTTTTTTGTTACAGATTCTCTTACTGGTTCAATAAGTGAGGGAAAATATTTTTTAAATGCACTTATCATATCCCTAGCTCTGAACATAAAGATTCCTGCATTCCAGAGGAAATTATTACTCAATATCATTTTCTCCGCTATTGCACGCTGCGGTTTTTCAATAAATTTAATAATCTCTAACGGTATTTTAGGTGCCTTTTCTGAAACTTCTAAATATCCATATCCGGTTTCAGCTCTCGTTGGTTTAATACCAAATGCCACCAATTTCCCCTTTTTTGCTTCCCTATACCCCTTTGAAACCACTTCTATAAAAGCATCGTTATTTGGAATAAAATGATCTGAGGGTACAACCAATAATATGGAGTCCTCATTTGCATCACTACAAAAGAAACTAGCTGATAAAATTGCCGCTGCTGTATTTTTGCTAGAAGGTTCTAAAAGTATCGAACCAAGCTCCAGGCCTACTGATAAAAGCTGTTCCTCAATAATAAACCGAAAATTAGAGTTGCTTACCACTACCTGTTTGTCAAAAACTATGCTTGTTGAAGAAGACACTCTTTTAACAGTTTCCTGAAAGGGACTTATGTTGCCAAAAATCTTTGAAAACTGTTTTGGGAAAGATTGTCTTGATAACGGCCACAACCGATTTCCTGATCCACCTGAAAGCACAACTGGCGTTATTTTCATATCGAAACAAATCCTTTGGAAAATATATTTTTATTCGTATTGTTCACTAATGGTTACAATCTTTTAACTATTACCTAACTTTAGCAGATATACTCCATAATCATTCGAAGAAAATTGTCGCGCAAGCTCGACTATCTCACTTTTTGAAATCCAACCCTGGTTTAGTGCAACCTCTTCAGGACTTCCGATTAACAAGCCTTGCCTGGTCTCAATCGTTCTCACGAAGTTACTTGCATCAATTAGGCTTTCATGAGTCCCGGTATCTAACCAAGAAAAACCTCTCCCTAACAATTCTATCTTGAGCTTTTTCTTTTTAATATAAATATTCAAGAGACTTGTTATTTCTAGCTCTCCTCGATCTGAAGGTTTTATAGTGGCAGCATATTCGCTTGCCTTAGTATCAAAAAAATACATTCCTGTTACAGCAAAATCAGATGAAGGACGTCGAGGTTTCTCAATCACTGAGATTGGGCAATTATTTTTATCGAATCTTATAATACCAAAATTTTGGGGATCAGACACTCTGTAACAGAATGCTGTAGAAACCTTCGTGTCTGAGTTCGCACTCTTTAGTAAATCTACTAACCCATCTCCATAAAAAATA
>CABZEW010000082.1 GCA_902524845.1 uncultured Alphaproteobacteria bacterium
ATTAGATGATGTGAAAGCGCGTGGAAGTTTATTATGTGGTGTGTCTACTGGTGCACCTGGCTTTGCTACAGTTGATGATAGTGGTAAAGATGTTGGGTTCGACGTAGACTATTGCCGAGCTTTGGCAGCAGCAGTATTTGGTGATCCAATGGCTGTAAAATTTGTTGGACTGACATCTGCAGTGAGATTTACTGCGTTGGCAGCAGGAGAGGTCGATATTCTTGCCAGAAACACAACCTGGACATATAGTCGAGATACAGACCTAAAGCAGACATTTTTAGGCGTTAACTATTACGACGGTCAAGGCTTTATGGTTAAAAAAGATCTAGGAGTAAAGTCAACAACAGAATTAGACGGTGCAACAGTTTGTATTCAAGTTGGAACAACTACAGAACTCAACCTTGCTGATTACTTCAAGGAAAACGGTATGAGCTACGAGCCTGTTCCGACAGCTGATAATGCAGAATCTCAACAGCAGTACCTCGCTGGTGCATGTGACACATACACAACTGACGCGTCGGCATTGCATGGTACAAGAGTCAACCTTGAGAATCCTGACAATCATCTTGTCCTTCCTGAAATTATATCAAAAGAGCCTCTTGGGCCACTTGTGAGACATGGTGACGACAATTGGGCTGACATAGGACGTTGGGTGCTCAATGCGCTAGTTATAGCTGAAGAAAAAGGCATAACAAAAGCTAACATTGACAGTTGGAAAGATACGAAGGATGCCGAGATTCATAGGCTTCTTGGTACCGGCAGTGACGATATCTTGGCTATGGTAGGATTGCCAAAGAATGCCATGTATAATGCAATAAAAGCAGGTGGAAACTACGGTGAAATATTTGAAAATAACCTAGGAGCTACAAGCGGTATTAATATCGAGAGAGGTGTTAACGCTTCATGGACTAAGGGCGGTATTCTTTACTCACCTCCATTTAGATGATATCTCAAACGATCGAAAAGGGGCGTGTTTAGCGCCCCTTTTTTTATAAAAAAAAAGAACATTTTTTTAAATAAAGCTTTAAAGCAGAACATCTTAAGTTGTAACATCTGTTATAAAGTCAACGTTTTGTACGCGTATTAAAATTATGGGAAAAAGATGAATTCAGCAGTTCCTCCACCATCCGAAAGCTTTAAGTTAAGTATGCTATTGAGTGACACCCGTTATAGAGGAATGTCATTACAAGTAATAACTTTCATAATATTTATGGCAGTATTTTTTTGGCTTGTAGACAATACAATAAAAAATTTGGCTTTACTCGATAAGGATGTCAGTTTTAATTTTTTGTGGCTCCGGGCAGGATACGATATTAACCAGAGACTTATACCTTATACATCTGATAGCACCCATGGTATGGCAGCTATAGTAGGGATACTAAATACCCTTCTCGTTGCATTCGTGGGCTGTGTAATTGCTACAGTACTTGGGTTGTTTGTAGGTATTTTAAGACTTTCAAAAAACTGGATAGTCGCAAAGCTGATGTCGGCTTATATCGAAGGATTTAGAAACGTACCAATTCTGCTATGGATAGTAATGGTTTTTGCGCTTCTAACAGAATTTACCCCAGCGCCAAAGGCGTTCAAGGGAGCAGAGCCTGAGGCAACAATGTTATTTTTTGAAAGTATAGCTATTACAAATAGAGGAACTTATTTTCCCGCACCAGTTTTTGGAGAAGGATCATCTTTTGTCTTTATTTGCTTTGTGGTGTCAATATTAATGACGTTCTATTTTATAAGATATGCTGCACAGCAAAAGAAAGAAACCGGCAAGGGTTTACCTACCGTCTGGATAAGCATGGCAATAATAGTATTTCCAACATTCATACTTTTTTTTGTTTTGGGCAAACCGATTTCACTCGAATACCCCTATTTGAAAGGCTTTAATTTCAAGGAGGGAATTCATCTTAGAAACTCTTTTATTGCCTTAACATTAGCTTTAGCTTTCTATACCTCCGCATTTATCGCTGAAATAGTTAGGGCTGGAATTATGGCTGTTTCTAAAGGCCAAACTGAAGCTGCAGCATCCCTGGGTCTTAGACCAAATAGAATAATGAACCTGATAATTTTGCCGCAGGCCCTGCGAATTATAGTTCCACCATTGATATCAAATTACCTAAATTTGACTAAAAACTCATCGCTCGCAATTGCTGTTGGCTATATGGACGTAAGGGGAACGTTAGGCGGTATAACACTTAATCAGACCGGAAGAGAATTGGAATCGATGCTTCTATTGATGGGATTTTACCTTTGCGTTTCACTATTGATCTCATCTTTTATCAACTATTTCAATCGCTCATTTCAAATAGTGGTGAGATAATGACAAAAATAGCATTTGTTAGAAAACAAGAAATCCCACCTTCTGCACCTCCAATAACTGAGGTCGGAGCAATTGGGTGGTTAAGACAAAATTTATTTTCCTCTTGGTTAAACTCTATATTAACCATTTTGTCCCTATACTTCATTGTTATCATCTTGTGGGATTTTTTGCCATGGGCCTACGGAGGGCACTGGAATACTAAATCTCTCAGGGAGTGTTTAGACATAGACCCAGATGTAGCGTGCTTTTCAGTCTTAGCTGCCAGATGGAAACAGTTACTTTTTGGTTTGTATCCAGCTGAAGAATACTGGAGGCCCACTTTAACTTTTTTCTGCTTGTTGCTTGCGATAGTACCAATATTATTTCCCAAGTTCTTTAAGATGTTTTGGTTTTCTGTAATATACCCTGGATTAGCTATT
>CABZEW010000083.1 GCA_902524845.1 uncultured Alphaproteobacteria bacterium
CGGTGCGGGGAGCGGAATGATTTATAGTTTAGGGAAAATGGATCATAAATTAGATAATGAAAAGATGATCGATCATATTGTCAATCTTGTTGAAGATCGAGTAAAAGAACTTACTGAAAAACAGTAATTTTTTATGTTTGAAGAAAAACTTAAAAAAATCATTGATCGTTTTGAGTTCCTAGAAAAAGAAATGCAAGGTCATTTAGATAGAAACAAGTTAGAAGAATATGCTAAGGAATATTCAGAATTAAAAGATGTCAGAGATATAATCTCTCAATTTTTCTCAACAGCGAAGGAAATAGAAGAAACTTCACTTTTGCTTGAGGATAAAGAATTTTCTGGGTTGGCCGAAAACGAGCTATTAGGGTTAAATTCCAAAAAGGAAGCTATTGAACAGGATCTTAAGCTTTGGCTGATACCTAAAGATATTAATGATGAAAGATCTGTAATTATTGAAATCAGAGCAGGAACTGGTGGAGATGAAGCATCGCTGTTTGCATTGGATTTATTCAAAATGTACCAGCGTTTTGCAGATCGAAATAACTGGAAGGTTGATGTAATTGAAGAATCAACTACTGATTTAGGTGGTTTAAAGGAACTCGTTTTCCATCTTAGAGGTCATAAAATATTTTCTAAGTTAAAGTTCGAGAGTGGCGTTCATAGAGTTCAAAGAGTGCCCGCGACTGAAAGTAGTGGACGAATTCACACTTCTGCTGCGACCGTTGCGGTGTTACCCGAAGCTAAAGAAATAGACATAGAGATACTACCAAATGAAATACGCATTGATACTATGCGTGCTTCTGGAGCTGGAGGACAGCACGTTAATACAACGGACTCTGCAGTGAGGATCACTCATCTCCCTACTGGAATAGTTGTAACAAGTTCTGAAAAATCTCAGCATCAAAATAGAGCAAGAGCGATGGAAGTTCTTAGGACAAGATTATATGATTTAAATATAAAAAATCAGTCAAATGCAATTGCCTCTGAAAGAAAGTCTCAGATTGGCTCCGGGGATAGATCTGAGAGAATAAGAACCTATAATTTCCCACAAGGGCGAGTAACGGATCATAGAATAAATCTTACACTATACAAGTTAGAGGAAGTACTTAATGGGGATCTTGAGGAAATAATAAATGGATTAATTGCTGCTGAGCGGCTAGAAGCAATAACGGCCTATGAAACAAATAATTAAAAATAAACAAAGCCTTTTTCTGGCTCAAAAAAAAAACTACGAGAAGCAGGTTGTGAGGATTTTAAGGAATCAACAAAGTTATTATTTTTAGAAGCTTACGGTATTCCCTTAAACCAGAGTTATAATCACCAAACTAATAAAGACGTGGATAAGAATGATAACATTTTCCAAAGTATGGTCAATCGGAGAGCAGTGGGTGAGCCTACATCCCACATTGTAAGATCTAGATCTTTCTGGAAGGATGACTTTTATATTGATGAAACCGTATTGGATCCAAGGCCGGACAGTGAAATGATCATTGAAGTTACAAGAAAACATCTTTTTGATGGGATGAAGGTACTGGATTTAGGTTGTGGAAGTGGCTGCTTAGGATTATCTATACATCGTGAGAACCCAGAAATAAGTCTCTCGCTCTCGGATTTGTCAAGTAAGGCCTTAAGTGTTGCAAAGAAAAATGCATTGGAACTCAAGATTGAGTGCAAATTTATTCATTCGAGCCTATTTTCAAATATTAATGAAAAATTTGATTTGATTGTTGCTAATCTCCCTTATATAGAAGGGCATTACTTTTTAAATTTACAAAGAGAAATTATCCTTCACGAGCCGCATGAAGCCCTTTATGGAGGAATATACGGGATAGATATAATCAAATTGTTTTTAAGTGAAGTTGGTAAGCATCTTAAAGCGAAAGGAAAGTTTGTAATAGAATTTGGTGAAGGACAAGACACGCTAATAAAGCAGGAATTGTCACTATTTAAATTTAGTAACTTCAATTTTCATAGAGACTTAAATGGTATAAATCGTATTTTGTGTGTTATAAATAACACATTAAACTTAGATTGAGAAAAATTAATGCCAAGAATAGTTACACTATTGTGTTCGTTTTTGAATAGGTTATTATGAGTTCTGAAGAACTAAATTTTGTAGTTCACTTTTACACTAATCATTAGAAAACATAGCTTTAATATGAGACCGTCAGGAAGACCACGTAACAAAAACAGAAATAATGGTAGGAGACCTAACCCGGGTAATGTAATAAACCGGGTCTTTGACAGTTCAGGCCCCGAGGGTAAGGTTAGGGGTACTCCACAGCAAATTATAGACAAGTATCAATCTCTTGCCCATGACTCCCAGCTGTCAGGTGACAGAGTTTCCGCTGAAAACTTCCAACAGCATTCCGAGCACTACGCGAGACTTCTCCGTGAAGCTCAAAAAGAGATAGCTGAGAAATCTGCATCACAAGAAAGTGTAGCTAGCAACTCCGTTAAAGAAAAAACACAACTTGACAGTCCCGTCAATGCAGAAAATAAAGAATTGTCGGACGCCACCTCTTTAAAAGAACAAAAGGAAGAAATTTCTTTAGAGCAAAATATAAAAAGAGCGTGAAAAGTCCTGTTTAGTTACTTTCCTGACCGCTCTATT
>CABZEW010000084.1 GCA_902524845.1 uncultured Alphaproteobacteria bacterium
TTTTAGGGACAGCCATAGGTTAAATTTTCTATGAATATTGAGTTTATTTTTTCTGTTTTGTCATTCAATAACTTGGGATGGATTGGATTTGGAGTTATTCTTGGTTACGTAGTTGGAGTTATTCCAGGTCTTGGAAAAGCGACAGCGGTTGCGGTTTCAATACCACTAACCTTTTATTTGCCTCCACTAGCTGGCATTGCTTACTTAATTGGGATTGCAAAAGGTAGTACTGCAGGCAGCGCTGTGTCTGCAATTCTTTTAAACACTCCAGGAGAACCTTCATCAGCTCCTACCGCTCTTGATGGATATCCACTTGCTAAAAAGGGGCAGGCTTCTAAGGCATTAAAAATGGGGCTTTTTGCGTCTGTAATAGGCGACTTTTTCTCAACAATAGTTTTAATTTTCTTGGCAGCTCCTTTGGCACAATATGCCTTGCTTTTCGGTCCCGTTGAAATTGCAGCCATTTTACTATTTGCATTGACTTTTATAGCAGGATTATCAGGAAAGTCTTTAATTAAAGGTCTAATTGCAGGTCTTTTTGGTATTCTTTTCTCTACTGTTGGGATGGAAGTTGAAACGGCAACGGTCAGATTTAGTTTTGGATTTATAGAGTTATACGATGGTTTATCTTTGGTGCCAGTAGCTATAGGGATGCTAGCAGTATCAGAGATGTTTGTTCAGTTGGGTAATATTGGCTCTTTAGAAAAACAGCAATCGAATATGCAACAAGATATTGTAGCTTCATCACAACGAATTTCTTTAGAAGATTGGAAACTTTCAGCTCCTGCGATCTTAAGAGGTACTATTGTGGGGTCAGTAATAGGGATTTTGCCAGGACTAGGTGCCAGTGTTGCTTCATTTCTTTCATATGGTCTTACAAAAAGAGCGGCAAAAGACCCATCAAGGTTTGGTCGTGGTGCAATTGAGGGTATTGCTGCTGCAGAAAGCGCTGATAATGCGGTGGTACCATCTAGCTTTGTTCCATTATTTGCATTAGGCATTCCTGGAAGCGTTATCGCCGCTATTTTAATTGGTGCGTTCATTGTGCAAGGTGTTACTCCCGGACCTATGATGTTTCTTCAACAACCCGACTTGGTGATGGGAATATACATATCAATGATCGTTGCTAGTTTTATCCTACTAATCGTTGGATATTTCGGACAAAAAATATTTTCGTTATTCGTTTTGGTCTCTCCTAGAATAATTATTCCAAGTGTAATTTTTTTCTGTTGTGCTGGAGCTTTTCTGCAGGGCGGCGGTATATTTGGTGTTTGGCTAATTTTATTTTTTGGAATTTTAGGTTACTTCGCCAAACAACTTGATTATTCTTTTGTAACATTTTTAATTGGTTTTGTAGTAGGACCTCAATTTGAGCATTCCCTCAGACAAGCGATAGCCATTACCTCAAATTACACAGAGCTTTTAGATCATCCAATAGCAATTACTTTTTTTGCTATTACAATTTTGACATTTGTAAGATTTATTTTTTATAAAAGGTGAGAAAAAATTACACGTTAAGAAAGTTAATAAAATGACATTGTTTAATTTTTTATTGTGGGAGGTTTAAATGTTCAAACCACTAAAAGGTATTAAAGTACTAGACTTAACGACTGTATTGGCAGGGCCATACTGCACATACCAATTAGCTCTATTAGGCGCTGAAATAATCAAAATAGAAAAAGTAGGAGAGGGTGATTGGACGCGATATGGAACGTTCGATAAAAAAAAGGACCTAGTTGATAAACAAATGGGGTCGATGTTCCTCATCCAAAATTCTGATAAAAAGTCGATCCAAATTGATTTAAAAACAAAAAAGGGACAACAGATTGTTAAAAAACTCCTCATCAAATCTGATATATTTGTTGAAAATATGAGTCCTGGAAAAGCAAATAACCTTGGTCTTGGGTGGGAAGAAGTAAAAAAAATAAATAAAAAAATAATATATTGCTCAATATCAGCTTTTGGACAGGACGGTCCATATGCAGCTAGGGGCGCATATGATCACGTTATTCAGGGAATGAGCGGAATAATGCATCTTACAGGTACTGAAGAGTCTGGACCAACAAAAGTTGGTGCGCCCTATATAGACTACGCCACTGGCTTAAATGCGGCATTTGCAATAACATCTGCTCTGACACAAGATCGTGAAACTCGTAAGGCCGTAAGATTAGATGTGGCGATGCTTGATACCTCACTTCTGTTGATGGCTAATATGGTTAGTGAGCATATCAATTCAGGCTGGCAACCAAGGCCGATGGGAAATGAAGCTAGCAGTCAATCGCCTTCTTCTGGATCATTTGAAACAAAGTCAACTCCAATTTTGTTAGCTGCAAATACTGATGAGCAATTTTTAAGACTTTGCGATGCATTGGAAAAAATCACAGCTTTTGAAAAGAGAAAATGGCTATCTGAAGAATTCAGAAAAGAAAATAAAAAGGAGCTTAGAGACGAGATACAGAGTGCATTCCTTTTAATGAAGGCTGAAGAACTTGAA
>CABZEW010000085.1 GCA_902524845.1 uncultured Alphaproteobacteria bacterium
TTTGTTTAGTGCCCTCCGGGTCATAAAAATGTGGATCTACAACCTCTGCAAAGATAGATTCTTTTAACGAACTCTCAAACTCTAAAGCTGACCCTTTTCTAGACCTACCATTCTCTATTAACGCGAGCGCTATTGATCTTTTTAAGGTTGGAGAAAAATAGGTTGACGTAACGTGACCAATAGCTTTACCGTCTTCAATAGCATGACATCCATCCGGAAGAACTTTGTTACTATCAAGGGTCAATATTCCGACTAACTGCTTCCTGACACCGGAGCTTAGATAAGGCAGACCAAACGCTTTTTTTCCTATAAATTCGTTTTTCTTTTTTGAAATAATCCACTCCATTCCTAAGTCGTGAGGGGTAACGGTGCCATCTGTTTCATCTCCAACAACAATGAAACCCTTTTCGGCCCTTAAAATGTGAAGTGCCTCGGTTCCATATGGTTGTACCTTGTATTTTTTTCCTGCCTTTACAAGCTTATGCCAAAGCTCTTCAGCTTGATTGGAATTAACTGCTAATTCATAGGATAACTCACCTGAAAAAGATATTCTGTAAACCCTCACCCAAATATCATCGATTTTAGTCTCTATGAAATGCATAAAAGGCAGCTTGGGAGGAGCTAAGTCAATCGACTTAAAGGTTTGTAAAAGATCCCTAGCTTTTGGTCCAGCGACTGCTATTTGTGAGTATTGTTCTGTTAAGTTGACTATGAATACCTTTAAATGATGCCACTCCGTTTGAAGCCATTCCTCTAACCAGGCATAAACCCTGTCCGCACCTCCAGATGTTGTATGACACAAGAATGTTTGTTCATTAAGTCTCGCAACCACACCATCATCAAAAACGAAACCGGCTTCATTACACATTAAACCATATCGGCATTTACCGGTTTTCAGGCTTGACATCATATTTGTGTATATCAAGTCTAAAAAACGACCTGAATCGGGGCCTTTGACCAATATTTTCCCAAGAGTTGATGAGTCGAGAAGACCAACGTTTTTTCTAACGCTTAAGACCTCTCGGCGTAGTGTTTCTTCCAAACTTTCGTTACCTTTGGGATATGCGTATGCTCTTCTCCAATCTGCAACTGGTTCCCATATTGCGTTGTTTATTGAATTCCATTTGTCAATTGGGGTTTTTTTGACAGGCTTAAACAGCTTGTTTGTATACTGACCAGCAATTAATCCAAGCGGAATTGGTTTATATGGAGGTCTAAAAGATGTGTGTCCAATGCTATCAATAGATTTTCCTAAGCTTTGTGATAGTACGTAAATACCATTGACGTTTGATGTTTTACCTTGATCAGTTGCCATCCCTAAAGTGGTGTATCTTTTTGCATGTTCAACGTTCTCAAACCCTTCTTGGGCTGCAAGTTGTAAATCACTAATTTTAACATCATTTTGAAAATCAATGTACATTCTCTTTTGTTTATCTCTGGATGCTCCATGGGGTAATACAAAAACTGGGGGCGCCTTTCTTTCTAGATCTTTAGAAAAAATGTTCGTCTCAATGTATCGTTTTGATTTGAATTTAAGCCGTGAGGCAAATTGATTGATTTTCCGAGGGACTTGTTCTTGAATGTCATAATTACTAAAAACACCGGCACAAGCACCTAGGGGCAACATTATGGTATCACCTTCTCTATCTATTGGAGCCTTGTCAGGATCAGGTTTAAAAAATCCAAAATCACCATCCCATATAAGTTTTCCGCCACAATGTGACCAAAGATTAACATTTGGCGTCCATCCACCAGAAACGGCTATTGCATTACAGGAGATCAATTCTTCAATCGTTCCTTCACCATTAACAGAACAAACACCGACGGCGTCTACTCTTCTCTTACCTTCGACTTTACCTATACATTTTCTGAAAAGTATTCTAATGCCTAAACTCCTAGCCTCTTTTATGATTGGGGCATCAGATGAAGCTCTCGCATCGAGTACAACAGGTACGTCAATACCTCTATTTTTGAGCTCGATCACAGTTTTATAAGCAAAATCATTATTAGTTGTAAGGACTAATCGGTCCCCTAATAAAACACCATACTTTTTCAAGTAATCGAAAACAGATGCAGCCAACATTATTCCAGGTAAATCGTTATCCGGAAATACTATTGGCCTTTCAATTGCTCCTGTACAAAGAATAATTTTTTTTGCTCGAATTTTCCATAATACTTTTTTAGTAATTGTATTTCTATGTTGATTTTCTTCATAAGCTAATACAAAGCCATGGTCAAAGATGCCCGTAACACAAGTATTTAATTTAACGGCAATATCCTTGGACTTTTTTAAAATCTCCATACTACTTTTGTGCAATTTTTTATATTGCTCCCGTTCCTCCGATTTGCAATCCTGAAGGTACCTTCCACCCATCACACTATCCTTTAAGTATCAT
>CABZEW010000086.1 GCA_902524845.1 uncultured Alphaproteobacteria bacterium
TTTCATTGCCCTGGAGGTATTGGGATTAGAATGGATAGCGCTATTTATAATGGTTTTACGGTTCCCCCCCCATTATGACAGCCTAATTGGGAAGTTGATCGTTCATGCTGACAACAGGCCAATGGCTATTAGAAGACTTTCAAGAGCACTCGATGAACTAATCATAGATGGTGTCTACACCACAGTGGATCTTTTCAAAGAAATTTTAACCGAGGATCACTTCAAAACTGGAGAATATAACATCCATTGGCTTGAAAATTTTCTTGCAAAAAAAGAAAAATAGTTGCTTACACAATCTTACACAACTCTAAATCCTGAAACTGTAATTAAACTTTATAAAAACGGCATTTTTCCAATGGGAGACAAAGAAAATGGTAATCAGGTTTTTTGGTGTAATCCAATAGTGAGAGCAATAATTCCTATTTCTAAACTACACATTTCTCGAAGTCTTAAAGGCTTGTGTAAGAAAAAAACTTTTGAATTTTCAATTAACTATGAATTCGAGGCAACTATTGCAAACTGTGCAAATCGAGATGAAACATGGATAAATGAGACAATTATTTCTAGTTACAAAAAATTGCATGAACTTGGATATGCACACTCTATAGAGGTTTGGGAAGATAAAAAACTTAAAGGTGGACTATACGGTGTAGCAATCGGCAAGGTATTCTTTGCAGAAAGTATGTTTTCGAAAAGTTCTAATGGATCAAAAATAGCATTAATCGCACTGATGGGAATTTTGGCATTGAATAGATTCCAATTGTTAGATGTTCAATTTATGACTAATCACCTTAAAACGATGGGAGCAAAAGAAATATCAAGGAATTTATTTTTATATTTACTTCAAAAGTCAACTTTTCAGAAAACACAATTTACCAACCCAGATACACACATAATCGATAAAAGTATAATTGATAATGCACATAAGTATCGCTAATTGGTATTCGCGAACTTAAGCATTAAATTTAAAAGGCTCTTTGAACCCTGAGTATATGATATTTCTTGGTTATTTAATAAGATAACATCGGACCCTCCAGGTAAGATCGAAATATAGCTTCCTCCTAAAAGACCTTCAAGCTGTACCGAAGCTTCTGTATCGTCTGGGAAATTAAATTCCCTATCGAAATTCATCGTTATAAGGGCGTAGAAGCTCTCTGGTTCTAAAGAAATGCTCTTAACAGTCCCAATATTTACTCCGGAAAGCTTTACTTTACTTCCAGTTACTATGCCATCGATATTATCAAAACGAGCATGCAAATGGTATCCATCGCCTTTGAACAATTTAGTATCGATGGTGATGTATATATAAAACAGAAAAAGAGCAGCAGTCATAAGAACTAAGAGGCCGAGAAATGCATCAAGAAAGTTAACCTTCATGTTCGATTTACTCTGGTTTCCAAGCTTTATAGTCAGATTGATAGTGTTCTAATTCTTCTTTTGAGCGGCCCACTCTTGTAATACTGGGTTTGTAAGCACTATCCAGGCCAGTAGCGTTGCCATCAAAACGCTTTTGCCACTCATATGTAATATTATCGCTTGTGGGTACAGTATTTGAAATATACCTTAGCCAGCTGTTCCATTCAGGGCTAATTCTTGAGGCCTCTGATTGGTCTCTATAGATGCACCAACGACTTTCCAGATTTTTACTTTCGAAGTAAGAATTACCTAAATAGTCCTCTCCTACTTTTTTACCTTTTAAAAAAGTGTAAAGTTTAGTCCCAACCGTATTTCCATTCCACCAGGTGAATAAATACTTTAGTAAACTTTTTACAACCATCTAAACCGGCCCTAGGACGCAGAAGCGGGTTCGTCGGAACTTTCGCTATATATCATCAATGGTTCAGAGTCTTTATCGACTGCATCCTCATTAACCACCACTTCCTCAACTGAATGCAATGAGGGTAAGTCAAACATAGAGTTCAACAGAATCTTTTCCAATATTGAGCGCAAAGCCCTCGCACCTGTTTTACGCATGATCGCCTTATTAGAGATCCTCTTCAGCGCCTCATCAGTGAAGGTAAGCTTGACACTTTCTAATTCAAACAATTTTTTAAATTGCTTCACAAGTGCGTTCTTAGGTTCAGTCAATATCTGTATCATAGCATCGATATTTAAGTCATTGAGGGTCGCAACGACAGGCAATCTTCCAACAAATTCAGGAATAAGTCCAAATTTTAAAAGGTCTTGGGGCTCGACATCACTTATAATATCCCCAATTTGCCTACTGTCTGGCCCCGTAACATCAGCCCCGAAGCCTATACTTTTTGATCCACCTCTTGAAGATATAACTTTTTCAAGTCCGGAGAAAGCACCCCCACAGATAAAAAGTATGTTTGTGGTATCGACTTGTAGAAACTCTTGCTGAGGGTGTTTCCGTCCACCCTGTGGC
>CABZEW010000087.1 GCA_902524845.1 uncultured Alphaproteobacteria bacterium
CAGTCCATAACCCTTTCAAAAGGGGCTATTCTGCGGGTGGATCTTCGTCAGGGTCCGCAGCACTTGTCGCAGGCAAATATGTAGATATGGCTATTGGAGGTGATCAGGGAGGGTCTATCCGGATGCCAGCCGCTTATTCAGGCTGTTACGGAATGAAGCCGACACATGGACTAGTGCCGTATACTGGCATTATGCCTATTGAGTCTACCCTCGACCACGCTGGACCAATGACCCAAAACGTTACTGATAATGCGCTCATGCTTGAAGTGTTAGCTGGGGCAGATGGCCTGGATCCGCGTCAGTATGATGTAGTGACAGATACCTATACCCGCGCAGTAACTGCAGGAGCTTCTGGTCTCAAGATCGGTATTGTAAAAGAAGGTTTTGGCCACGCCAGTAGTGAAGCAGATGTAGATCAAAAGGTGCGTGCTGCTGCCAATATTTTAAGTGAGTGTGGCGCATCCGTCGATGAAATATCTGTCCCTTGGCATCTTAAGGGTCTGCCAATATGGACGCCAATCGCCAGCGAAGGCGCAACCAACCAGATGATGCATGGAAATGGCATGGGGACTGGCTGGGAAGGCATGTACACGACTTCTCTATTGGACTATCATGCAAATTGGCGAGGACGTGCTGATGAGCTGTCAGATACATTGAAAATTACAATGTTTGTTGGGGAGTATTTTCTAAAACATCATAGGGGTCATTATTATGCCAAGGCCCAAAACCTATCACGAAAACTGCGTGAAGAATACAACAAAGTTCTTGCCTCCTATGATCTTTTGCTGATGCCAACAACCCCGATGAAAGCTACCCCAATTCCACAGAGATCAGAGGGCCTTGCCACCTGGACCCAACGTGCGTTTGAAATGCTGGTCAACACAGCCCCATTTGATGTGACGGGCCATCCAGCAATCTCCATTCCCTGTGGAATGTCTGATGGTCTACCCGTTGGCATGATGCTTATTGGACGTCGCTATGAGGAAAGCACAATTTATCGCGCTGCTGGTGCCTTTGAAGCTGCAAAGGACTGGAAGACACTTTAAATCTGCGAGGACACAATGGTACAAATTGCGCCTACTGAAGGGCTTAGCCACGTCATTGGAGACCACTCTTTTAGACGTAACGCTGCCAGAGTTTTTTAATTATGCTCGACGAAAACATGGACAGTGTGAAGCTGTTGTTTTTTCACAGTTCAACACGCGCTGGACCTATAGTGAACTTTTGGACAAATGTGATGCATTCGCAGCAGGTCTTTTGGCGCTTGGGCTTTACAAAGGTGACCGGGTTGGTATTTGGTCCCCAAATCGGGCAGAGTGGATTATTGCACAAATCGCAACTGCACGCCTTGGGATAATTCTTGTCAACATAAATCCTGCCTATAAAGGCACAGAGCTCGAATATTGTATAAACAAAGTCGATCTAAAATGTTTGATATTTGCAACGCAATTTAAATCATCCGCTTATGCTCGAACAATTCTAGATCTGTGTCCTGAGTTGGTCGATCAAAAACCTGGGCACCTACATCTAAACAAACTTCCAAGTCTTCGCGTGCTAGTGCAGATTTCAGAAACACCCATAGCAGGCGCTTACTCCTTTCAAGATGTCGTAAAAAAAGCGACCATAGGCTATTTTGAGCGACTTGATCACATTTCTAATGGGCTACGTCCTGATGATGCGATTAACATTCAGTTTACATCTGGTACTACAGGTGCACCTAAAGGAGCAACATTAAGCCATAAAAATATAATTAATAACGCAGTGTCTTGTGCCAAAGCCATGAACCTAACACACTACGACAGGTTATGCATTCCAGTGCCTCTTTATCACTGTTTTGGGATGGTGCTAGGTACGCTTGCTTGCTGCGCGGCTGGGGCTACAATGATATTCCCGAGCGAAGGCTTTGAGCCAGACAAAACTATGCACGCCCTTAAAAGCGAAAGCTGTACTGCTGTTCATGGGGTACCTACCATGTTTTCAGCAATGTTAGCCTCCTCGGAATTTGAGGGAAAACCGATAAAGTCTTTACGCACAGGTATAATGGCCGGATCGCAATGCCCTGAAGTACTGATGCGCCGCGTTCTTTATGATTTAGGATGTTCTGAAATAACTATTG
>CABZEW010000088.1 GCA_902524845.1 uncultured Alphaproteobacteria bacterium
AGACAGCACCAGAAAATGGCAATAATGAGCTACTTAAGTCCTTTATCATTTTTTTTGAAATTATCACTTGTTTGCCAGCTCCCATACTTCGGAAACATAAAAAAAGCTTTTTATTCGTTTAATTTTTTCAAGACAGGCATTAATTTTTAAATCCTCCAATTGGCGCAACTGGCCCCACTCAATCGGAACAACCTCTGGTGATCTCTCTGATTTTGGAAAATATTTACCTAAACTCAGTTTTGTCCTCAGCGCAAAAGTGCTGGGAATAACAGTAAAAAGAACTGAATAATTTGCTCTTTTAGAAAACTCAGCGATTGATGATATGACGTCTTCAGGTGAATAGTGAATCAAACTATCCATCGCAACTATATAGTCGAAGTTACCAAAGCTTTTTTCTTTCATATCTCCTGCGAAATATTCAATATTTCCATTGGACCTACTTCTGTTTTTAGCTACCTCTATCAGTTTCTCTGAGATATCTACCCCAACAACTTCTGCTCCTCTTTCATCTAGCATCCGAGAAAGAACTCCCGTCCCACATCCCGCATCCAATATTCTTGTACCTTTTAAATCCTTGGGAAGTTTCTCTATTATTGCTTCCTGCATCTTTTCGCGCCCCTCTCTAACTAATTGGCGCACATAAGAAACAGGTTCGTTTGACGTCAGCTTATCCCAAGCATCACTCGACACCTCATTAAAGTAATTCTCTAGTCTTTCTCTTTTTGCTAGATACGTATTTTGCATCAATCAAATCCTAAAAGTTCAAAAATATCCCTGTCTTCCATAGTAGCAGGCGCCAAACCTTCCGTCCCATTCCACAAAAGGTCTGCCAGTCTTATATATTCTTTTTGCACAGAAACTATATCTTCATCATCACCCATCTCAAACAAAGTTTTCTTTTTAAGTCGAGATCTTCTAATCGCATCTAAATCGGGTAGATGTGCAACTCTATTAAATCCAACTTCTTTACAATACCTGTCAATCTCATTCGTATCTTTCGATCTATTTGCCACACAACCTGCGAGCCTAACATTATAGTTTTTTGATTTTGCATGTACCGCCGCAATAATTCTGTTCATAGCGTAGATCGAATCAAAATCGTTTGCTGTCACTATTAATGCTCTATCGGCGTGTTGTAGTGGCGCTGCAAACCCACCACATACAACGTCACCTAATACATCAAATATTACCACATCAGTATTATCAAGCATGTGGTTCTGCTTGAGCAGCTTTACTGTTTGTCCCACTACGTAGCCGCCACACCCGGTTCCAGCAGGTGGTCCTCCGGCCTCTACACACTTCACTCCATTGTACCCCTCGTATACGAAGTCCTCGGGTCTGAGTTCCTCCGCATGGAAGTCTACCTCTTTCAGAGTATCTATGACAGTGGGCACTAACCTTCCAGTTAATGTAAACGTGCTGTCATGCTTAGGGTCACACCCAATTTGCAAAACTTTCTTTCCAAGTTTTGAAAACGCCGCGGATAAATTTGATGACGTCGTAGATTTACCAATACCCCCTTTACCATAGACTGCAAAAACTTTTGCACCATCTATCTTCATATCCGGATCCAATTTAACTTGAACCGACCCTTCCCCGTCCTCTTTAAGATTAGGCACTTGTTTTCTCTGATCTAATGGACTCATATTAATCTCCTCTGTTTATTCGGCTGCAAAGCCAACTCCTTCAACTTTGTCTTCTAACTCATCAGCACCTTTCCTCAATGCATCGAGAGTATCTTGATCTGGATGCCAATATTCTCGTTCCTGTGCCTCAAGAAGCCTGTTTGCCACCCGAAGACTTGCCTTAGGATTTAGTTCTGACAATTTCCTTCTCATCTCCTCATCTAAAACAAATGTCTCTGAAAGTTGGTCATAGAGATTTGGGTCAACTTGGCCCGTAGTTGCTGACCAGCCTAATGTATTTGTAATTTGAGCCTCAATTTGTCGAACACCCTCGTGACCGTGTTGAAGAAGAGGTTCAAACCATTTGGGGTTCAATGACCTTGTTCTAGTTTCTAAATTAATTTGCTCGGATAGTGTCCTGACTGCTGCAT
>CABZEW010000089.1 GCA_902524845.1 uncultured Alphaproteobacteria bacterium
TAGCAACTATTTGTCTTTTACGAAAATCCTGACTGAATTGGATGTAGAGATTTTGTGGATGACACCTGAGAATAATGAGATTGCAGACTCCGTATTCACTTATGATGCATCATTTATGACACAAAAAGGTGCAATTTTATTGTCACCGGGAAAACCACTCAGAAAAGGTGAAGAAAAAATACACAAGGCTTTTTATAAAAGTAATAACATCCCAATAATCGGGAAAACCTCTGGGTTAGCGATAGCTGAGGGTGGAGATATGTTTTGGTTAGATAATGAGACTTTGGTAATAGGAAAAGGTTATAGAACAAATCAAATTGGAGTTGAACAAATTAGACGCACACTGGGTCCATTTGAGGTCGAGGTTATTTCTTTTGATCTTCCATTTTTTAAAGGACCTGAGGCTTGTCTCCATATGATGTCTCTAATAAGCATAGTCAATGAAAAAAAAGCTCTTGCGTATATTTCTCTTCTTCCCGTTGGATTAGTACAGTTGCTCGAAAAAAAAGGCTACGATTTAATTGAAGCACCAGAGAATGAATTTATTGCAAGCGAAGGTCTAAATATTAATGTGCTTACCATTCGACCTGGTGTTTGTGTAATGATCTCTGGTTTTCCCCAAACAAGAAAGGCTCTAGAAAAAAGCGGCGTGACTGTACATACCTTTGATGGAGATTCCTTGTGTATCGGATGCGAAGGAGGACCTACCTGTTTAACGAGACCAATATTAAGAGAGTAACATGGAAACCTGGGCCCTCTATCAAATAATCTTACACTTATAAGGTTTAATGCTTAGCAAAGTTTATAAAAAATTCAAAACTAGAAGGATTAGCCATGGAGTTTTTGTTTACAACGGTTTTGGGGTCTGAACCAAGCAAAAGCTTTTTTACAGGAACTTCCAACTTTTTGCCAGATAGAGTTCGTGGAACTTCATAAATTTTTATAATTTCATCGGGCACAAACCTTGCTGATACAGCATTCTTTATCACACCTCTTATTTTTTCTTTTAAATCTTCTGACAACTCTGTATCGGTGCACAAGACCACAAAGAGCGTCATATTACTATCTCTGTTTAAATATTCCAGGTCAACGACAAGGCTATCTACTACCTCTGATAGCGACTCTACCGCGCGATAAATTTCAGAGGACCCCAATCTAAGTCCTCTTCTATTTATAGTTGCATCAGATCTTCCATATATTACTGACCCACCATAATTAGTAAATTCAATCCAGTCACCGTGCTTCCAAACTCCTGGAAACCGTACAAAATAACTTTCAGTTAATCTTTTATTGTGCTTATCACCCCAAAAATAGAGAGGCATAGAAGGCAAAGGTTTTGTACAGACTAACTCGCCTACTTGCCCAACAACGGAATTTCCATTTTCATCGAAAGCATAAACTGCGCAGCCCAATGCCTTTGATTGCATTTCACCTTCTCTTACTTCTGATAACGGATTGCCAATTACAAATGCGCCCGCGAAGTCTGTTCCTCCGGATAGAGGCGCTAACCAAATATCTGATTTAACTTTCTGATATATCCACTTAAAACCCTCTTGGCTTAATGGGGAACCGGTTGAACCTATTGATTTGAGCTTATCAAAGCTAAACTCATTCTTTGGTATAATATTGGATTTCATGCAACTATTAAAATACGCCGCTCCAGCTCCAAAATAGGTCAGATTTTCTGAATCTATTTTTCTCCATATCTCATAAAAATCTGGATAATTTGGAGCAAAGTCGAACATAGCAATAGAGCATTCTCTGAGTAAAGCTACCAATTGCACATTCCACATGATCCAGCCAGAGGATGTTAGCCAGCAAAAGTGATCATTTTCAGTAAGGTTCATGTGAAGAGATTGCTTCGTCATCTCTACTAAAATTCCTCCATTACCATGGACAATAGGCTTTGGGTTACCAGTTGTACCTGACGAATACACTATCCAAAGAGGATGATCAAAAGGTACCATCTCTATCTTTGCTTCTCCATTAAGACACATTATTTCATCCCATTCCAAGTGTTTTTCTGTCAATTTATTGTCTCTGATTTTGACTAAT